>NZ_JBIDAJ010000027.1:0-98445 GCF_043202395.1 Streptomyces sp. NPDC048197
CGCCCCCACCCACCCGCACACTCCCCCAACGGGAGGGGACGGGCCGGAGGGGCCGGTGTTTGGGACGTAAAGCGACAGCAGTCCCAAACACCGGCCCCGCAGGCCCGTCACCGCACCCACCACAAACCCAGCCCGCCGCAGGCGCAACGGCGACCAAGCCCCGCGGCGGGACAGACGAGTACGTGCGGGGCGCCGCCAAGCGCACAACGGCAAGCCCCGCGGCGGGACAGCCAAGTACGTGGGAAGTCACCGGATGGCGTAGGCCAACCAGCGCCCCGCCCCCGTCGTTCTTAGCGTGGGCTCATGTCGAGCGCGAGATGGGCCCCCGTCAGAGCCGTGACCGTCGTGGCGTTTTGTGCCGCCGGACTGCTGGCCGTGCCCGCTCCGGCACCGGCCATCGGCGCGTGCCGGAGCGTACGGGCCGATGGCCCGTACGGCGTCGACGATCCGCGGGCCGGGGCCCGCCCCGCGGCCGATGCCGGGAGCCGGCTGGACCGGCGCGGAGTGCAGTTCGTGGCCCGGCGGGACGTACCGGAGCCGCCGATGGTCTCCGCGTTGTCGTGGATGGTGACGGACCTGGGGAGCCGCAAGGTGCTGGCCGCCAAGGACGCCCATCGGCCGCTGCCGCCCGCCAGTACGCTCAAGACGCTGTTCGCGCTGACCGTGCTGCCGAAGTTCTCCCAGGGGACGGTGCACACCGTCTCCATGGAGGACCTGGCCGGCATCGAGGCGGGCAGCTCGATGGCCGGGCTCCAGGAGGAGGTGCCGTACCACGTCGCCGACCTGTGGCACGGCGTCTTCCTCAGCTCCGGGAGCGACGCGGTGCACACCCTGGCCGCCATGAACGGTGGCTGGAACAAGACCATCGACGACATGCAGGAGACCGCGCGCCGCCTCGGTGCCCGCGACACCCGGGTGGAGTCCGCGGACGGCTTCGACACCCCGGGGCAGGTCTCCTCCGCCTACGACCTGTCGCTCTTCGGGCAGGCCGGGCTGACCAACCCCGACTTCGCGGAGTTCGCCGCGACGAAACGGGCCCAACTCCCGCAGGGCGGCGGCCCGGACGCGTTCGGCATCCAGAACACCAACCGGCTGCTGGTCGGCTCGCACGGCGTACGCCCGTACGAGGGACTGATCGGGGTGAAGAACGGCTACACGACGCATGCCGGCAACACCCTGGTCGCGGCGGCCCGGCGGGACGGCCGGACGCTGCTGGTCACCGTGATGAACCCGCAGTCCGGCGCCTCGAACGCGGTCTACGAGGAGACCCGGGCGCTGCTGGACTGGGGCTTCGAGGTGGCTCCCCGGGCCGCCGCGGTGGCCATGCTGCCGGGTGTCGCCCCGGGCTGGCGGGACGCCGGGGCCGGGCACGTCGCCCACCGGCCGGCATCGCTGCAGCCCCTGCACGTGGCCGGTGCCCCGGGGGACGCCGACGGCGCGGGGCGCCGGCGGTGGCTGCTGACGTCGGCCGCGGCGGTCGGGGTGATCGCGGCCGCCGGGCTCGGCACCGGGCTGTGGTGGCGGCGCCGCAAGCCGTGCGCGGCCACGGAAACGGCGGCCGGAAAGGGCCCGGAAACGGCGGCGGGGAAGGCCCCGGAGGCCGCGGCCGGGAAGGCCCCGGAGGCGGTTCCGGAAGCGGGTGCGGAGGCGGTTTCGGAAACGGCTGCGGACCGGGAGCGGGCCTGACGGTCAGTCAGGCAGTCAGGTGGACGGGCCAACCCGCCGGCCCCGCACAAACATCCGATAGGTCAGGTATACGGAGGACATCCGGTGGCCCTGGCCCGGTGAAGGGCGACGCGTCCGTCACGGACCTGCCGCCCGCCGGGCGTTGCTCGGTGTAGCGTCCTGAACAGCTGTCGTGGTTCCGAAGTACCGGGCGCCCGTGTCGCATTCACGGGCGTTCTTGCTGTGCGTGTGCGTGTGCGGTGCGTCTCCGGACCCAAGGCGATCACCTCCGGGTGCCGCAAGTCGCGGAACCCGATCCGAGCCCCTTGAACGAAGGAGACAGATATGGCTTCCGGCACCGTGAAGTGGTTCAACTCGGAGAAAGGCTTCGGCTTCATCGCCCAGGACGGCGGCGGCGCCGACGTCTTCGCGCACTACTCCAACATCGACGCCACCGGCTACCGCGAGCTCCAGGAGGGCCAGAAGGTGACGTTCGAGGTCACCCAGGGCCACAAGGGCCCGCAGGCGGAGAAGATCCGGCTGGCCTGACCCGTCCGCGGCACGCGGCAAGGGGCGCCCGTTCCCGTCCGGGGGCGGGCGCCCCGCCGTGTCCGGATGTGGCCGCGGCCTTACGGGCGGCGGTCGTTGAGGATCTTCTGGAACAGCCGGTGGTCGCGCCAGGCGCCGTTGATGTGCAGATAGTTCTCGGCCGTGCCGAACGCGGTGAAACCGCACTTCAGCAGCGTGCGCTGGGACGCGAGGTTGTCGACCAGGGTGCCCGCCTGGACGCGGTGCAGGCCCAGCTCGGCATCGGCGGCGGCACAGACCGCGGTCACCGCGGCCGAGGCCAGGCCGCGGCGCAGCTGGCCCGCGTCGATCCAGTAGCCCAGGTTGGCGCTGCGGAACGGTCCCAGCACGATCCCGGTCAGCGTGATCGCGCCGACGACCTCGGGCTCCCCGGCACCGTCGTCCGGCCGCCGCTCCAGCACCCACGGCATGGTCTGCCCGGCGCTCCGTTCGGCGAGCAGGCCGCGCAGCCGGGCCGCCTGGCCGTCGGTGGTGAAGAACGCGTCGTCCCGGTCCGGCTCCCAGCGGCGGAGATGGTCCCGGCTGCGCCGGTAGGACCGGGCGAGGCCGGCGGCGTCCCTTGCCGTGGCGGGGCGCAGCAGGACGTCAGGGGTCAGCCGGGCGGACGACACGGAGATCATCCGCACAGCGTACGGGCGGGGCGGCGGTCCGGCACCGCCCTTGGGAAAACCCGTTCGGTCAGGTCTGCGGCGGCTGGTCCTGGTCCCGGCCGAGCTGTTCCTTGAGCTTGTCCTGGGCCGTGTCGACCTGCCCGGAGTACTTGCCCCGGGTCTTCTCGTCGAGCATGTCGCCGCCCTTGTCGACGCCCTTGCCGGCCTGCTCCTCGTGCCCCTTCAGCATCTGCTTGAGCTTGTCCATCACGGACATGGTGTGACCTCCTCGGGACGGCCCCCGCCCCTCCAGGATCTCCCCCACTCAGGTGATCTGCATCCGCGCGCCCGGAGTCAGGAACGGCTCGGAACCGGGGCCTTCAGGTGGTCGCTGATGAACTTCAGGGAACCGTCGGCCATGCCCTTCTGGTAGTCCCAGGCGTTGTGCCGGCCGTCGGGTATCAGCTGCAGCGCGGTGTGTATCGGGCCCTTGCCGTAAGTGGTGCGGAACTTCTGGACGGGCAGGGTGACGGCCCGGGACTCCCGGGTGCCCACCTGAAAGGCGAGGTACACGTCCGGGCCGCCCTTCCGGAGCAGCCGTCGGGCAAGCTTTTCCGGGTCGTTGGCGTCCTTCTCCGCCTGGTGCCCGGCCCACAGCGGGGAGTCGGGCACGATGTCCGGTCCGCTGGCGATCGCCGCCTTGAACTTGTCCGGGTGCGCAAGGACGGACTTCAGCCCGGCGAAGCCGCCCGAGGACGAGCCCATGAACGCCCAGCCGTCGCGGGACCGGTAGGTGCGGAAGTTGGCCTTCGCCAGGTCCACCACGTCCTCCGTCAGCCAGGTGCCCATCTTCTGCTGTCCGGGTATGTCGCTGGCGTCGTGGTACCGGGTGTCCGGGTTGAGCATCGGCATCACCACGATGAACGGCAGGCTCTTGCCCTCCGCGGTCCACCGGGTGAGGTTCTCCTGGAGCTTGATGTCGCCGCCGACCCAGTAATTGGTGACCCCGTCGGCGTCCTGCGGGCTGCCCAGCCCGCCCGGCAGCGCGATCAGCACCGGGAATCCGCTCTTGGCGTACTTCGGGTCCTGGTACTCCTTCGGCGCCCAGACCCAGACGCTGCCGGTGACCCCGGACTTGCGGCCCTTGAGCGTGGTCCGGGCGATGTGCGTGCCGTCGTCGAGCGTCCGGGTGACCCGGAAGTCGCTCTTCGGGCCCGTCGGCATACGGGTGTCCGCGTCCACGGGCTTGACGGGCGCGGCCCCGTCGGGTTTGCCGCCGGCGTTGAAGTCGACCGGCTGGCCGCTCTCCGAGCAGCCGGTGAGCAGTGCGCAGGAAGCGACGAGGGCGGCCGCGAGCGCGACGGCGTAGGGGTGTTTCAACGGGGACTCCGGGGCGGTGGATCAACGGCACGTGCCCTTGCACGTGCTCATATAGAGGGAAAAGGGGTGGTGTGGGTTCCCTCGCGCCCGGTCGGCGGGACGATGCGGTGCGGGGGCCCCGGCGCGGACCGGTTCACCCGAACGGCCCTGTGCGCCCCGGCCGGTTCCGTAGCAGGCGCCCCGGGAGCGCTCGACGGGCACGGCACCGCGGTCCGGCCGAGAATGCAGCGGTGAGCGAAGAACACCGCAGTGCCGAGGACCCTGCCCGTGCCGCACCGGGTGACGAGGAACGCCGGCTCGCCCGCAAGGCGCTGGCCGGCCGGGCGCGGGACGCGGCGGACCTGTCGTTGCTGATGGACATGCTGGGCCTGGATCCGGCCGGGGACCCGGGCCGGGGCGCCGCGCACCCGCCGGCGGCGGACCACGGCCGCAGCCCCGGACGCGGGGCCCGGACCGGCCGCGCCCGTTCCCTGCTGCGGCCGGATCGGGGAGACACGCCCTGATCCGTTCCCCGCCGCGCCGACCGGCTACCGGGCGCCGCCCGCCCGGCGCAGCCGCAACGTGACGATCTGGAACGGGCGCAGCCGCATCCGCACGGAGTTCCCCTCCCGGTCGAGCGCCGGACCGTCCTCCCACGGGCGCTCCAGCAGATCGGTGGCGACCGCGCCGGTCAGCTCGAACCCGGTGCTGAGGACGGCGGTCGCACGCCCGCCGTGGGCCTCGTGGAGACGGACGACCACATCGCCGCTCCCGTCGTCGGCGAGCTTCACCGCGGTCACCACCGTCGCGTCGTTGTCGACCGCGACCAGCGGCGGCACCGCGGCCGCACCGGTGATCCGGCGTTCCGGCAGATTGATCCGGTGGCCCTCGCGCACCGCGTCGGCGATCCCGGCGCCGGGCACCAGCGCGTAGCGGAAACGGTGCCGGCCCTGGTCGGTCTCCGGGTCCGGGAAGCGCGGGGCGCGCAGCAGCGACAGCCGCACGGTCGTGGTGGTGCCGCGGTCGCCGTCGTCCCGGACGGTACGGGTCACGTCATGGCCGTAGAGCGCGTCATTGACCAGTGCCACGCCCCAGCCCGGCTCCCCGACGTGCACGAACCGGTGCGCGCACGCCTCGAACTTGGCCGCCTCCCAGCTGGTGTTGGTGTGCGTGGGCCGGTACAGATGCCCGAACTGGGTCTCCGCGGCGTACCGCTCGGCGTGCACGTCCAGCGGGAACGCGGCCTTGAGGAACTTCTCCGTCTCGTGCCAGTCGACCTCGGTGTCGATGTCCAGCCGCCGCTGCCCGCGCGCCAGCGTCAGCGACTGCGCCACCCGCGAGTCCCCGAACGTACGGGACACCCGCACCGTGGCGGCGTCCGGGCCCACCGCACCGAGGACCACCTCGTCCGCGTCCGTCAGATCGGTGACCACATCGCGGTAGAACGCATCCACGTCCCAGGCGTCCCACATGTTCGGGAAGTCGGGGTGGATCTGCAGCAGGTTCGCCGCCGCCCCGGGAGCCACCGTCTCGCGGCCGGCCGCCAGGTCGTACGCGGAGACCACCAGCCCGCGGCCGTCGATCCCGATCCGCAGCAGACCGTTGGTGAGCGTGAAACCGCCGTCGTCGCGGGGTGCGACGGACACCTCCGGGCCCTCGGCCACCGGTGGTGCCAGCGCACCGGCCGCCACCCCGCCCCGGGCGTGCGGCGCGGAGTTGGCCACCAGCCCGCTGTCCCCGCCGCCGGCCAGCGCCGTCAGCGCGCCCGCGATCAGCCCCTCCAGCTCGGCGGCGACCGCCGCGTACGTCGCCGCCGCCTCCCGGTGCACCCAGGCGATCGACGAACCGGGCAGGATGTCGTGGAACTGGTGGAGCAGCACCGTCTTCCAGAGGCGGTCCAGCTCCTCGTACGGATACCGGTGCCCGCACTTGACGGCGGCGGTCGCCGACCAGAGCTCCGCCTCACGCAGCAGCTGCTCGCTGCGCCGGTTGCCGCGTTTGGTCCTCGCCTGGCTGGTCAGGGTCCCGCGGTGCAGCTCCAGATACAGCTCGCCCACCCATACCGGCGCCTGCGGGTACTCCGCCTCCGCCCGCGCGAAGAAGTCCGCGGGCTTCTCCCACACCACCGTCGGCGAACCGTCCAGATCGCGCAGCCGCCGGGCCTTGGCGACCATCTCGCGGGTGGTGCCGCCGCCTCCGTCGCCCCAGCCGGTCGGCGCCAACGAGTGCCGGGCCACCCCCTTGTCCTTGAAGTTCCGTACCGCGTGGGCGAGTTCACCGCCCGACAGCTGACAGTTGTAGGTGTCCACGGGTGGGAAGTGGGTGAAGATCCGGGTGCCGTCGATGCCCTCCCAGCGGAAGGTGTGGTGCGGGAAGGAATTGACCTGGCTCCAGGAGATCTTCTGGGTCAGCAGCCACTTCGCGCCCGCCGCCCGGATGATCTGCGGCAGCCCGGCGGCGAACCCGAAGGTGTCCGGCAGCCACGCCTCCTCGTTCTCGACGCCGAACTCCTCCAGGAAGAACCGCTTGCCGTGCACGAACTGCCGGGCCATCGCCTCGGACCCCGGCATATTGGTGTCCGACTCCACCCACATCCCGCCCGCCGGCACGAACCGGCCCTTTGCCACCGCCTCCTTGACCCGGGCGTAGACCTCCGGCCGGTGCTCCTTGAGCCACGCGTACTGCTGCGCCTGCGACATGGCGTAGACGAACTCCGGCTCGTCCGCCAGCAGCGCCGTCATGTTCGACGTGGTCCGCGCCACCTTCCGGACCGTCTCACGCAGCGGCCACAGCCACGCCGAGTCGATGTGGGCGTGCCCCACCGCGCTGATCCGGTGCGCCGAGGCCCCCGCGGGCGCCGCCAGCACCTCCCGCAGCTCCGAACGGGCCGCCCCGGCCGTCGCGTTGACGCGCTGCAGATCCACCGCGTCCAGCGCCCGGCCGACCGCCCGCAGCACCTCCCAGCGCCGCGGACCGTCCACCGGGAGCTCCGCCATCAGCTCGCCCAGCACCTCCAGGTCCTGGACGAGCTCCCACACCTCGGTGTCGAACACCGCCAGGTCCATCCGCGCCAGCCGGTACTGCGGCGCACTGCCCGCGGTCTCCCGGTCGCCCAGCGGCGTGGGCAGGAACGGATGGACGTCCAGGATCACCGGGTTGGACGCGGCCTCCAGATGCCATTCGACACGCTCCCCGCCGCGTACCGGCGCCCCCACCCGCACCCACTGGTTCCGCGGGTTGAGCGCCTTGACCGGGCTGCCGTCCGGCCGGTGGACCAGTGCCTCGCACTGGAACCCCGGCATCCGCTCGTCGAAGCCCAGGTCCAGCACCGCCTCCACGGTCCGCCCGGCCCACTCGGCCGGCACCTGCCCGCGGACCCGGAACCAGGTCGTCCCCCACGGAGCGCCCCACGCATCACCCACCTTCACCGGCGTGTGCGCGGCGGCCAGCCCCTCCGCCACGGGCACCGGCTCACCGGGCGCGACCCAGGCCGCGACCTCCAGGGGGACCGACTCCGGGTAGAGCGCCGGCCGGATGCGCTCGTCCAGGACCCGCTTGAGCCGGGCTTCGACCAGTGCGCGATCGTCATGCATGGAGGGGCTCCGTAGCGTCGAGACGTCGAGGAAGTTCGGGCAGGAAGGCCGGCCGGGAAGGGCGGCCGGGAAGGGCGGACGGTCACCAGGGGACGTCGGTGCGGGCGGGCGCCGAGACGGTGAACAGTTCGTGCACCGCGCGCACCTCCAGCCGGGCGGCCACCTCGTCCGCGGCCCGCCGCAGCCCGCGGACGTAGTACGCCGTGCCGCAGGTCCCGCCGAGGAACTGCCGTGCCCCGGACGGGAGTTGGCGATGGAGCTCGTAGTGGCGCACCGGCCCGGCGGCCCGCTTCCAGCGCAGCCGCAGGGCGAGCGCCCCGTCGGCGGTGGCGCGGCCGGTGACCCGCAGCCCGGCGGGCGCGGCCGGCGCCCCGGCACGGTCCTGGATCGCCAGCGCCCCCAGCCGCCAGGCCACCGCACCGCCGCCACGGCCGGTCAGCCGCACCCCCAGCGCCCGGACCGTCCCCGGCACCAGCGGACCGAGCCGTACGGTGTCGGTGCGCCAGCCGCCGCCCGGCTCCAGCGTGCCCGCCGGCAGGAAGGCGTACGGAGCGGGCTCGCCCGGCGCCGGCGCGTCCCGTAGCGCCACCGCCACCTCGACGGTCACCGGCCCCGACGACGGATCGAGGCGGTGGGTGAGGCCGACCACCGTCTCCGCACCGGCCGGCAGCCGCGCCGGGAACAGCTCCAGTGTCGCCGGGGCGCCCGCCGCGCCACGCACCAGCAGACTGCTGCCGCCGCGCCAGGCCGCGGCGAAGTCCAGCGAGACCTCCGGGCGGGCACCCGCGGTGCGCACCGCCCAGCGCCGCGGCGGCAGCACGTCCTGCAACCCGAGATGGCTCCAGGGCGCGTCCGAGACCGCGCGCCCGTCCTCGTACCAGCGCAGCCCGTGCCCGGTGTTGAAGCTGGTGGCGAACGGCAGCGCGGTCAGCACCGACCGGTCCGCGACCACCGCGGCGGGCGCCCGCCAGCCGTCCCCCGCACCGCCCGGCACCGTCGGATCCAGGGCCTCGCCCGACCAGAACCGGTCGTCCGCGGCATGGAAGTCACCCGGCGTACGCCCCTCCGGCAGATGCGTCAGCGTCCACTCCGGCCGGTAGAAGCCGTACGAGACGACGTGGTCGCGCCCGGCCGGGACGATCGCCTCCCAGTCCGTGCGGGTGTCCCAGCCGGCCGATTCGACATCGACCCCGGCCCACAACTCGTAACGGCCGCGGCCCAGTTGACCGGCGAGACGGCCCGAGTCCGCCAGCGACCGGGCGGTCCAGCGGAAGTCGACGAACATCGAGTCGGCGACCGGCCCGGCGGCGTCCTGGAAGAACGGCCGGTTGAGGTCGTTCAGCGCACCCTGCCAGCCGACCTGCCCGGTCCGGTTCATCGCGTCGTACCACGTGATGCGCAGCCCGTGCCGGGCGCCCGCCGCGCGCAGCGCCCGCAGGAAGCCCTGCATGTCGGCGGCGAGCGCGGCGTCCCCGCCACCGGTCTCCGCGTTGACGAACCAGCCGTCGAAGCCGTACGCCGCGGCCACCTGCGCCAGCTTCGCGGCGAGCGGGAAGCGGCCGGCGGCGTCCTTCCGCACCAGGTCGCGGGTCCAGCGCAGCTGCCCGCCGTAGGCGGCCGGCGGCAGGAAGACGGTGCCCAGCACGGGCACGCCGTTGCGGTGCGCGGCGTCCACGACCGGGGCGTTCGGCGCGAGGATCAGGCCCTCGCCGGACGAACCGCCCCAGAAGACCAGCTCGTCGAGGTACGCCCAGTGCGTCGGCGCGTAGGTGTCCGCGGTCGCCGAGCCCTGCGAAGGGTTGCCCGCGGTGTGGTCGAAGGCCACCAGTGCGCTGATCCGGGCCTGCCCGGCACGGGCCGAGGTGTTCGCCGGCACCGGCGTGAACCGCTCGGCGAGCGGCACCGTCGCCGTGTTGAACGGCAGGTCCCGGTCGGCCCCGGGCGTCCACGCCGCGAGGCTGCGCCACACCACGCCGTCGTCCGGCGTGCCCTCCGGCAGCGAATCGGGGAACCAGTACGACGCGTACGGCTGAAGCGGGTCCGAGGTGCGGTGCCGGCCGGCGGCCACCGCACCGCCCGTGACCGGCGGGCCGAACAGGGCGGCCGCGGCGCCCGCCCCGGCCAGCAGCACACGACGGCGGGGGACGGGCAGCGGGCGGTGGGTCATGAGGTGCTCCTCCGATGGGGAACGGACGGCGGCCGACGACGCGCGGCGCGGGCCGGGCCGCCGGCTGCGCGCACCTCGTCGGGTGACACGACCTCGGTGATGCCACGGGACGCCAAATGCTCCCGGTCCTCGGCGAGTTCGGCCAGTACGAGGGCCGGGCGGGCGCCCTGGGCGGCCAGCTCCGCCCATGCCTCGAAGACCGGCCCGCCGGGCGCACACACCGACCGGTGCGGCGCCGTGTCGGCCCCGCCCACGTCCACGACCAGCGCGCAGCTCCGCACCGGCGGCCGGTGCTCCCGTCCGCGCCACCCGGCGGCCAGCGCCGCCAGCGCCCGCCCGGCCGGCTTGACCGTACGGTCGGTGCCGAGCAGCCCGAGCCCGTACTCCAGCTCCGGGAAGTCCGCCAGCGACCGGGACACGTCGTGCGAACACCACCAGGTGACGCCCCACAGGTCCGGACAGTCCAGGACGGCCGCGACGGTCGCCGCGGTGAAGTGCGCCGCCCGCTCCGCGGGGATGTGCGGTGCCGGCGCGCCGACCTCCTGGAGCCACACCGGGCGGTGCGGGTCCCTCGCCCACGCCTTGGACAGCTCGACGAGATAGGCGGCGTGCTGCTCGGTGGCGGTGCCCGCCGGCCCGTGGCGCTGCGCGGTGCCGTTGAACACCCAGGAATGCACGGCCGTCACGGCACCCAGCCGGGCCGCCTGCGCCGGCGTGAACGGATGACCGTCGCGGTACCAGGCGGCGTCGTACGCGGCGTGCAGATGCATCCGGCCCGGTGCGCCGCGCTCGCAGGCCGCCAGCATCCGCTCCAGCCAGGCCGCGGCCTCCGTGCCGGTGAGGTGGTCCGGGTCCGGATGCGGGCCGTCGGAGAACTGGTTGATCTCGTTGCCGAGCGTCATCCCGAGGAAGTGCGGGCGGTCCGCGAGCGCGGCCGCCAGCGTGCGCAGGTACTCCTCCTGGCCGGCCAGTACCTCCGGGTCGGTGAAGAGGTTGCGGCGGTGCCAGGTCCGCGTCCAGGCGGGCAGGAAGTCGAAGCTGGACAGATGGCCCTGCAGCCCGTCGACGGCGACGTCGAGCCCGCGCTCGGCCGCCGCGTCCGCGAGCCCCACCAGCTGCTCCACGGCGCGCGGCCGGATCAGCGTGCGGTTCGGCTGGAACAGCGGCCAGAGCGGGAAGACCCGGATGTGGTCCAGGCCGAGCGCGGCGACGGAGTCGAGGTCCGCGCGCACCGCGTCGAGGTCGAAGTCCAGCCAGTGGTGGAACCAGCCTTGGGTGGGCGTGTAGTTGACGCCGAATCGCATGGGACTCCTGTGGGGTCGAAGGCGGTGGGCTACGGCGGGACGGCCCGGGCTCAGCCCTTGACGGCGCCCTCGCCGACACCGCGGAAGAAGGAGCGCTGGAGGCAGGCGAAGAGCACGATCAGCGGGAGCACGGCGATGACGGTGCCGGCCGCCACCAGCCGCTGGTTGTCGGCGAAGGTGCCGTGCAGGAAGTTCAGGCCGACGGTCAGGGTGAACTTCGACTGGTCGCTCAGCACGATCAGCGGCCACAGGAAGTCGTCCCAGGCCCCCATGAAGGCGAAGATCGCCACCACCGCGAGGGTGCCCCGCACCGACGGCAGCGCGATCCGCACGAACCGCTGCCAGGCGTTGGCGCCGTCGACGAAAGCCGCCTCCTCCACCTCGTACGGCAGCGCCGCGAAAGCGTTGCGCATCAGCAGCACGTTCATCGCGCCGATGCAGCCCGGCAGCACCACCCCGAGCAGGGTGTTGTTGAGCTGCAGCGTCCGCATCGTCACGAACTGGGCGATCATGATGCTCTCGACCGGGACCAGCATCGCCATGAGGAAGACCACCAGCGCGGCCCGGCGGCCCCGGAAACGCAGCCGGGCCAGCGCATAGCCGGCGAGCGCCGCGCCCGCGCAGTTGGTGAGCACATTGGCGGTGGCGACCTTCAGGGAGTTCAGGGCGAAGTCCCAGACCGGGATGATCCGGGCGACGCCCGCGTAGTTCGCCAGCGTCACCTGATGCGGCACCAGGCTCGGCGGATAGCGGTAGATGTCCTCACCGGGGCCCTTGAGGGAGGTGGACAGCTGCCAGAGGAACGGCCCGACGGTCAGCGCCAGTACGGCGAGCAGCAGCGCGTAGCGCAGCGCCAGCTGCCACCGCGGCAGCCGCCGCCCGGCGCGGACATACCGCGGCACGGTCGCGCTCATGCCTCCTCCTTGCGGTTCGCGCGCAGCACCAGCAGCATCAGCCCCAGGGTGATCACGAAGACCACGACGGACAGCGCCGAGGCATAGCCGACCCGGCCGGACAGGCCGGTACCGGCCTGCTGGACGAGCATCACCAGCGTGGTGTCCTCACCACCGGGCCCGCCGGTCGGGCCGGCCATCAGATAGATCTCGGAGAACACCTTGAACGCATTGACCGACGACAGCGCGGCCACCAGCACCATCGTGGAACGCAGTGCGGGCACCGTCACGGTCAGGAAGCGGCGCACCGCACCGGCCCCGTCGACCGCACAGGCCTCGTGCAGCTCCCCGGGGACGTTGGCCAGCGCCGCCAGATAAATGATCATGTAGTAGCCGAGGCCCTTCCAGACGGTGACCGCCATGGCGCTGAGCAGCAGCAGCCACGGATCACTGAGGAACCCGGCCGTCCCGAGGCCCAGCCCCTCCAGCAGCGCGTTGACCAGCCCCCGGTCGTCCAGCAGCCACACCCAGATCAGCGACACCACCACGACCGAGGCGACCACCGGGGTGTAGAACGCCGCCCGGAAGAAGGCGATCCCGGGAATCTGCCGCTGCACCAGCATCGCCAGCAGCAGTGGCAGGACCACCAGCAGCGGTACGACCCCGAGGACGTAGAGCACGCTGTTGCGCAGCCCGGTCCAGAACATCGCGTCGTGGATCAATTCGCGGTAATTCGCGCCCCCGACGAACTGCCCCGCGGTGAGCGTGCGGGCATCGGTGAAGGAATGCGCCACCGTGCTGAGGAACGGATACAGACCGAAGGAGAGGGCGATCAGCAGCCCGGGGGCGAGGAACAGCCAGGGACTCGCGGCATGGTGTCTTTTCACGGCGGCCTCGGCTCAGCCGGTCTTCAGCAGGCGATTGCACTCGGCGACCGCACCGTCCAGCGCCGCCCGGGGCGACTGCTTGCCCTGCACGGCCCGGGCGACCGCATTGCGCAGCACGGTCTTCATCTGGTCGCTCAGCAGCACCGGGGTGTAATTCACCGCGGTCTTCAGCGACTTGGCCGCGGCCACCCGCACCCGGGTCGCATCGGTGCCGTCCTCCTTGGTGAAGTACGGATCGTCCAGCGAGCCCTTGGTGCTCGGGAAGATCGTGACCTTCCTGGCGAACGCCATCTGGTTCTTCTTGTCGGTGACGAAGTGCGCGAAGGCCACCGCCGCCGGCTTCACCTTGCTCTGCGCGTTCACCATCAGGCCCTGGACGTACATATTGGCCTTACCGGTGTTGTTGACCGCGTCGGTGATACCGATGTGCCGGTACAGGCTCGGCGCGTCCTTCTTGAAGTTCTGCAGATCGAGCGCACTGCCCGGGTTCATGGCGACGGACTGCTGCTCGAACTTCCGCCCCGCCGACTCGGCCTGTGCGGTCAGCGCCTGGGAGTCCAGCGCCCCGGCCGCGTACAACTCCTTGTAGTGCCGGAGCAGTTCGACGCCCTTGGGCTCGTTGAAGGTGAACTCGCTGCCCCGGGCGTTCATCAGCCGTACGCCGTACCGGCCGAAGTCCTCGATCGACGGCGTGCCGGCGAGCATCGCTGTCTTCCGGCCGCTCTTCTTCGCCATCGCCACCGCGTCCGTGAAGAGCTGGTCATAACTGGTCGGCGGTTTGTCCGGGTCCAGCCCGGCCTTCCGGAACAGCTCCTTGTTGTAGAACATCGGCCCGGTGTTCAGATACCAGGGAAAGGCGTAGACGCCCGGCAGGCCCGGCATCCGGTGGCTCTTCCAGGCCCCGTCCAGATATTCTCCGCGGTATTTCCCGGCGGCCTTTTCCAGATCGAGGGCGAGCCCGGCCTTCGCCAGCGGGTAGGCGAGATCCGGCGATACGTTCACCACGTCGGGCAGGGTGCCGCCGGCCGCGTCCGCACTGAGCTTTTCCGGATATCCCTCGGCCGGCTGGTCGATCCACTTCACCCGGGTATCCGGGTACTTCCGCTCGAAGTCCTTGACGAGCCCCTCGAAGTAATCCTTGAAATTCGCCTTGAGGTTCCAGGTCTGGAAGGTGACCTGGCCCTCGACCTTCTCCGAGGCGTCCTCCCCGGTCCCGCCGCCGGTACTGCAGGCGGTCAGGGTGAGCGCCGATACGGCCAGTGCCACGACCGCGGCACCGGCTCGGCGGGGAACGGTAACTCTGCGCATCGCTGGCGGCTCCTCTGCTCGGACCAGGCCGCGGGAAAAGCCGCGCACCGGCCCCGGGAGAGAGCATTCCAGGCCGTTTCGGCGGGTATTCCGCAGGACCTCGGGCGACAACGCGGCAGACGCTACTAATGCGCTTTAGTGAGTGTCAACACCCGTGCTGAAGACCGGACTTCGAAAGGTCCGCCGAGGGGTTCGGCACACGTTTGACACACCGTCCCCCGCTGATCAGACTGAGCCGCACTAATGCGGTTCAGCACGAGGAGAGCCCGCCATGACAGCGCCCGGTGAGGCCGCCCGCCGCAGGCCGGCGCGCCGGCCCACGATCAAGGACATCGCCCGCCGGGCCGGGGTCTCGGAGAGCGCCGTCTCCTTCGCGCTCAACGACCGCCCCGGCGTCTCCGACGACACCCGCGCCCGGGTCCGCCGGGTCGCCGAGGAACTCGGCTGGCAGGCCAACAGCGCCGCCCGCGCCCTCTCCGGCGAACGCGCCGGCGCCCTCGGACTCGTCCTCGCCCGCCCTGCCCGCACCCTGGGCGTCGAATCCTTCTTCCTGCAGCTCGTCTCCGGCATCCAGGAAGTGCTCTCGGCCCGGAAGATCGCCCTGCTCTTCCAGGTCGTCGAGGACCTCGACACCGAGTGCGCCCTCTACCGCCGCTGGTGGGCCGAACGCCGGGTGGACGGCGTCCTCGTCGTCGACCCCCGCACCGACGACCCCCGCCCGGAACTCCTCGCCACGCTCGGCCTGCCCGCCGTCGCCATCGGCGGCCCGCCCGGCCCCGCACCGACGGATCAGGAGCCGGACGCCGCGCCGCCACCGCCGCTCCCCACCGTCTGGGCCGACGACGCCAGGGCCATGGCCCGCGTCCTGGACCACCTCCACGGCCTCGGCCACCGCCGGATCGTGCACGTCGCGGGCCTGCCCGACCTCGCCCACACCGCCCGCCGGATCCGCTCGCTGCGCACCGAGGCGGCGCTCCGCGGCCTCACCGAGCGGCAGGTCCGCTCGGTGACCACCGACTACTCCGACGCGGAAGGGGCCGAGGCCACCCGCCGCATCCTCGACGACGCCCGGCCGCCCACGGCGATCATCTACGACAACGACGTGATGGCGGTGGCCGGCGCCTCGGTGGCCGCCGAGCGCGGCATCCCCGTCCCCGCCGCGCTGTCGATCGTGGCCTGGGACGACTCGGCGCTCTGCCGGGTCACCCACCCCCGCCTGACCGCACTGGTCCGCGACACCCCCGGCTTCGGCCGGCTCGCCGCCCACGAACTCCTCACGGTCCTCGACGGCGGCCCACCGCGCACCGTCCAGGGCGAACTACCCCACCTTGAGGCCCGGGAGAGCACCGGCCCCTGCGGGTGAGGGTGGCCGCCCACGTACTCGGCTGCGGCGCCGTGGTTGTCGCTCGCCGTTGCGCTTTGCGGCGCCCCCGTACGTAGCTGGCTGTCCCGCCGCGGGGCGTCTCGTCGTTGCGCGCTTTGCGGCGCCCCGCACGTAGCTGTCTGCGGCGCCGTGGTTGTCGCTCGCCGTTGCGCTTTGCGGCGCCCCCGCACGTACCTGACTTTCCCGCCGCGGGGCTCGCTCGCCGTTACGCCTGGCGGCGGGCGTTTGTGTTTCGGGTGCGGTGCCGGCCCTCCAGACTTCGTCCTCCGGTCCAGCCCCTCCCGTGAGTGGGGGGAGGAAGCTGGGTGGGGGCGTGCGTCGTCGTACAGGCGCGTCTTGTTGCTTCGTTGCTTCGTGTCGTGGGAACGCGTGGGAATACCCCTCCCCGCGCGCCGAGTTGAGGACCCGTAGGGGGCGCTCGCGACCCTTACGGGATCTGTTCGAGCGTCCCCTACGGGTCCCCAGGACCCCTTGCATCCCCAACGCCCGCCCCCACCGACCGTATTCCCTCCCACACGCGGGAGGGGACGGGCCGGAGGGGCCTTGTTCATGGACGTAAAGCGACAGCAGTCCATGAACAAGGCTCCGGAGGTCCGTCACCGCACCCACCACAACCCAGCCCGCCGCAGGCGCAACGGCGAGCGAGCCCCGCGGCGGGAAAGCCAGGTACGTGCGCGGCGCCGCAAAGCGCAACGGCGAGACGCCCCACGGCGCCGCAGACAGCCACATACGGGGGCGCCGCAAAGCGCGAAACGGCGGGATGCCCCGCGGTGGGACAGACTGGTACGTGCGGGGCGCCGCAAAGCGCAACGGCGAGCAAGCCGCGCGGCGGGAAGGACAGGTACGTGCGGGGCCGCCGCACAGCGCAACGGCGAGCAAGCCTCGTGGCGGGAAGGACAGGTACGTGCGGGGGCGCCGCAAAGCGCAACCGAGAGCAAGCCCCGCGGCGGAAAAGACTGGTACGTACGGGGCGCCGCAAAGCGCGCAACGGCGAGACGACCCGCGGCGGGACAGCCGAGTACGTGGGGAGGCCAGCCATGGGCGATGCCCTGGTCACCGGCGCCACCGGCTATCTCGGTGGCCGCCTGGTGCCCGAGCTGCTCGCCGCCGGATACGCCGTCCGGGCGCTGGCCAGGACACCCGAGAAGCTGCGCGACCACCCCTGGGCCGGGGCGGTGGAGATCGTCCGCGGCGACGTCACCGACGCCGGCTCGATGCGCCGCGCGCTGGCCGGCGTCGACGTCGCGTACTACCTCGTGCACGCCCTCGGCAGCGGCCGGCGGTTCGAGGAGACCGACCGGCGGGCCGCGCGGATCTTCGCCGAGGAGGCCCGCGCCGCCGGTGTGCACCGCATCGTCTACCTCGGCGGGCTCACCCCGCGCGGCATCCCCGAGCGGGACCTCTCACCCCACCTGCGCTCCCGGGCCGAGGTCGCCGACATCCTGCTGGCCTCCGGCGTGCCCACCGCCGTGCTGCGCGCCGCGGTCATCATCGGCTCGGGTTCCGCCTCCTTCGAGATGCTGCGCTACCTCACCGAACGGCTGCCGCTCATGATCACGCCGAGCTGGGTGCGGACCCGCATCCAGCCCATCGCCGTCCGTGACGTGCTGCGGTACCTGGTCGGTTGTGCCCGGCTCCCCGCCGACGTCAGCCGCACCTTCGACATCGGTGGCCCGGACGTCCTCACCTACCGCGACATGATGCAGCGCTACGCGCGGGCCGCCGGGCTGCCGGAACGGCTCATCCTGCCCGTCCCCGTGCTCACCCCCGGCCTGTCGAGCCTCTGGATCGGCCTGGTCACCCCCGTCCCGCCGGGCATCGCCCGGCCCCTGGCCGAGTCGCTGCGCCACGAGGTCGTCTGCCACGAACACGACATCGCCCGCTACGTCCCCGACCCGGACCCGCCGGGCCACCCGCTGCCCTTCGACGACGCGGTGGACCTGGCGCTGCGCCGGGTGCGGGACGCCCAGGTCGCCACCCGCTGGTCCGGCGCCGCCGTACCGGGCGCGCCCAGCGACCCGCTGCCCACCGACCCCGACTGGGCCGGCGGCAGCCTCTACACCGACCGGCGGGAGATCACCGTCAACGCCCCGCCGGAGACGCTCTGGCAGGTCGTGGAGGGTATCGGCGGGGAACACGGCTGGTACTCCTTCCCGCTCGCCTGGGCGGTGCGCGGCTGGCTGGACCGGCTGGCCGGCGGAGTGGGGCTGCGCCGCGGCAGACGGGACGCCGGCCGCCTCCGGGTCGGCGACTCGCTCGACTTCTGGCGCGTCGAGGCGGCCGAGCCGGGGCGGCTGCTGCGGCTGCGCGCCGAGATGCGGCTGCCCGGCCTCGCCTGGCTGGAGATGACGGTCGCCCGCGACGCCGAGGGCCGCACCCGCTACGCCCAGCGGGCGCTGTTCCATCCGCACGGGCTGACCGGCCATGCGTACTGGTGGTGCGTCGCGCCCTTCCACGCCGTGGTGTTCGGCGGCATGGCCCGCAACATCGCGGCCGCCGCCGAGGCCGCGGCCGCCACCCGACCGGCGTGAACTCCGCACCCCCGCACGCCGGTTCCGCGTACGCCTTGGCATGCTGACGGCATGACGAAACGGGTGGGACGGGAACGAGACACGGCGGTCGTGGTGGGCGCCGGACCGAACGGGCTGGCCGCGGCGGTCACGCTGGCCCGGGCCGGCCTGAAGGTGACGGTCTTCGAGGCCGCCGACGAGATCGGCGGCGGCGTCCGCAGCGGTGAGCTGTTCGCCCCCGGCCTGCTGTTCGACCACTGCTCCTCGACGCATGTGATGGGGGCCGGGTCGCCCTACCTGCGCACGCTGGACGTCGCTGCGCACGGGCTGGAGTGGTGCCGGCCGGAGATCGACCTTGCCCATCCGGTCGACTCCGGCGGCGCGGGCGCGCTGTACCGGTCCCTGGCGCGGACGGCGGACGGGCTCGGCGCCGACGGGCCGGCGTGGCGGCGGCTGTTCGGCCAGCCGGCCGCCGACGCCGAGGTGCTCACCGACGCCGTCATGAAGCCCCTCCTGCGGGTGCCCCGGCATCCGGTCCGGCTCGCCCGCTTCGGGCTGCGGGCCCTGCAGCCCGCCACCGCGCTCGCCGGCCGTTTCCGTACGGAGGAGGCGCGCGGCCTCTACGGCGGGGTGGCGGCGCATCTCTTCGGACCGCTGAACGGGCCCGCCGCCGCATCCGTCGGACTCATGATCATCGCGGCCGGTCACCGGTTCGGCTGGCCGGTCGCGAAGGGCGGCTCCGCCGCCATCGCCCGCGCGCTGGCCGGACTCCTCACCGCCGCCGGCGGCCGGATCGAGACCGGCGTGACCATCCGCTCGCTCGACCAACTCCCGCCTGCCGCAACGGTGTTGCTCGACCTGGCACCGGCCGCCGCGGCCTCCGTGATCGGCGACCGGCTGCCGCCCCGGGTCCGCCGCGCCTACACCCGCTACCGGCACGGCCCCGGCGCCTTCAAGCTCGACCTGGCGGTCGAGGGCGGGGTGCCCTGGCGCGCCGACGCCTGCCGCCGGGCCGGCACCGTCCACCTCGGCGGCAGCTTCGCGCAGATCGCGGACGCCGAGCGGCAGGTCCACCGCGGGCGGATGCCCGAGCACCCGTTCCTCCTGGTCTCCCAGCAGTACCTCGCCGACCCCGGCCGCTCCGCCGGCGACGTCCACCCGGTCTCCGCGTACGCCCATGTGCCGCACGGCTACCGCGGTGACGCCACCGCCGCGATGCTGGCGCAGTTCGAGCGGTTCGCCCCCGGTACCCGCGAGCGGATCGTCGGCCTCACCGCCACCTCGACCGCCGATCTGGAGCGCGGCAACGCCAACTTCGTGGGCGGCGACATCATCGGCGGCGCCAACACCCCGCTGACCTTGACGATGCGTCCGCGGATCGCGCTGGACCCGTACGCGACGGGTGTGCCGGGGGTGTACCTCTGCTCGGCGTCGACCCCGCCGGGCGCCGGCGCCCACGGGATGTGCGGCCACAACGCGGCGCGCTCGGCGCTGCGGGCGCTGGGCATGGGCTGACGGCGGTCCCCGGATGGGCTGCCGGGACCGCCGTCGGCCGCCGCGCGGTCAGCGGTGGGTGACCACGCCGGGCGCCATCCGGCCGCAGTTGGAGCCCGAAACGCTGACGCTCACCGTCTCGATCGCGCCGCCCCAGTCCACGCACCGGCCCTTTGCCGGGAGGTACACCGGACCGGCGTAGGTGGTGTATTGCCCGCTGTCGTAAACCCACTCGGAACTGCCGTCGGTGGCCGTGAGATACGTGTAGACGTACACCGGCTTTCCGGGGCTGTTCCGCACGGTCACGACACAGTTCTTTCCGGTCTTCGCGCTGTACGTCAGGTACACGGTCCCCTTTCCGGTGACCGGTACGGAATTCACCACACGGTAGCCGCTGCCACAGGCCCCGTTGTACGCGGCGGCGGTCGGTGCGGCGGTTGCGGTGGTCGCCGTGGCCATCGTGGCGAGTCCTGCCACGGCGAGTACGGCGGATCCTGCGATGGCACGTGAACGCTTCATGGGAATACCCCCGTCGGGTGGGTGCGTCGCGTGGTCATTTCGCAGTGTTGGACCCGGAGCGGCACGGAAAGGTTGTAGTGCCGCGGGAATTGCCCGTTGTTCGAATTGAGTGGTCGACACCCGGTGCCGGTGCGGCGGTGTGCTGTGTGTGTGCCCGGCAGGGCGCCGGACGGCGAACGGCCGGTCCCCGGCGCCCGATCACGGGGCGCCGGGGACCGGCCGGAAGCAGAGCGGGGGAGGGGCCGCCGGTCAGTCGTCGTCGTCCTCGCCGTACGCGAGGACCTTCAGCCGGCTGTAGCTGCCGTTGAAGCGGTTGCGGTCGCCGACCGGGTGCCCGTGGGAGGTGTGCTGCCAGATGCTGTGGTACCGCCAGCCGCCCGGCAGCGCGCCGACGGACGAGCCGTAGCGCGGGATCCACAGCGGATTGCTCCGGCCGAACTTCCCGGAGTTTCCGGTGCACCGCTTCCACCAGTTCGTGGACGTGTAGATGACCGGGTCGCGCCCGGCCTCCTCCCGGTAGGTGCGCACGAAGTCGTGGATCCAGCTGATCATCCCCTTGGCGCTCTTGCCGTAGCAGGTCGCGCCGTAGGGGTTGTACTCCATGTCGAGCGCGCCGGGCAGCGTCCTGCCGTCCCGGGACCAGTCGCCGCCGTGGTTGGCGAAGAAGCGCGCCTGGGTGGCACCGCTGGAGTGGTCGGGCAGCGCGAAGTGGTAGGCGCCGTGGATCATTCCGGCGTGGTACGAGCCCCGGTACTGCTGGGTGAAGTACGGGTTGGTGTAGTTGGTCCCCTCGGTGGCCTTGACGTACGCGAAGCGCACCCCCGACCTGCGCAGTGACCACCAGCCGACCTTGTGGTTGTGGCTGGAGACGTCGACCCCGGCCACCCCCCTCCTGCCGTACGACGCCCGCGGCTCGATGCCGCCGGCCCGGTCGACGCCCTCGTGGAGCGCGATGGTGGATCCCATCCAGTCCGCATCGGGGTGGGCGGGTCTCTTCGCCGCGTCGGTCGCCGTGGCCGATCCGGGCAGTGCGAGGGGCAGAGCGAGCACGGAGAGGAGAGAAACGAGCGTTCCGGCCGTGGCGACTTTACGGCGGGCCGGACCGGATCTGCGCAAGGGCATCGCATGCCTCCGAGGCCTTCGGTTGAGTCAGGTACGGCAGGATTTGAGCAGAATTCTGCCGATAAGAGACTTATACGCAGAGCTGCCTGACTCTATGACCCAACAGGCCGTCGGTCCGCCGACCGGCCCCGCATCTCACCCGTCCGGCGGGCAGGGACGGTCACCCCCGGTCGTCCGGGCCGGTCCCCGCCAACCGACAGAGCGGGCCCCGGCTGTGCCGGGGCCCGCTCCGCGCGCAGCGGCGAACGCGCCATTCCGCCGCTTCGCAAGCTGCTCCTCATGGCGGGCCGGTCGGGCCCGCGTTTGTGATCCGTCTCTCCCGTGACCTGGTGGTCCGGTGAAGCCGGCAGCATCGCCGGCGACGGCTCCGCGCCGTCGGCTCAGTAGGCCGAGTTGACGTTGTCGATCGAGCCGTAGCGGTCGGCCGCGTAGTTGGCGGCGGCGGTGATGTTGGCCACCGGGTCGGTCAGCTTGTTGGCCGTGCCGGAGACGTGGTAGCGGTCGAAGGTGGGCTGGATCACCTGCAGGAGGCCCTTGGACGGGATGCCGTTGATGGCGTTGATGTCCCAGTCGTTGACGGCGTTGGGGTTGCCGCTGGACTCGCGCATGATGTTGCGGTGCAGGCCCTCGTAGCTGCCCGGGATGCCCTTGGCGTGCATGATGTCGAGCGCCTCGCGGATCCAGCCGTCGAGGTTGTTCGGGTAGTTCTTCACGGCCTTGCGCTCGGCGGAGCGGTTGGCGGCCTGCTGGGCGGTGTGCTGCTTGGCGACCGCGGTCACCTTGATGTGGTCGGCGACCGAGGCGGTCACCGGGCGGCCGGTCCTGGCGTCGTCGGCCTTCTTGGCCGGCAGGCCGTTGGCGCTGACGGGCTTGACCGCGGCCGGAGCGTGCTCAGACGCAGCCTGTGCGGTGTCCGGGGCGGAGGTGAGCGCCAGACCCGAGGTGGCACCCGCGGCGGCCAGAACGGCCACGGCGACCTTGTGGGTGCGGGTGATGCGGGTCATACGGACAGCGCGGGGCAGGGTGAAGCTGGGCATGCAGAGGGACCTCTTCCAGGTACGGGATCGGGGAGCGGCCTTTGGCGGCGCGTTGCGGACCGGAGGTCTTTGCCGCGTTCGCCCTCGGGGCGTTCACCGCGACTCGCTCTCGGCGCGTCGGAATCCATGTTTAGCGACGGTCCGGAATCGAGGCAATGGTGCTCTGTACTACCCATCTTCGTGAGAAAACCCCGCTCCCTGAAGTAATGAGCGTTTCCCACCGCGTTGACCTGGAAAAGCGGCGGTTCCCATCGACTAGGCATGGTCGTAAGTGACGTACATCGCGTGCCGCGGGTCACCTGGAAGCGGCCGGAAAGCCCGCGTTATCGGGGTGCTTAAGTTGCCTGGCTCACACCGCAATTACCGCCCGGCCGCACCGTTTCATGCACCGGCCGCGGCCGATTCATCCGCCCGGCTGCCCGTTGTGGGCCAGCGGGATTCGATAAATGTGGTGCGGGGCACTGTTGCTGAGCCCAAAAGGGCGGCATTTGTGCGCCAATTCACGTGCGGCAGACCGCTGTGCATTTCCGGCCGGGGCGCCCCGCGGTACGGCGCGGGCTCGGCCGTTGGGGACGCCGCCGCTACGGCAATACGGCGGTGCTGCTGGTCCGTTCGCAGCAGCGCCCCGGACTGTCGCATGACGGCGCGGTCCCGGCTCCCTGACAGTGACACCCACACAGTCGTCACTCACCGTAGGGAAGTGCTCATGCTCCGTCGTATTGCCGTTGTTGTCACCGGTCTTCTCGTGACCGGCGTCCTTGCCGCGGGGTCCGCGGCCGCGGCGCCCGTCGACGACCACCACCACCTCTCTCCCAGGGAAGAGGCGGGACTTCGCTTCGCCGGCGACGTGCTCGACGCGCTCTTCGGCGGTGGCCCGGCCCGGCACGGCCGCTACTGACGGCCCGCCCGCAGGCCGGAAAACGGCAGTGGCCCCACCCGCGCGATGCGGGCAGGGCCACTGGACGTGGAGGTGCTACTGGCGGCTCAGTAGGCCGAGTTGACGTTGTCGATCGAGCCGTAGCGGTGTGCCGCGTAGTTGGCGGCGGCGGTGATGTTGGCCACCGGGTCGACCAGGTTGTTGGCCGTGCCGGAGACGTGGTAGCGGTCGAAGGTGGGCTGGATCACCTGGAGCAGGCCCTTGGACGGGATGCCGTTGATGGCGTTGATGTCCCAGTCGTTGACGGCGTTGGGGTTGCCGCTGGACTCGCGCATGATGTTGCGGTGCAGGCCCTCGTAGGAGCCCGGTATGCCCTTGGCGTGCATGATGTCGAGCGACTGGCGGATCCAGCCGTCGAGGTTGTTCGCGTAGCGCTTGGGAGCGGCCTTCGGCTTGGCCTTGGGGGCGGCCTTCGGCGCCTGGGTCAGCGCCTTGCGCTCGACGGAACGGCCGGCGGCGGCCTTGGCCGTGCGGCCCTGCTTCTCGACGGCGGTGACCTTCAGCCCGTCGGCGACGGACGACGCCACGACCCGGTCCTTCTTGCCGTCGTCGGCACGGTCCTTGGCGGTCAGCGGCATGCCGTCGGCGCTGACCGGCTTGACCGCGGCCGGTGCGTGCGCGGACGGCGTCGCGGCATCGCTCGGCGCGGCGGTGAACGCCAGCGCGGCGGCGCAGCTCGCGGTGGCCACCAGCGCCGCGGAAGCCTTGTGGGCGCGGGTGATGCGGACGTTGCGGGCGGCGCGGGGCAGGGCGAAGCGGGACATGCGGATGTGACCTCTTCCAGGGCTTGGTGGCGGGGGAGGCGGCCTTCGGTTGGCGCGTGAGGACCGAGGGTCGTTTCCGCGCTCGCCGCTCCGGCAGAGTTCGCAGACGTTCTCGGTGCTACCCGGAACATGGTTAGCGCCCGCCCTGGAGGGTGGCAAAGAGGTGTTGTACTACCTCTCTTCGTGACTTGAGGAGAGATGTCCGATATAAATTCCTGATTTCCCCCGAATCGCAGGCGTCACTTCCCCGCGGCCCTCGACTAGGAATGGCCGTACGTGACGTACGTCGCGTGCCCGGCATCACCCGGAACCGCCCCCGCGCCCCGCTCGGGACCCCCGCCGGAGTTACCCCGCTCACACCCCGCGGTCCGGCCCGCAGACCCCGCGCGGAAAGGAAAAGCGCCCCCTGCGAAGTCCGCGGGGGGCGCTTTCCCCTGTCGCCGGGGACAAACCCGGGGTGAATCTCGGATGGAATCCCGGCGTCTCGGTCAGCCGGGCCTATCCCACCGCAACGGAAGGAAGCTCCTGGAAAGCGGCGCCACGGGCCGGTGGCGGCACCGGGCGGGGCACCGGGGCCAGCGCGGGGGCGTACTCCAGCGGTTTGTCGGTTACGAACCGGGCCACCAACTCCGCGACGTCCTCGGCCCGTTCGAGCACCACCCAGTGATCCGTGTCGGGGACGGTCAGGAAGCGGCTGCCGGGAATCCGCGCGGCGAAGGCCCGCTGCCGCTCCGCCGACGTCACCGTGTCGTGCTCACCGCTGAAGACCAGTGTGCGCACCCCGGCCGGCACACCGGAGAAGTCCGGGCGGTCGGTGAGCGCCCGACCCAGCGCCTCCGCCGCATGGGGCGAGTGCCGCGCCGCGTGCAGCAGCGTCCGCCGGACGTACCGCCGCGCCGGCGCCCGCCGGGTGACGTACCGGTCCTCGTCGAGGCACATCAGGGCCTCGGTGACCATCGTTGCGAAGGTGCCGGCGTCACCGCGCGCGAGGTGGTCGGCGGCCCGCCGCCACAGCGCCAGCTGCCCGCCGGTCAGGTGCGCGGGCACACCGCCGAGGGCCAGCCGCGCGATCCGCCCGGGCACCCGCCGGGCGCACCCGTGCGCGAGGCCCGCGCCGTAGGAGAAGCCGAAGAGGTTGATCCGCGGCACGTCCAGGTCGTCGATGATCCGCTCCAGGGCGGCGCACAGCAGACCGTGGGCCGGCCCCGGCGGCAGCGGATCGGCGGCCCCCATCCCGGGCAGATCGGCGGTCACCACGTCCGCCACCGGGCCCAGCCGGTCCTCCATCTGCGGCCAGCCGAACATGCCCTGCAGCGCACCGCCCAGCACCACGACCGGCTCGGTGACCGGCGCCGCGGCGCGCAGCCGCCGGTAGGCGAAGCCGACCCCGTGCACCGACAGTGACCGGACCGTCTCCTCGTGCACGCCGCCGCCTAGCGGGTCAGCACGAGGGCGGCGTTGTGCCCGCCGAAGCCGAGCGACGTCTTGACCGCACAGTCGAAGGACGCCCGCCGCGGCTGCTGCCGAACGATCTCCAGCGGCAGCTGCGGATCGGGCACGTCGAGGTTTGCGGTCGGCGGCACCAGCTGCTCCTCCAGCGCGAGCACGGTGAGTGCGGTCTCGATGCCGCCGGCCGCGCCCAGCGTGTGGCCGGTCATCGCCTTCGTGGACGTGACCAGCGGATGGTCCCCGATCACCCGCCGCAGCATGGTGGCCTCGATCAGGTCGTTGACCACCGTCGACGTGCCGTGCGCATTGACGTGTCCGACGTCGCCGGGCCGCACCCCGGCGTCCGCCATCGCGGTGCGCAGCGCCTGCTCGATGCCGTTGCCCTCGGGGTCCGGGGCGACCGCGGCATAGGCGTCGCTGGAGGCCCCGTAACCGCTGACGTGCGCCCGGACCGGCGCCCGGCGGGCCGCCGCGTGCTCGGGCCGCTCCAGTACGAGCAGACCGGCGCCCTCACCGACCACGAAACCGTCCCGGGTGGCGTCGAACGGCCGGCAGGCCGCGGCCGGGTCCTCCCGCCGGGTGGAGACCGCCTTCATCCGGCAGGCGCTGGCGATCAGCAGCCGGGAGATCGGCGACTCGGCGCCGCCGGCGATGGCGATGTCGCAGGCCCCGGTGCGCAGCAGCTGGTGGGCGGTGCCCAGGGCGACGGTCCCGGAGGAGCAGGCCGTCGCCACGCCCAGGCTGGGGCCGCGCACCCCGAGGTCCATGCAGACGCTGCTGGCGGCGCCGTTGACGACGGTCAGCGGGGCGAGCTTGGGGGAGACCCGGCGGGCGCCGCGCTCGGCCATCGCCGCGCTCTGCTGGTCGTAGAAGGGCAGCCCGCCGTGTGCGGAGCCGATGACCACCGCGACCCGGGAGCCGTCCCAGGTCTCCGGGTCCAGGCGGGCGTCCGCGATCGCCTCGCGGGCCGCGATCACCGCGAGCTGCGAGAAGCGGTCCATCAGCCGCTGGGCCGCCACGCCGAGCTGCTCGGTGGTGTCCAGGTCGGAGGTGTACATGAAGTCACAGGGCAGATCGGCGAGTTCGGGGTGCGGATGCACCCCACCGGGCCGGGTGTCCTGGGTGATCGCGTGCCAGGTGGCCTTCGCGGTGGCGCCCGCCGCGGTCACCATGCCCAGCCCCGTCACCGCCGCGGAGAACGGCTGCCGGCGGGCCGTCACGCCGTGACCGGAAATCGCTGGGCGGGGCATTCCTGGACCGGCGGGGCGTGGACAACTTCTGCCGCATTCACGAGGCGTTCCTCCGCTTGTTGGCGTGCCGCCCACCGCGTCATGGACGGGTCTCGCCGGTGGCCCGGCGGTTTGGCCACTCTTTATACGCCTTCGTCCTGTTGAGCCCCCAACCCTGGTAACTCAATGGGGTGATGGGGGCGTCGGAAGGCCGGCCGCGCCGTCCGGCCGGCCGGGGCGCGCGGAGGTCTCAGGACGCGTCGAGGGCGCCGGTCACCCGCCCCAACAGGCCCCGCAGCGTGCGCAGTTCCTCGAGGGTCAGGCCGGTGGCGGCCAGGATCCGGCGGGGGACCGGCAGGGCCGCCTCGCGCAGCCCGTCGCCCGCCGGGGTCAGGTGGACGGTGACCGACCGCTCGTCCTCGGTGCTGCGCTCGCGGTGCACCAGACCGGCCGTCTCCAGGCGCTTGAGCAGCGGGGAGAGGGTGCCGGAGTCCAGCCGGAGCCGCTCGCCGATGGCCTTGACCGGCTGTGCGCCGTGCTCCCACAGGACCAGCATGACCAGGTACTGGGGGTAGGTGAGGCCCAGGTCCTTCAGGGCGTCCCGGTAGACGCCGCCGAACGCCCGGGAGGCGGCGTGCAGGGAGAAGCAGACCTGGTGGTCGAGGCGGAGCAGTTCGGCGTCCGGCGGAAGCGTGGTCATGGCTCCAGGTTAGCCGGGCAGGCGTTTAAGTTGTGCACAATCTAGTTGCGTGCAATGTAAATCTCTGCGACAGTGGGACCCGTCGGGCGGCCGGGAAGCGGCCGCCCCGCAGGTGAAGGGACACCTCATGGACGCGCTGTACACCGCCGCCGCCACCGCCAACGGCCGCGAGGGCCGGGCCGTCAGCTCCGACGGCACGATCGACCTCGCCCTGGCCCTGCCGCCCGAGCTCGGCGGCAACGGCGCCGGCACCAACCCGGAGCAGCTCTTCGCCGCCGGCTACGCGGCCTGCTTCGCCAGCGCGATGAGCAACGTCGCCCGCCGCATGAAGCTCGACACCAAGGACGTGTCGGTCACCGCCGAGGTCTCCCTCGGCAAGGACGGCGAGGGCTTCGGCCTCGGCGTCGTCATGCGGGTGGAGCTGCCGGACACCCTGGCGGGCGAGACCGGCCGCCGGCTGGTCGAGGCCACCCACGAGTTCTGCCCCTACTCCAAGGCCACCCGCGGCAACATCCCGGTCGAGCTGGTCATCGAGTAGGACGGTGCCGGCGGATCAGCCCCCCGTAGTGCCGTCCGCCGTCCTCCAGGGTGCGGGCCTGATCGCGTGGCCGACGTGGAACAGGCCGAACCGCTCGCCGTAGCCGTGGTCCCACTCGAAGGTGGCCCTCAGGGACCAGGCGAAGTACCCGGCGAGCGGCGCACCCCGCCGGGCCGCCCGGCGCCGGCCGTCGACCGCCCTCGATCACCTCCCGGCACGCGTCATTTGACGGCCCCGGCGGTCAGCCCGGCGACCAGAAAGCGCTGCAACAGCAGGAAACCGGCCACCACCGGCACGCTGACCACCAGCGACGCGGCCATGACCTGGTTCCAGTACACGTCGTTCTGCGAGGCGTAACCCTGCAGCCCGACGGACAGCGTGCGGGTGGTGTCATTCGTCATCACCGAGGCGAACAGCACCTCGCCCCACGCCGTCATGAACGCGTACACCGCGACCGCCACGATCCCCGGCAGCGCGGCCGGCACCACCACCCGGAGCAGCGCCCCCAGTGCCCCGCAGCCGTCCACGTACGCCGCCTCGTCCAGCTCCCGCGGCACCGACGCGAAGTACCCGGTCAGCATCCAGATCGAGAATGGCAGCGAGAACGTCAGATACGTCAGGACCAGACCGCCCCGGGAACCGTAGAGCGCCACACCGGTGGCGTTCCCGATGTTGACGTAGAGCAGGAACAACGGCAGCAGGAAGAGGACGCCCGGAAACATCTGCGTGGACAGTACCGTCACCGTGAACACCCGCCGGCCGCGGAACCGGTACCGGCTGACCGCGTACGCCGCGAACACCGCGATCAGCACCGAACAGACCGTCGCCGATCCCGCCACGATCAGCGAATTCACGAAGTAGTGCGCCAGCGGCACGGTCCGCCAGATGTCGAGGTACGGCCGGACGGTCAGCTCGCCCGGCAGCCACCGGAACCCGCCCGAGACGTCCCGCAGCGGCTTCAGCGAACTGCTCAGCATGACGTACACCGGCAGCAGCGCGAAGCCGGTCAGCGCGGTCAGGAAGATCCGGCGCGCCCAGCGGAACGACCGGGGCGGCGCGGTGGGCGAGGCCCGGCGCCGGGCCCGGGGGCGTTTGCCGACCGGCGGGCGCGGCGCACGGACGGCCGGGCGGGATGCCCGGGCAGCGGTGTCAGCCATCGGCGTGCCTCCTTCCGCGGGACGTCACCAGCAGGTAGCCGGCCGTCACCACCAGCAGGAACAGCAGCAACAGCACGGACATCGCCGCACCGGTGCCGAAGTTCCAGGTGGCGAACGACGACTGGTAGATGTGGACCGACAGCAGATCGGCGGCCTTCGGCGCGGCCTTCCCGAACAGCACGTACGGCGTGTTGAAGTCGTTGAACGTCCACAGGAACAGCACCAGCACCAGCACCTGGTTGACCGGCCGCAGCGACGGCAGCGTGATCCGCCACAGCTGCCGCAGCATCCCCGCCCCGTCCAGCGCCGCCGCCTCGTACAGCTCCTTCGGGATGCTCTGCAACGCGGCCATCACCACCAGGAACGCGAACGGCCAGGTCTTCCACACAGCCACCACCAGCAGCGCCACGAAGCTGTGGTCGCCCAGCAGCCAGAACGGCCGGCCGCCGGTGAGGTGCAACTGGTCGTGCAGCACATGATCGACCAGCCCGCCGTCCCGCTGGAACATGAACGCCCAGGTGATCACCGCGGCATAGACCGGCAGCGCGTACGGGACGAGGAACACCGCCCGCAGCAGACCCCGGCCGCGGAAACCCTCCTGCAGGAAGACCGCCGCCGCGGTACCGAGCAGCCAGCACAGCCCGACCACCAGCACACTGAACACACACGTCACCCAGAACGAGTGCAGCAACGCGGCACCCACCGGAGCGTCCACGTCCACGACCACCCGGTAGTTGCCCAGCCCCTTCCAGGGCGCCGCAGCCCAGTTGCCGAGGAAGAACTGGGTCAGCTCCCGGAAACTCATCACGACGCCGATCACCATCGGCACGAGATGCACCAGCACCTCCACGACCAGCGCCGGCAGCAACAGCACATACGGCAGGCCGGCACGGCGCAGCCGGGCGAAACGCACCACGACGGACCCGCTCACTTCGCCATCTGCTGCTCGGCCTCGGCCAGCCGGGCCCGCACCGACGCCCTGGTCACCGGATGCCCGGCCGCCGCATCGGCGAACAGGTCCTTGATCGCGGTGCCCACCGACGTCTCGAACTGCGCCTCATCGGGGATCTGCGGCAGCGGCGCGGCACTCCTGGTGAGCGTCTCCCGCAGCACCCTGGTGTCCTTCCGGCCGAACGCCGGATCCCGCTGGGCGGCCTTGACCGGCGGTATCGAACCGTACGTCCTGTTCAGCAGCCGCTGCTCGGCGTCGCCCGTCAGGAACTTCACGAACTTCCGGGCGCCGTCGAGGTTGTGGGTGTTCTTGAAGACCGCGACGTTGATGCCGGCGAGCATCGAGTTGGTCCGCCGGCCGGCTCCCGGGCGGCCGGACGGCACCGGCACCGGCGCGACGCCCCAGTCCGACGGCTTCATCCCGTCCGCCGCGAACGTCGTCGCCGCGGCCTGCCACAGCACCATCGCGGTCCGGCCGGCCGCGAAGTCCCGCAACGACTGGTTCTGGCCGTACTCGGCGTTCCCCGGCGCGATGATCTTGTCCTTGGCCATGAAATCGACGTACTGCTCGACCGCCGCGACCACCCCGTCCGAGGTGAACGCCGGCTTGCCGGCCGCGTCGAAGAAGTTGGCACCGCGCTGCTTGCCGAGCACGAACGCCTGATGGACGTTGTTGGCCAGCTGCCCGCCCTCGGCCCCCAGCCCCCACCTGCCGCCCTTCGACACCTTCTTGCCCGCCGCGACCAACTCGCCCCAGGTCGCCGGCGGTTTGCCGATCCCGGCCTCCTTGAACATCCGCTTGTTGTAGTAGAGCGCGTACGTCAGCGAATACAGCGGCACCGCGGCCGGGTCCTTGCCCGCCGCCCCCGTCGCGGCCAACGCCGGCGCCGCGAACCGGTCCCGCCCGCCGATCGCCGCGAAGTTCCCCTTGTCCCACGGCAACAGCGCGCCGGTGGCCTGCAACGAAGCCGACCAGGTGTTGCCGATGTTGAGCACGTCCGGGCCCTGGCCCGAGGTGGTGGCCGCCAGCACCCGGTTCAGCAGATCGGGCCAGGGAATGACCTCCAGCTTCACCTTGATCCCCGTCCGCTGCTCGAACTTCTTCAACTCAGGGCCCAGGATCTTCTTGTCCGCCTCGACGTTCGGCCCCTGATTGGACGCCCAGTACGTCAACGTCCTGGGGGAATCGTTACTGCCCCCGCCGACCGGGCTCGTCCCGCCACCGCAGCCCGAGGCCGCCGCGGCGAGCGCGGCGACGAGGGCGGAGACGGTCGCGACGCGGAGTATGCGCATGACGGATACGCCTCTCTCTGAGGAGTCCGAGGGCCGACCATGTTCAGGTCCTGAACGGCCTCAAGGCTTAACTTCCGGTGTGAGTTAAAGCCTGAGAGGCGGAGGCGTCAAGGGAACGCACGGCGGGGGCGGGTGGGCCGGCTGCTGTCAATCTGCTTCCATCGGCGGTGAGTTGAGGGCGGCCGCCGCGCGGCAGTCACTACCAGGACCGGCCGCGCGACTCCCGCTCCGCCTCCACCGGGGCCCGCGGAACGCCCACGGCCCCGTCGGGCAACGGACCGAACCGCCGCCCCCGTACGAACAGCAGGGCCACCACACACGCCACCGGCCCCACCCCGCAGCTCAGCCCGAACGCGGCCCGGTACCCGTACGCCTCGGCCAGCGGACCGGCCACCACCGCCGCCACGCACTGCCCGATGATCAGCCCGGCCCCCAACAGGCCCATCGCCTCGCCCATCCGCGCGGCCGGCGCGATGCGCTCCCCGAGCCCGAACACCGCGATCAGATGCGGCGCCACCGCCACCCCGATCCCCGCGATCACCAGCGACGCCCCGACGAACCCGTCCACCGCCGGCAGCGGCAACACCAGCAGCGTCTGCGCCACGATCGCCCACCGCAGCCGGACCGTCAGATCCCGCTTCACCGGCAACGCCGTCGTCACCAACCCGGCCAGCGCACTGGTCACCGCCATCCCGCCCCACACGAACCCGGCCATCCCCGCATCGCCCAGCTCCTTGCTCAGCGCGCTGACACCGGCGTTCGCGCCACCCCAGATCACCCCCTGCCCCAACGCCATCACCCACAGCACGATCAGCCCCGGCGACACCAGCGGGGCCCCGGCGGCCGCCACCCGTCCGGTCCGCACCGGTCCCGGCGCCGTCGGATGCACCGCGAACAGCACCCCGCACACGGCACCGAGCACGGCTGCCAACAGGAGGCCGGCCGCGGGGTGGCACAGGACCACAACGGTGGCCGCCAGCGCCGGCCCCACCATGAAGCTGATCTCGTCGATCGTCGTATCCAGGGACAGCGCACGCCCGGTCAACTCCTTCCCGTCAGGGCCTGCCGGACGGACGGAGGCGAGCTCATGGCCATCAAGGCCCTCGGCCGGAGCCGAGGCGAGCTCCTGAGGGGTCAAGGAGGGCTCCCGCCGTCCGGGACCCGCCGCACGGGACGCGGTCAGCACGCTCCACCGCGTCCGGGACAGCGGCCCCACCTGCGGCATCGTCGCCCCGGTCAGCCCCGCCAGCGCGGCCTGCACCGCCGCCGGCAGCCCGGCGAGCACGGCCCCCACCAGCGCCACGATCACGCCCGCGTTGACGAGCGAGGCCACCAGGATCACCGGCCGGTGCCCCCGCCGGTCGGCCAGCCGCCCGACCGGCGCCCCGCCCACCGCCTGCCCGAGCCACAGCATCCCCGCCACGACTCCGGCCCGGCCGATCCCGGCCACCTCGGTGAGCAGCAACAGCGTCCCGATCGGACACAGCGCGGCAGGCAACCGCGCCAGGAACGAGAGCACCGGCAGGCCCACCCCGGCGATCCCCACCACCGCCCGCACCCCGGCCCACGCCGACCCGGCCCGCGGGGCCTTCACGCCGTCCCCGCCCGCGCCACGCCGGACCGTGCCGGCCCCGCACCCCTGCCCATCTCTCCCCCGTCCGCAGACCTCCCTCAGTAGACCGGAGGCCGACCGTCCGGACCTATCCGCACGTCCTCCGAAACCACGACCGGGAAAGCGGCGCGGGTGTGGAGGAACACCCAAGTGCGAGGCGGGGGAGGAGAGGAGACGCCCGTTGCCTCGGCGTCGTCGGAGGCTGAGGAGGAGAGGAGACCCCCGTTGCCTCAGGCGTCGTCGGCCGCGTACACCCGCTGCCCCCCGACGAACGTCTGCAGCACCCGGGTCGCGGCGATCTCCTCCGGCGGTCCGTCGAACGGGTCCCGGTCCAGAACGACCAGGTCGGCCAGCTTGCCCGGCTGGATGCTGCCGGTCCCGTCGAGGTGGTTGGCGTAGGCACTGCCGGCCGTGTAGGCCGCCAGCGCCGACCCCAGGTCGAGCCGCTGCTCCGGCAGGAAGACCGGCACCGAGGGCGACGCCTCCGGGACGCGGCGGTTGACCGCGACATGCAGCGCGGCCAGCGGATCGGGCGAGCTGACCGGCCAGTCGCTGCCCGCCGCGAGCGTGGCCCCCGACCGCAGCAGATCACCGAACGGGTACTGCCAGGAAGCCCGTTGGGTCCCCAGGAACGGAATCGTCAGCTCGTCCATCTGCGGCTCGTGCGCCGCCCACAGTGCCTGGATGTTCGCCGTCGCCCCGAGCCGGCGGAAACGTGGCACGTCATCGGGGTGGACGACCTGGAGATGCGCGAGATGCGGCCGGGTGTCGCGCCACCCGTTCGTCCGCCGGGCCGCCTCGACCGCGTCGAGCGCCTCCCGCACGGCCCGGTCGCCCAGGGCATGGAAGTGCACCTGGAACCCTTCGGCATCCAGCAGCGTGACGTACGTCCGCAGCTCCTCCGGGTCGATGAACGAGATCCCGCTGTTGTCGGAGGCACAGCCGCACGCGGTGAGGTAGGGGCCGAGCAGGGCCGCGGTGTGGTTCTCCGCGATCCCGTCCTGCATGATCTTCACGCTCGTCGCCCGCAACCGCCCGCCCGTCAACTCATCCCGCTTGGCGATGAGTTCCGGAATCTGCTCCGCGCCCCGGGCCCGGTCCCACCACAGCGCCCCGGTCACCCGCGCGGTCAGCCGGCCCTCGCTCCGGGCGGCCACATACGCGGGGACGGCGTCGGCGATGCCCGGGGCGCGGCCCAGCATCGCGTCCTGCCAGGCGGTCACGCCGTAACTGTGCAGCAGACGCTGCGCCCTCAGCAGTCCGGCGGTCCGCTCGGCGACCGTCGGCTCCGGGACCAGGTCGGCCACCAGCCGCATCGCCCCCTCCTGCAGCATGCCGGACGGATGGCCGTCGGCCTCCCGCTCGATCCGCCCGTCGGACGGGTCCGGCGTACCGGCGGTGACCCCGGCGCGTTCCAGGGCACGGGAGTTGGCCCAGCCACCGTGGTGATCGCGGTTGACGAGGAACACCGGCCGGTCCGGTACGAGGGCGTCCAGGAACTGGCGGGTGGGCATCCCGCCCGGGAAAGCCTCCAGGGACCAGCCACCGCCGGTGATCCACGGCGCCTGAGGATGCGCGGCCGCGTACGACCCGATCAGCTCCCGGTACGCGTCCGCGGTCTCCGCGGCGCTCAGATCGCACTGCGCCAACTCCATTCCGCCGCCCACCGGATGCACGTGCGCGTCCTGGAACCCGGGGATCAGCAGCTTGCCGCGGAGGTCGACGACCTCCGTGCCCGGCCCGATCAACTCCCGTACGTCCGCGTCGTGCCCGACGGCGACGATCCGCTCCCCGCGCACGGCCACCGCCCCGGCCCGACTGCGCGCGGCGTCAACGGTGTGCACGGGGCCGGAGAGGAAGACGAGATCGGCGGGGGAGGGGGAAGCACTGGTGGTGGAGGAGGCGGGGGAGGGGGATGCGCTGGTGGCAGGGGAGGGGGCAGGAGTGCGGGGGGCCATCTTGCGGGTGCTCCAAGGGTGTTGGTGGTGGTGTGGGTTGTGCTGGTTGCTGATCGTTGTTGTCGCTTCGGTCGTCAGCCGTCCGAAGGTGCGGGCAAGGGGGGAGGCGACGAGGCCATGGTGATGGTCCCGCCTCCGTCCCCGTCCATCGGCAAGGTGAGCGCATCCGCGTCCGTCCCCTGCCCGGTAAGGAAGTACGGTGCATGCCGTACCCACTTGGCCCAGGCCGCGGCCGCCAGCCCCAGCAGGATGAAGACGGCCGGCAGGGCCAGCATGAACCAGCCGTTGTCCGGGCTCATCGCGAAGTGGTCGCTCATCGTGGCGTAGTCCCAGACGAGGTAGCCGCCGAGCCCGAACAGCACCAGCGCGCTCGCCGCGGGCACGACCACGTCCCGCAGCGCGCGGACCGCACCCTGGCGCAGGCTGTCGCGGAAGCGCACCGCACAGGCGAGCGCGGTGAGCCCGTAGTAGAGGGCCACCGTGAGACCGATCGAGTTCACCGCGGTGAGGATCATGTCGTTGAGCTGGGGAATGCCGACGGCGAGGACGGCGATCAGCGCGGCGATCGCCATGATGACCAGCGTGCCGACGGCCGGGGAGCCGTAGCGCGGGTGCAACCGCTGCCACACCGGGCCGAGCGTCCGGTCGCGCGCCATCGCCAGCGCACCGCGGGCGGTGGGGATCACGCTCGACTGCAGCGAGGCGAAGGCGGAACACATCAGCGCCGCCAACGGCAGTGAGGCCCAGGGCTCCGGGGCCAGTTTGCCGCCGAGGAAGGTGAGCGCCTGTGGTCCGTTGTGGACGAGTTCGCCGGTGCTCATCACCCGTTGGAAGGCGACCGCGCCGACGAGGAACAGGCCCGCCATCACCACCAGGGCGATCAGCCCGCCACGGGCCGCGTCGGACGCGTTACGGGTCTCCTCGTTGACGCTGAACGCCGCGTCCCAGCCCCAGTAGATGAACACCGCGAGCACCATCCCCTGCGCCAGTGCCTGGGGTGAGCCGATGTCGAACGGGTTCAGCCAGGACAGCGAGAACGGCTGGTCCCCGACGACCAGGGCGTAGCCGCAGAAGACCAGCAGCACCGCGTACTCGAAGACCAGCAGCCACCACTGCAGCCGGGTCGCGGCACGTACGCCCGTGATGGCGGTCACCGTGACGGCGACCAGCGCGACGAGTCCCACGGCGGTGCTGATGCCGGTCGAGCCGGGATCCAGCCGCAGTCCCCACACGCTGTGCAGGCCCGCCTTGTTGAGGAACTGCAGCACCACCGACCCGGTCACCGCGCCCGTGTACGCCATGAAGACCACATTGCCGACCAGCACCACCCACCCGGTGATGAACCCGGGCCAGGGCCCGATCGTCCGGCCGACCCAGGTGTAGCCGCTGCCGCAGTTCGGCTCGGTGCGGTTGAGCCGGGCGTACGAGAGCGCGATGCCGAGGATGGGCAGACACGCCAGCAGCAACAGCGCGGGCGTCTGCCGCCCCGCGTACGCGGCCAACGAGCCCATCCCGATGCCGATGCTGGTGGTGGCCGCGGTACTGGACGCGGCGATCGCCACCCCGTCCTTCACCCCCAGCGCGCGGCGCATACCCACGCGGCTCTCGGGTTCCTGTGGCAGTGCGGAGGACATGGCATCGACTCCTTGGAGGGGGAGGGACGAGGCGGGGGAGAGAGGCGGGGCGTGGGGGCGAGGGGTTGGGGGAGGCGGGGCGCGTCCGGGGAGGGGAGGGGCTGCACCCCAAGGAGGTATGGGGCGACTCGGGGTGGCAAGGAGGCGGCTCTGCCGGTACGGGTCGCCGGTAGCGGGCCGCGAGGGCGCTGATGTCCGCCGATGAAACAGCCCCCGCCAGCTTGTGTCAACGGTGTTGACGTAACCTGTTCGAGAGCTGGTGATCAACTGGGCCCTGGCCGGCCAGGGCGAGGCAGGGCGGCCCCGCATTGGGCCCCGTGCTGCGGCCCCAACTGCGGGGCTGGATCAGAAAAGGCGCTCGCCGGCATAGGGGTTGAGAATGTGCCGATAGGGCAGGCATCGGGCGATGGTGGGGGTCGCGGGGGTGGCGGAGGGTGGCGGGCCGGGCCGAGCCCCGGCGGCAGATCCCGAGGGAAACAGCGCGTCCCGGCGGAGCACAGAAAGAGGTTCGGCGTGCCAGACAGTGACCGCGTCCGCGATCGAGGGCAGACCGACCGCGCGCCGACCGACCGCGCGCCGACCGACCGGGTCTCGACCGACCGGGTCTCGGCCGACCGGGCCCCCACCGACCGGGTCCCGACCGAGCGCAAACGGCGCCGGCCGACCAGCTCAGGCGTGGTGCTGTCGGCCGACCTCATCGTCGACACCGCATGCCGGCTGATCGACGCCCACGGTGCGCAGGCGTTCACGGTACGCAAACTGGGCGCCGCACTCGGCGCCGATCCCTCCGCCGTCTACCGCTACTTCCGCAACACCGAGGACCTGCTGCTCGCCCTGGCCGACCGGCTCATCGGCGAATCCATGACGGGCTTCACGCCCAGCGGCGACTGGGCCGCCGACCTGCGCGACTTCGGCCTGCGTGCCTACCGCTCCGCACTGCGCCATCCGCAGATCGCCGTCTTCAGCACCCTCCGCGTCACCGGCCGGCCACATGAGCAAAGGGCCGTCGACACCGGCATCGGCCTGCTGCTCCAGGCCGGCTTCGACGAGGCGAGCGCGGTCCGGCACTACCACGCCCTCGTCGACACCGTCCTCGGCCACGCCGCGCTGGACGCCGGCGTACTGCTGCTGGCCCCCGCCCAGCGTGCGGCGGACGAACGGGCCTGGCACGCCGCATACGGCACCCTGCCCGCCGACGAGGTTCCCAGCCTGCACCGCGTACGCGACCACCTCCCCCTCATGGCCGGCTCCGCCGTCGAACCCGCCCTCGACCTCCTCCTCAAGGCCCTCCGCCACGAAGCGCCCAACAGCGCTTCCTGAGCCGCCTCCGCCCCCCTCTGCAACTCCGATCTCCGACCTACAACCTCCGACCTCCGACCTTGGCTCTTGGCTCTTAGCTCTCCGGTTTCCGTCCAGGCGATCCGATCCACCCCAGAGGCTCCCAGAGGCTCCCGAGGGCCCCCTGAGGCCCCCCGAGGAACCCCCAGGGGAACCCTCAGAGGAACGTCATCACGCATATGGGATAGACCCGAACATTCCTCTCGCATCAGTGCAAACATGAGGCATGCCCTCTAGACGGCTGACGCTCCTCCGGGGACGACGGGAACTGCGTCATCTGCTGGTGCTGCTCCCGATCGGCCTCATCGCGGCCGTCTGCACGATCGACCTTCTCTCGCCCCCGCACATCCACCTCGGGCCCCTCCTGGTCGCGGCCCCCGCAATCACCGCGGCATTCGCCGGCCCCTGGCTGACGGCTGCGATCGGGGCGCTCGCGGTCGCCGCCCAGGTGTTCATCGGCGTGGCGCGCCACGTCCTCTCCACGGAGAACCTCGAGGCGCAGATCGCCGCGCTGGTGGTGGTCTCCGCGCTGGTCGTCCTCTTCGCCGTCATCCGGGACCGCAATGAGCGCCGCCTGATCAAGAGCCGTTCGGTCGCCGCGGTGGCCCAGCAGGTGCTGCTGCGCCCGCTGCCCGGACGCAGTGGCCCTCTGGAGATCGCGTCGCTGTACCTGCCGGCCGAGGAGGAGGCGGAAATGGGCGGCGACCTCTTCGCCGCGGCCCGCACCCTCTCCAGCACCCGGCTGATCATCGGCGACGTCCGCGGCAAGGGCCTGCCCGCATACGGCCACGCCGCCCTCCTGCTCGGCGCCTTCCGCGCAGCCGCCCACCGCCAGGCCACCCTGCCCAACCTCGCCCGCCACCTGGACGGAGCCGTCCGCTGGGACAGCAGCCAGTGGTCCACGACCCCCACAGCCGGCCCCCAGGGAGCAGAACGACCGGCCGCCGCCCCGCGAGGGGCGAAACAGGTAGCCGATCCCGAACGGACCCAACGAACGGCCAGCCCCCAAGGAACGGAACCGGCATCCGATCCGGCAGGCACACAACGGGCGGCCGGTCCCGAAGGGGCGGAACGGGCAGCCGATCCCGAGGAGGCGCAACGGGCGGCTGGTCCCCAGGGAGCGGAACGGGGAGCCGATCCCGAGGGGGCGCAACGTGCGGCTGGTCCCCAAGGGGCGGAACGGGGAGCCGATCGCGAGGAGGCACAACGGGCGGCTGGCCCCGAAGGGGCGGAACGGGTAGCCGAAACCGAGGGGCCGCAACGCGCGGCTGGTCCCCAAGGGTCGGAACGGCTAGCCGATCCCAAGGGACCACAACGCGCGGCAGATCCCCGCGGGGCGGAACGGATGACGGCCAGCCTCCGAGGGGTGGGACGTGCGGCTGGCCCGCAAGGGCCGGCGCAGACGGCCGACTCACCCCGCCCCCGGCAGGCCCCCACACCAGGCGCCACCCCTGCCCCCGCTCCAACACCAGGCACCACCCCTGCCCCCGCTCCGACACCGACCCCTGCCTCGAGCCCCGCCCCTGCCCCGAGCCCCGTCCACGCCCTTGGCCCGACTCCGACCCCTGCCCCGGGCCCCGCCTCTGGCCCGACCCCGACCCCTGATCCGACACCTACCCCGACCTCCACCCCCGCGCCGACCTCCACCCCCGCCCCGGCCCCTGCCCCGAGTCCCGTCGCCGCCCCGCCCCAGACCCCCACCGCTGCCCCTCATCCCGCCTCTGCCACGCCGTCCGCCTCCACGCCGACGCCGGAGCTCTCCGCCAGCCCCATCCCCGACTTCGCGCCCGCCGACGCTCCCGGTCCCGACCTGGGCCGGGACCTCCCCGAGCCCGAAGAGACGTTCGCCACCGTCGCACTGCTGGACATCCCCGACCGCGCGCCCGTACTCCACACCATCACCTGCGGCCATCCCCCCGCCTTGCTTCTACGCGACGGGGCGGCCCTCACCCTCCACCCCGAGCGGCCGGCGCTGCCCATCGGCCTGGGCGGCTTGCCGGGCGCCCCCGCCTACGAGGTCGAGACGTTCCCGTTCGAGCCGGGCGATCTCCTGCTCCTCTACACGGACGGCGTGACAGAGGCCCGGGACGCCCAGGGCGCCTTCTACCCCCTCGTCGAGCGCGCCGGTGCCTGGAGCGGCTGCAGCCCGCACCAGCTTCTACGGCACCTGCGAGCGGATCTACTGGCGCACACCCGCGGCAAGCTGGGCGACGACGCCGCAGCCGTCGCCGTACGACGCCGCCCCGCACCCCTGCCAGCCGCCCCATGAGACCGCCCCACACCCGCCCCCATCGACGGCCGAACGGCACCCATCAGCCCCGAACAGCCCCCGTCCCGGACGCCACGTAACTCCCGTGCCATCTCATCGACGCCCCAAACGGGACCCCCACGCCCGCCTACCCACCCAACCGGAACTCCTCCCCACACCCACCGACCACCCGCGCGCATGGCCAAAATAAGCCCCCCAAACCACCCCATAAGCCCCCACCCCTCCCCCTGACGCTTCCTCAGCGCCGCCCCACTTGATAGACACGTCCAAATCATCCGCAAGTGGTATGGACGCGCACCATGAACGACCGCAACACCCCGGACGACCACATAGCCGAGCCGCCCGAGATCTTCGAGTTCGACCTCACCGCCCACGAAGCCCGGCGGAGGGCCGAAGTCGTCGCGGCGCTGGGCGACACCTGGGACCCCCTCACGGTGATGGAGGACGAGGCGGCCGCCCACCGGCTCCTCTACTCGGACCTGGACGCCGACCAGCAGGCCACCTACGCCATGCTGGTCGCCGCCAACGTGCTGCCGCCCTCCGAGCAGGGCTGAGCATGCTGCCGCTCGACCCCACCGCCGACATCGGCCGCCGCGCCTGGATCCCGTGCCCCCGCTGCGAGGACCACCAGGACTGCGGAACCTGCCTCGACGGCCGCACCTGCACGACCCACTGGCGCTACCTCCTCTCCAACAAGGGCAGCGTGCTCCACCTGCAATGCCCCAACTGCACCCACCTATGGACCTGGCAATCCGGCTTCGGCGCAACCGGCCACCCCACCCCCTGACACCAGGCCCACCACCGCCGACCACAGTTCAACGTTCCCTCCAAAGCCCCCCACGAGCCGGATCGCCCGCCGGGCCCCACATCGCCCGCCGGGCCCCACTCCACCCCTCCTCCGCGCACCCCCTCCTCCACGTACCTCCTCTCCGCATACCTCCTCCAGCTCCCAGCTCTTCGGGGCTCCAGCTCAAATCGACGGACGCCCTGCTTCTCGGCCCGCATCAGCGCGAGAAGCGCAGCCCCGCCCCGCATTGTCGTCCCGGCTCCAGGGACCAGGGCTCGTCCTCCCCGAGCAGCCGCAGACATTCGGCAGGGCACACCTCCTGCACCGAGAATCCCCGCTGCCCTCCCCGACGTCCTACGGACCTGGAGAGGACCCGTCGGGCGGCCAACGCGTGGCGACGGGCAGCCGAGATCTGCGGCGACATGCCCCGACCCGCCCGGGGGCACCCAACGCCGCACATGACACGCCCCCACCTGGCACGCCGCCCCTTTATGCACGCCCCCACAGCGCATGCCCCACAATGCGCGCCCACACGCTGCGCCGGATCCTCCGCGGCGGTACCGTGCGGGGCATGGAGCTGCATGCGCGATCGCTTTGGCTGGTGACCGAGCCCCTGCACGCGGTCTGCTATTTCGACGAGAACTGCCGCGCCCTGGGCAAGGACCTCGGCCTCAAGGGCTTCTGGATGGGCTATTTCGCCTCCCGTACCGCTCCACTGGGTGCCGTGGAACCCGCTGCCGCCACGGCCGTACTGGGTGTCTTCGCGCCCGGAATGGTGGCCCGGGCGCTGCCCGCCGCCTGGAGCGTGGCCGGTCCGGCGCACATCCTCGACGAACGCGGCAGCCGCGCCGCCCAGGCCCTGCGCAGGATCGACCCCGAGCTGGAACATCGCACCACAGACCTCCTGCCCCCGCTCCAGACACTCGTCGACGAGGCACCGGCCACCGCGCGCCCCCTCTTCGCCGCCAACCGCGCACTCTGCGACCACGCCGACCCCGTCGAGCGGCTCTGGCAACTGGTCACCACCCTGCGCGAGTTCCGCGGCGACGCCCACCTCGCCGTACTCGCCGACGAGGAACTCGACGGCTGCGAAGCCCTCGTCCTGGCCGCTGCCTCCGGCCGCGTCCCCAAGGACACCATCCAGGAGGACCGAGGCTGGAGCGAGGAGGAATGGGCGGCCGCCTCGGACCGCCTTCGCTCCCGAGGCCTCGTCGACACAGACGGCCACGCCACCGAACACGGCCTGCAAGAACGCGAACGCATCGAGAATGCCACCGATCGGCTGGCCGGCCGCATGCTGCACGCGTTGCCCGAAGCGGAGACCGAAGCGCTGCTGCACGCCCTGGACGCCGTCGCCCGCCGCGTCCTCGCCGCGGACGTGCTGCCCTTCCCCAACCCGATCGGGCTGCCCCACCTCGACGAACCTCTGCCACACGCCGCGGAACGCCCCACTGGCCCAGCCGCCGCCCCTCCGGCTCCCTGAGCCCCCGAAGCGTCTGCTCCTTACCGTCCGCGTCGGAGGAAGACGTCGCCTGAACGGCGACCGACTAGTTGAACCCGAAGAAGCGTATGGCCACGTCCAGCGACCCCCGGTCCGCCTGGCCACGCTCACGGAGCTTCACCACGCGATCAACAGCCCCGGTCCACGCGTCGAGATGCAGAATGCGCGCCCCCAGCTGCCGAAACCGCTCAACCACCTTCCAGCGACGATCGCCTTTCAGCGCACCCGGCCGCATCTCGACGGTCAGCGCACCCGGCCGCGCATCAACGGCTCGCACAGCCTTCGAGCGCCTCTTCGAGGACCTCAGCGAACAACGACTCCTCATGTCTCCCCCTGAATATGATCACCGCGAGCAACGCACTACACAGAGCAACGCCCTGCAAAGAGCAACGCACTGCACAGAGCAACGCCTTGCGGGGAACAACGCACCATTCGGTCGCGCCGCCCGCGATGAAAATCTCACTGATCACGACACTAGACCAAACCACTGACAATCCACGCTGCCCGCGAACTCAACCGCGTGGCCAGGCATTACGCCATCCGGTGCTTTCGCGAGCTCCCCGCCCCGACCGCTGCGGGGTGATTTTCATCTGGTGGTTCGATGGGTGCTTTGGGGTGCTTTGCTACGGCAGGTCGGGACACCTCTGCCCAAGATGCGTTGAACGGGTATGGATCCTAGAGAGTTGTGGGACCGCAACGCCGTGCTGGCAGAGGCGTTTTGCCTGGGCGACGAACGCGTGCGGGAGGCACAGGCCCGACTTGACGAGGCCCAGGCCGACCGGTCACGAGTTCTGGCGGCATTCGCGGTCACAGTGGGCAGCACCGGCGCTGTGGCCGGACTTTTCGGACTGAACGAGCGGGAAGTGCGCATCGCCCGGCGAACGGTGGGCAAGGACGACGCCCGGGCCGTCGCCGAGGAACTGCTCGCCGCGGCCGTCCCCACCGCGCCACCCCGCGAACCGGAAGAGAACCCACCGGCCCCAGACAACTCTGCCGAATACTCCCACCACAACCCCACCGCCACGCCCCGCACCACCGGCCCCATTCGCGAAGCGGGCACCGGTACCGGCAGCGCGTCGGGGCCATCCGACCAGAATTGGTCCCCGGCCATGGACGCGGTCCTCATCGGCAGCTGGCAGACCGGCGTCGACCTCCGCGAACTCGCCGCCGAATTCGGCCTCGACCTCACCCGCCTGGTTACCCGTGCCCAACAGCTGTCCGCCCAGGGGCGGTTCTATCCGGGCCCGACGGAAACCCACGCGGGCCGCCACCGACGCGGCCCCGGTGACGTCCACGAAGGCGAATACACCATCCCCGCCCAGCAAACGGCCGCCTGGAACGCCACACCCCACGCGCACCCCATGGCCACGGCCTGGCAAACCGGCACGATGCCATCGGCGGAATCCGTCCCCGACGTCACCGCCGCCCTCTCCACCGAATGGGACAACGCCCTCGCCCCTTGGGGCTCCCTCGCCCCCACCCACGAGGACCCCGCGCAAGCGCCACAGCCCTGGACCCAATACCACCTGAGTTCCTGACCTGTTACGACCCGTTACGACCAGTTATCGTCACCGGCCCATTTCCCCTACAGGTACAGGCGCCACCACCGGCCACGACCGGACCGACTGGTTCCCCGCCCTCCGACGTTGTTTCCCGTACGACGACCCCAACCCCGCGATACCGCCGGCCCCCGCCGCCCGCCCGGGCCGGCACTTGTCCCACCACCACTCCACCCCCCACAGCACCCCCACGCCACTCCCACCACCCCCCATAACTCCCCGCCCCCGCCCTCACCAGCCCCTCACCAGCCCCTCAACAGACCACCGCTGACCGCCACTCGCGACCGGGCACTCGCGACCGGGTACTCGCGAACAGGCAAACGGTGCTCACCCCACTCCCCTCAGCGCCCGCGCAACGCCTCCCGCTTGCGCCATGCCACCATCAGCGCCCCCAATGCACTGAGTGCGAGAAAAGCCGTCGCCAACAGGAACACAGGCGACGACGGGGTCGCCGCCCGGGCACCGGCCACGGCGTAGGCCGCCGTATTCGGAAGGCTGCCGAGTGCCGTGGCGAGAAGAAAAGGGCACCAGCCCATACGAGAAACCGCAGCACAGTAGTTGGCCGCAGAGAACGGCAGCCCGGGGAACAGCCGGACCGCCAGCATCGAGCGGAAGCCGTGCTCACTCAACTGCCGGTCGGCCGCCGTCAGCCAGCGCGCCCGCAGCAACGGCCGCAAGGCCCTCTGGCCCAGCAGTCGGCCCAGTCCGAACGCCAGCCCGGCCCCCAGCACCGTACCGGCGAGCGCCGCAGCCAGCCCCGCCACACTGCCGAACAGTGCTCCCGCAGCAAGATTCAGGACCGGACGCGGAACAAAAACCGTGGTGCACAGGCCGTACGCCACCACGAACACCACCATCGCGGTCGCCCCGGACAACTGCGCCGGCCAGCCACCCGACAAAAGGTGCTGCGGCTCCCAGCGCAGCATCGCCACCGCACCACCGGCCAACAGGACGAACAACAACGCCAGCCGCAACCACGGAGAACACACCACCCGTGCACAGCAAGCGGCAAAACCATGGCCAGAGGCGGCAGGGGCGAACATCCCGGGAGCGTAACCGACCGACAGCTGATAAATCGTTCGACGTCACGGCAACCGCCCGGCACCATATGACGCATGTCCCGGTACGCCTTCCTGTCGCGCACGTCCGCAGTCGCGGACGCGCTGAAGGCTGCCGCCCACTTCCTCGCCGCAGCACCCACCCGGGCCGCTGCACCGATGCCCACCAAGGCCATCGCCGCAGCAACCGCCCTGGCCACCGCTGCCGCCTTCGACGGCGCACGAAGCTGACCCTCTCCGGATCGTCCGGCGGACCCCGCAGGGGGAGGGTCGGCCCGGCCCAGGGGTCCCCACGGCGCCAAGTCGCCGTTCTCACCGCATCCTTGCGAGGAAGAAAACCATGCCGAAGACGGCATACGTGCGCACCAAGCCGCACCTGAACATCGGCACCATGGGCCACGTCGACCACGGCAAGACCACCCTCACCGCGGCCATCACCAAGGTCCTCAGCGACCGCGGCACCGGCACCTTCGTGCCGTTCGACCGGATCGACCGCGCCCCGGAAGAGGCCGCCCGCGGCATCACCATCAACATCTCGCACGTCGAGTACGAGACCGGCACCCGCCACTACGCCCACGTCGACATGCCCGGCCACGCCGACTTCATCAAAAACATGGTCACCGGCGCGGCCCAACTCGACGGCGCCATCCTCGTCGTCTCCGCCGTCGACGGCATCATGCCGCAAACCGCCGAGCACGTACTCCTCGCCAAACAGGTCGGTGTGCGCCACATCGTCGTCGCCCTCAACAAGGCCGACGCCGGCGACCCGGAACTCACCGACCTGGTGGAGCTGGAGGCCCGCGAGCTGCTGAGCGCGCACGGCTACGACGGCGAGCACGTACCCGTCGTACGCGTCTCCGGCCTGCGCGCCCTCGAAGGCGACCCACGCTGGACGCAGGCCATCGAGGCGCTGCTCGACGCAGTCGACACCTACGTGCCGACGCCCGAACGCTATGTCGACGCGCCGTTCCTGCTGCCGGTGGAGAACGTCCTCACCATCACCGGGCGCGGCACGGTCGTCACGGGAGCCATCGAGCGCGGCAGCGTACGAATCGGCGACCGGGTCGCCGTGCTCGGCGCGGACACCGAGACCACGGTCACCGGCCTGGAGACCTTCGGCAAGCCGATGGAATCCGCCGAGGCCGGGGACAACGTCGCGCTGCTGCTCCGCGGGATGCACCGCGACCAGGTACGCCGCGGCCACGTGGTCGCCGCCCCCGGCAGCGTCACACCGCGGCGCCGTTTCAGCGCCGAGGTATACGTGCTCTCCACCGAGGAAGGCGGCCGCCGTACGCCGATCTCCACCGGCTACCGCCCGCAGTTCTACATCCGCACGGCGGACGTGGTCGGCAACCTCGACCTCGGCGAGCGCGGCATCGCGCGCCCGGGTGAGACGGTGACGGTCACGGTCGAACTCGGCCGCGACGTCCCCTTGGAGCCCGGCCTCGGCTTCGCCATCCGCGAGGGCGGCCGCACCATCGGCGCCGGCACGGTCCGCACCCTCACCCCCTGACCCCCGCCACCCCCAAGCCGCGCCCCGTACTCCCGACAACCCCACGAGTACGGGGCGCGGCACCCTCACGAACACGGAGCCCAATCCTCAGCCCAGCCACGACCACCCAGCCCAGCCACGACCACCCAGCCCGGCCTCGGCCACTGAGCCCGGCCTCGGCCACCCAGCCCGGCCACGACCACCGAGCCCGGAGCGGTCATCCAAGTCAAACCAGGTCAGACTGTGGCATCTCAACGGCCAGCTCAAAGCGATCAAGAGCGAGCATGAGGATCGCACCAGGACCAAGCGGCCCGTCACGAACGAGCGGCCCGTAACAAACCACCGGCCCGCCGGCCCAGCCACCTTCCCGCCCGGCACAAACCACTGCCGCGGCACACCCGCCAGGCACCAGCCGAACACCAGCCGCCGGCCCGGCACAATAGGACGGTGGACGAAGCACCCGAGCCGATACCCGTCACACGGTCCGTGGATCACGGAACCGCCAAGTTGCTGCCGGACGTGGACCGGCCGCGCGCCTGGCTGCTGACCGTGGACGGCGCCCCGCAGTCGTACGTCGACCTGGACGCGCCCACGCACCTGGAATTCGAGTACGTGCGTCGCCTCGCCCACGTCCTGGACGAGCTCGCCGCCCCCGGGGAGCCGCTCGATGTGCTGCACCTCGGAGGCGGGGCCATGACCTTGCCCCGCTACCTGGCCGCCACCCGTCCGCACTCCCGCCAAAACGTGATCGAAGCCGACCGAGGCCTGCTCGCCCTGGTGACCGAAGCCCTACCGCTCCCCGACGACAGCAGTGTCGGTGGCGGTATCACCGTGCGAGCGCAGGACGCTCGTACGGCGCTGGAGGAGGCTCCCGAAGCGAGCGCCGATGTGATCGTGGCCGATGTCTTCGGCGGCTCGCGGGTGCCGGCGCATCTCACCTCGGTCGAGTACGCACGGGCCGCCGACCAGGTACTGCGGACAGACGGCCGCTACATCGCGAATCTCGCCGACAGTGCACCCTTCGACTTCCTCCGCGGTCAACTCGCCAACTTCGCCACGGTCTTCGAGCACCTGGCGCTCATCGCTGAGCCCTCAGTGCTCCGGGGCCGCCGGTTCGGCAACGTCGTCCTGGTCGCCTCGCATGCGGAGCTCCCGATTGCGCCGCTGGCCCGGCGCGCGGCCGCGGACGCCTTCCCGGCGCGGGTCGAGCACGGTGCAGCGCTTCGGCGTCTGATCGGGGATGCGCTACCCGTACGGGATGCCGAGGCGGTGGCGTCTCCGGTCCCGCCGGCTGGCGCCTTCAGCGTCGGCTAACCGCGGTCCTTCGGCGTCCGCTTACCGCCGGCCCTTCGGCGTCCGCTTACCGCGGGGGAGCGGGGCATGGCTTCGGTGTGAGTGGGGCCGCTGTGGCCTCGGGCCGCTGTGGCCTTGTTGCGTGGCGTCATTGAGCTGGTTCGGTTGGTGCCTCGATTGCACCTCGCCTTCGGTGGTTGTTCGGTGGGGCTGGCTGGGGCTTGGGCTGGGTTGGGTGGGTTCTGCGTCGGTGCCTTTCGCCTTGGGGCTGGGCCGTGTGCGCCTCCTCTGTCTCCGGCAACGATTACTGAGCGTGGTTAGTTCCCGTGATTTTATCACTTTCAGTGACGGGCGTGGGAGGGGGAGGGGAGGGGGTGGATGGGGCGGGCGTCAGGGGTGGGGTGTTGCGGCGGGTGAGGTGGCGGATGTCGGGGACGCAGAGGACGGCGGCGGTGAGGAGGGCGATCAGGGCTGAGCAGGACCAGAGGGCGGCGGTGCGGCCCATGAGGTTCTGGACAGGACCGGCGAGGGCGGTGGCGAGAGGGATCATGGAGACCGAACCCAGCCAGTCGTAGGAAGAGACCCGGGAGAATTTCTCCTCGGGGATCTCCTGGTGCAGGGCCATCATCCACGTCACCGAGAAGACCTCGATCGCGATGCCGGTGCCGAACATGAGGGCGGTGAGGCCGGGGGCCGGCAGCGGGATGGCGAGTGCGGCGGACGGGAGGGCGAGTGGGAAGACGCACAGTGCGCCGGTCAGTAGGAGGCGGCGCGGTTTGATGCGGGTCATGAGGAGGGCGCCGATCGCGGTGCCCGCACCGAAGGCGGCCAGTGCCAGGCCCCACGGGCCCGGGCCGCCCAGATGTTCTTCGGCGACCAGTGGTCCGTAGACCGCCTCGGCTGCCGACACCACCGCGTTGACGATGGAGAACTGCACCACCACCGCCCACAACCACGGGCGCGAGGCCACCTCGCGCCAGCCGTCCCGCAGATCGTGGAGGATTCCGCCGCCCGCGGCCCGTTCGGGGATGCCGCGGACGTCGAGGAAGGCGCGTAGCGCCCCGGCCAGGGCGAACGCGGTGGAGTCGACGGCCAGCACCCAGCCGGGGCCCACCGCGGCGACCAGCGCGCCTCCGAGTGCCGCGCCGCCGATGTTCGCGCCGCTCATGCCCATGCGGAACACCGCGAACGCGCGGCCCGCCTGCTCCCCGGAGACGCTGGCGAGCAGCATGCCCTCGGAGGCCGGGGCGAAGAAGGCCTGCCCGGTGCCGCCGAGCGCGGCCAATACGGCCATCTGCCACAGGCGGGGCTGTCCGGTCAGGACGAGCAACGCGAACAGGCCCTGCGAGATACAGCTGAGGGTGTTCGCGGCGACCATGACGTGGTGACGGGGGAGTCGGTCGGCGACCGCGCCGCCGATCAGCAGGAAGAGGACGAGGGGGATCGTGCGGGCGGCGGCGACCAGTCCCACGTCGGTGGCGGAGCCGCCGGCGGCGAGGACCGCGAAGGCGGTGGCGATCAGCGCGCCCGAGCTGCCGAGGTTCGCGATCACTGTGGCTCCGGTAAGGAGCAGATAGTTACGTCCCGCCCAGCTGGGGCGCGTCCTCGCGTTGTGCAGTTGTCCTGGCCGCATGGGTGTCAACGATATGGGGGGGAAGGGGTGGGAGGGGGGCGGAATAACGGTGGATGAGGGCTCTTGGTGGTGCGCGGGGGCGGGCTTGATCGGGGGCCTTCACAACTAAGCTACCGATAGGTAACATCGTTGGTATGTCCTCCGAGACCCTGCCGTCGATCGGCGAAATGATGGCGGCCTCCGTGCCGATGGTGCGTACGCTGAACCTTGAGTTCACCGAGACCAGCCCCGAGCGCGCCGTGGTCCGCATGCCCGACCAGTCCGACTTCCACAACCACGTGGGCGGGCCGCACGCCGGAGCGATGTTCACCCTCGCCGAGTCCGCGAGCGGGGCCATCGTGATGACGGCGTTCGGCAGTCAGCTCGGCAGGGCGGTGCCGCTGGCCGTGCGTGCGGAGATCGGCTACAAGAAGCTCGCCATGGGGCCGGTGACCGCGACCGCGGAGCTGGGCCGCCCGGTGGCCGAGGTGATCGCCGAGCTCGACGCCGGTGGGCGCCCGGAGTTCCCCGTCAACGTGGTCATATCGCGCGAGGACGGCGCGGTCACGGGCGAGATGAGCATCGTGTGGACCTTGCGGCCGAACAGCTGACTCGGCGTAGCTGATTCGGCACCGCACAGCTGATTCGGCCTGCATGGCTGATTCGGCTCCGCGCTTTACGGGTACCCGCTCCGGCGCATTGGCGTCCTTGGCGGGTACCTGGTTCTTCGCGGGTGCCTGTTTCCTCCGTTTCTTTCCTCTCCTTTCCTCGCGGGATTTGCCCTCCTCCGGCTTGCTTTCGTGGGCAGCTCGGTGCGCCGGGAGCCGGATGTTGCTGACCGTACGCGGATTCGGCCCTCGGACGGTGCGATCGAGTACGCTGCCCGGGCGCCCTGCGGCGCGTCAGGGGAACGACCGGCACCGGTGTCAGGGACACGGAGCCACGGCCCACGGGGGCCCTCAAACAGCGGAGGATTCGGCGGTGCACATCCAGGAGTGGCTCGAGACCGTACCGGCCGTGAGCGTCTATCTCCTGGTGGGGGTGGTCATCGGGCTGGAGAGCCTGGGAATTCCGCTGCCCGGCGAGATCGTCCTGGTCAGTGCCGCGATCCTCGCCGCGACCCAGGACCACATCAATCCGTTCGTGCTCGGCGCCTGCGCCTCTGTCGGCGCGATCGTCGGCGACTCCATCGGCTATCTGATCGGCCGCAAGGGCGGCCAGCCCCTGTTGCAGTGGGCCGGCCGTAAGTTCCCCAAGCACTTCGGCCCGGACCATGTCGCGATGGCGGAGTCGAAGTTCGACAAGTGGGGCATGTGGGCGGTCTTCTTCGGTCGCTTCATCGCGCTGCTGCGTATCTTCGCCGGTCCGCTCGCCGGCGTGCTGAAGATGCCGTACTGGAAGTTCCTGATCGCCAATGTGCTCGGCGGCATCATCTGGGCCGGTGGTACGACGGCGCTGATCTACACCGTGGGCATGGTCGCCGAGCCGTGGCTCAAGCGGTTCTCGACATGGGGGCTGGTGGCCGCCGTGCTGTTCGGCATCGGCTCCTTCCTGCTCATGAAGGTTCGGGCGAAGAAGGCGGCTGCGGCCCGCGAGGCAGAGGAGACGCGGGTTGCCGCTACGGTCGACTGAGTCACTGAGTCACTGAGTCGCTGGGTCACTGGTGACTGAGTGACTGAGCGGCTCCGCCACTGGGTCAACAGTCAGGCTCGTCCTGGCCTCACGACATCAGCCAGACGTCAGGGCCGCCGTCACGCCATTCAAAAACTCCGGTGTCGTCCCAGACGAACTTGGTGGTGCAGAAACCCGCGCGGCGCAGTATCGCGGCCACGTCACCGGGGCGCAGCGCCCGTCCCAGATCCTGACCGTAGAGCGTCACACGGCGGCCGCCGGAAGACGGGGGATGAACGATCACGGGGGCGCGCTTCATGTCCTCAGGATGCGATCGGGCACACCCCCTCGCATCCCGAAAGCGACCGCTGTTTCACTCATCGTGACCATCGTGGCCCCTCGTAACGGACGCTTCGCCACCGCTTTACCAGGTTCACCCCGCGTAATCCCCGGCCCGGCGGTCCCGGTTCGTGGCCGCGTTTCCGTCCCGTCCCGTGGGGTGATGGTGTTGCCACCACTGTTCGCCCGTCGTGGGGTCGGGTGGTGCGCTGCCGCTGCGTACCGCGCGGCGCAGACCGGTGAGCATGTGGTGGGCGCCGGTGATGAACAGGGGGTCGCCGACGAGTTTCTTGGCCATCAGGGCCTTGCGGCAGGCCCGTAGTGCTGCCGCTGGATCGCCGTGGGTCCGTTCGGCCAGGGCCTGGGCGTAGAGGATCGTCGAGTGGAGCCAGAAGTCGCCGTCGGAGTGCCGGGCCTCCCAGGCACGGTACGCCGCCGTCTTGGCGCGCGCCGCGTCGTGCGGTGCCAGGGTGATCGCGAGCAGTGCCCAGCTGTGTGCCGGGCCCGGGCCGAACCACGGGTCCCGGGAGTGGTGCCGGGCGGCCTCCTCCAGACACGCCACGGCCGTCGCGGTGTCCTGGCGGTACAGGGCCAGTACGGCGTGGGCGTGTGCGATCCGGGCCAGGCCGTCGGAGTCGGCGTGCATCACGGCCGACCGCCACGCCTGGTCGAGCAGGCTCTCCGCAGTGGCGGTGGCATGTTCCTGCGCCGCCAGATAGCCGGCCAGCCACAGCGCCCGGGCCCGTAGCGCGGTATCGTCGCGGGAGAGCAGCAGCAGCCGTTCCAGATGGGCGCGCCCCTCTTGCCGGTAGCCGCAGGCCGCCCAGTGGAACCACAGGGAGACCGCGATCTCCAAGGCGCCGAGCGCATCCTCGGCGTCCTGTGGGGGACGGGTCAGCGCCGCGTCGAGGTTGTGCTGTTCGTCCTCGACGAGACGTACCGCGACCTGCTGGTTCGGTCCCTGCCAGGTGATCTGGGCCTCGGCTGCCAGGGCCGCGCACGCCTGCCGGAACCGGCGCCGGGCCGCGGCCTCCTCACCCGCCTCGCGCAGCTGTGCCCGCCCGAAGTCGCGGGCGGCACGCGGGAGTCGGTAACGGGGTGGCAGTGCGACCCCGGTGTCCGGATGCGCACCGCCCGCCTCCCGTACGCATTCGACCACCGAGGCCCTGCGCAGCCGCTCCAGCGCGCCGTCGACGGCCGCTGCAGGAACGTCACTGCTGGTACAGACGCAGCCGGCGAGCCACGGGTCGAAATCACCGGGGAGGACCGAGAGCCGGGCCCAGACCCGGCGGTCGGTGGGCGGGCAGAGGGCGTAGCCGGCGGCGTGCGCGGCGTAGAGCGAGGTGTGCCGTACGGTCGCCGCCGGCCCCGAGTAGAACAGCGCACCGTCGGCGCCTACCTGGACGGCGAGTTGTGGCAGTGACATCCGGTCGAGTTGGTGCGCGGCCAGGGCGATCGCCAGGGGTGAGCCCTCCAGCGCCTGGCATACCGTCACCAGCAGCTCGGGCGCCGCGGGGCCGGTACGGGTGGCCAGGAGCTCGACGGCCGGCCCGGCGATGCCCTCGCCGAGCGTCACCGGCAGCGGTGCGATCGCCGCGACCCGCTCCTCGGGGAGCCCCAGCGGACGGCGCGCGGTCGCCATGATCCGCAGCCCTGGGTCGGCCTGCAGCAGCCGGCGGACGAGTTGTGCGCACTCGTCGAGCACCGGGTCGCAGTCGTCCAGCAGCAGGGTCAAGCGGTGCCGCCGGAAGTGTGCGGTGAGCGCCTTGAGGGTTGCATCTCCCGGCGGGGAAGCGGGAGTTGGGGCCGTCGACCGCTCTGGCCGTTCAGGCTGCTCCCCCCGATCCGTCCGCCCTGGCCGCTCCTCCCGCTCCCCCTGTTCGCCCTGCTCCGTCCGCCCCGGCCGTTCCCCTTGCTCCCCCTGCGCCGCCTGCTCGCCCTGCTCCGTTCGCCGCGACCGCTCCCCTCGCCCCGCCCGCCGATCGGTCCGTCCGCGTCCCCTGTTGCTGACGCAGGGGTGTGCCGTGCGGAGGGCGAGGGCGCGGGCGGCCTCGCGGGCGGTGGCGGGGTCAGGGAGGCCCGCCGCGCGCAACAGGGCGTCGGTGACGCCCCTGTCGGCCGGTCCGTCCCAGCAGGCCACCCGTACCACGGTGCCGTCGTGCCGGGCGGTGTGCTCCTCCAGGACGGCGCGGGCCAGCACGCTCTTGCCCACCCCGGCGGGCCCGGTGAGGGTCACCAGCGGAGCGGTGTCCAGCAGTCCGGACAGCTGCTGGTGCTCAACGGCCCGTCCCACTACGCCGGGAAGGGGCGGGCGATCGGGCCAGGCGGTCATCGGTCATCCCAACTACGGCGCGGCGGCGCGCCCTTGCTCGGTACGGCACGGCGGTCGCGGCCGTGCGATCCAGCTCTCCACGATGCCAGAACCGACCGTCCGGTAAACACGGAGCGGCCTTACCGAACGGGGGAAACCAGGGCGGTGGCTTTGACGTGGCGGGCCGTCCCCTGGAGGCGGGAAAGGGAACCTGCAGGTCATCTGGGGGCAGGGCAAGCGCCGGGGGTTCGCGGGGCGAACGTAAAATGGTGTCTTTCGACGGGTGCCGTGGGCCGTGGTGGCGATGTGACCGTCCCCGGCCGGCGCCCAGGACCGAGGAGATCGTCCCGATGAAGCGCGTGTTCCTCAGCGCTGCGACAAGTGTGGTGGCCATGGCGATCCTGGCCGGTTGTGGCGGTGGGGTGGACACCGTCGATGCGTCGGGGGTCCCACGGTTACCGGCCCGTGCCGCGGACGCGATCAACGGCGCGCCCCGGGTGGTGCCGCCGCGCGGGCCGCGCTCGGTCTTCACGCCCTTCCGTACGACCGGGGACGACGGAACCCAGGTCGTCAGGACGACGTGGCACGGCCGCAAGTCCGGGTTCACCGGTGACATCTGGGCGTGGGTGCCACCGCAGTACCAGCAGCCCCGGTACGCCAAGAGCGGCTTTCCGGTGCTGATCGCCCTACCGGGTGCGTACGGCTATCCCTTCAACTACTGGGCGGGGGCGCCGTTCGCACTGGAGGAGCGGATCGCGGAGTGGTCGCGGGAGGGCAAGACGCTCCCGTTCATCGTCGTGATGCCGGTGCTCAACCCGGAGCGGAAGTACTACGACGGCAGCGACATCCCGGGGCAGCCGAAGATGGGCACCTGGTTGACCGAGGACGTGCCGGACTTCGCGCGGGCCAACTTCCGTACGTACGGAAGCCGTGACGGCTGGGCCTTCATGGGGTCGTCGTCCGGGGGGTTCGCGGCGCTGAAGGCCGTGCTGAAGCAGCCGCGGACGTTCAAGGCGGCGATCGTCAACGGGCCGGACACCGCCCCTGATTCGCCGATGTGGAAGGGGTATCCGGCGGAGATGCGCGCCAACGACCCCCGTCATCTGGCGCGCGTGCTGGCGGCGCGCCGGGAGCCGGAGGTCTATCTGGCCTTCGAACTCGGCAGCAGGGAGGCCGCGGTTCCCGATGTGAAGCGCTTCATCAGGGACTACACCGGTGGGTCGATCCACTCGACGTTGTTCGAAATACCGGACGGTGTGCACAGCGCGCACACCTACCTCCAGCGGATGCCCGAATCGCTGCACTGGATCAGCGAGCAGCTGCAGGGGCCCGTACCGTCGGCCTGACGCACCGCCGCCTGGGTGGCCGCACGGTGGGGCCCCGGTGTTGCCGCGCTCGGCCGGGTGGTGAGAATGGTGCGTGTCCCGGCCGTGGGTGCGGCCGGGTGTCCGTATGCCCGCTGGAAGGAGAGTCGTGCGGTATGTGCGAGCGGCCGGGCTGCTGCTGGCCGGTTCGGCTCTGCTGGCGGGCAGCTTCGCGGCCGGTGAGCGGTGGCTGGGGGAACGGGACGCGACCAGCGAGGTGCACGGCGTGACCGATGCCGTACCGCGTGACGAGGTGGCCCGCTCCATCTCGGGTCATCTGTCGCTGCCGGTGATCCTCAAGGGGCCGCGCTCGGTCGACTGCGCGCAGGACCTGCAGGCGGTCGAGGGCGCCCGGACCCACTGCACCGCCCATTACCTGCGCGGGACGGACCGCGGCATGACCGTACGTGTCGTCCGGGTGCGCGGCGGCGAGATCACGTACGTGCATGACGCCCCGCACCGCTGAGTGCAGTCCCTCCCGCCCACGTCACCGGGGGGCGCCGGGCCGGGAGTTGGGCTGCGCCGGCAGCCGGCATGCCCCGTTCCGCGATGCCCTTACGTCCGCTGCCGCCTCCGTTGCCTCCGATGCCTGCCGCTTCCCGCCTGGGCCCTTCCTTCTTCGCTCGCGCCCGTTGCGATCGCTACGGCCGCGGGAGCCGGTGACCTGCTAACGGTTCGTCAGGAAGTGGCCGAGCGGGTTGCCGCGGGACCGGCCACGGCGCCCAATGGACCCAAAGCGGGCCATTGTTGAATCTCCTTCAGGTGGATAACAGTTCACATCACCGTTGTACGACGGACGTTGACGTGATGCTAAGATCATCGCACTTGCCAACGGGGTAGTCACCTGCTATGGCAAGAAAAGAAATCCGCGCATTGGCCTATGAAAATCGCCACCCCCGGGGAGAACGATGCCATTAGCCGGCCTTTTGATGGCTCTCTGGCAGGCGACTGCGCGCGGCCGTTCACGTATGTCAGGGATGGTGAGTGATGCTGTGCACCGCAGTCCGGCATACGACATCCGGTGGCTCCGTCGTCCGAAGAGAGTCCTATGACGCCATACTTCCAGGATCCAGCGCTGTGGGCATTGGTCGCTGGCACTCCTGTCGCCGCAACCGCGATTGTTCGCGGACGAATGAAGATCGCGGAGCTGAGAAAAGAGAAGGTCGAACTCAAGCAGCACTACGCGAATCTTGAGGACCACTACGCGGAGGCCGTGGAGGAGGCGAAGGACCGGGCCGAAGAGGCCACCAAAACCACTCTGAAGGCCGCCATGCGGACCCTGCAAGGTCTGGCGAGTGAGCAGCAGCTGGCGATTTCCAAGCTGCAGGAGACATATGGCGAGCACAAGATCCTGCAGGATCTGCTCGACATCGACCACATGAATTCGCAGTTCGCGCGGCGGGCCCAGTCCATCGCCGTGCTCTGCGACGGCTGGCTCGGCCGGCGCCGCCAGGACGCCTCGCTCTACGACGTGGTCCGCAGCGCGAAGGGACGTATTCGTCACTTCACGCGCGTCGAAATCCGGTCGCAGAGCCATTTCGGCATCGTGAGCCGTGCCGTGGAACCGGTGGCGCTGGTGCTCGCCGAACTGCTGGACAACGCGACCAGCTATTCGGCGCCCGAGACGGTCATCGAGATCAATATCCGCCCGGTGCCCAAGGGTGTCTGCATCGTCGTCGACGACGCCGGTGTCGGCATGAACGAGGAGGAGAAGGCGCGGGCCGCCCGGCTGCTGTCCAGCGAGAATTCCGCGAGCGTCTCCAGCCTCGGTAATCCGCCGCAGTTCGGTTTCACCGTCATCGGTGTGCTCGCCGCCCGGTACGGCTTCAGCGTCTCGGTCGACTCCACTTCTCCGTACGGCGGCGTGCGCGCGGTCGTCCTGCTCCCCGACGATCTGCTCACGTCCCTGCACGAGCCCGAGGAGAGCCCTGCCGTGGCCGCGTCGCCCCCGTTGCCTCCCGAGAATCGTCCTGGTCAGACCGCTGATGTCGGCGCACGTGGCTACCGCGGGCCGGCCCCGTCGGCCCCTGCCGCGCCGCCCGCTCCGGCCGCCGCACCGGCGGAGCCGGAGACCACCGCGGGCGGGCTGCCCAAGCGCCGCCGTCGCGGGGCGATATCCATCGTGCCGGCCGAGGCCGAGAGTGACCGGACTCCGGCCCGGGACAGCGCAAGGGCCGCATCCGTGATGGGTGCATTCCAGCGCGGCACCCAATCCGGCCGTCGATCCACCAATGCAAGCAATGAAGGGCATGAGGTTCAGTGAACTACGATCTGTCGTGGATGCTTGACAGTGCTCTGGAATTGCCCGAAGCGCAGCATGCCATTCTCGTCTCCGCCGACGGCCTTCTCATGGCCCGTTCGAAGGACGTCGGCCGGGATCACGCCGACACCGTCGCCGCCGCCATGAGCGGAATGCAGTCACTGAGCCGTACGGTCGCCGACTTCTGCAACGGCGGCGCGCCCACGGTCCGTCCGCAATGGCGTCAGACACTGGTGGAATTCGACCACGGCTGGGTTTTCCTGATCTCGGCCGGCGAAGGCGCCTATCTTGCGGTTTCGGCATCACCCGACGTCGACATGGCGGAGATCACCTTCCGCATGCAGCAGCTGGTCGGCCAGCTCGGTAAGGCACTGACCAGTCCGCCGCGTGAGAGGGCCGATATCCAGCCATGACGACCGATGACGAGCCGGAGCTGGAACAGGAAGCAGCTGAATTAGTACGGCCGTACGTCATCACCAACGGCCGTGACCTCCTTGATGATCAGGAGTTCTCGCTGATCACCCTGGTCACCGTGCACCCGGAACCGCCCCGCACCAGGCCGCTCGACCCCGAGCGGCTGAGCGTACTCGACCTCTGTTCGGGCGGTTTCCTGTCCATCGCCGAAATTGCCGGGCACACCCGGCTTCCGATGGGCGTCGTCAAGATTCTGGTGTCCGACCTCGTACACGAGGGTCACCTTTGTTCCCGGGCGCCCGTACCCAGCGCCCAGCTTGTCGACCGGAAAATTCTTGAGGAGGTGCTGCATGGGCTCCAGGCCCGCTTTGGATGACGGCGTGTACCTGCGCAATTCGGTGCAGACCGCGGCGAAGATCCTGGTGGTGGGGCACTTCGCCGTGGGGAAAACGACGTTCATCGGGACGATGTCGGAGATTCCTCCGCTGCGTACCGAAGAGGTAATGACCCAGGCCGGCCAGGGAATTGACGACCCGAAGGGCGCGCCCGGCAAGACCACGACGACCGTCGCCATGGACTTCGGCCGGCTCACCCTCAGCGACCAGCTGGTCCTGTATCTGTTCGGAACGCCCGGGCAACAGCGCTTCGTTCAGGTGTGGGAAGACATGACGCGCGGGGCGCTCGGGGCGCTGGTCCTGGTGGACCCCCAGCGTCTTGAGGAGTCCTTCCCTGTCATGGACCTGGTGGAACACTACGGAATCCCGTACGCCATCGCCGTGAACCGCTTCGACGGGACCCCCGCGCATTCGGTCGACGAGATCCGCGAGGCGCTGGACCTGCTTCCCGAGACGCCCGTTGTCCACTGTGACGCGCGGGACCAGCGTTCTTCGGCAGATTCCCTGATCGCGCTCGTCCGCTATCTCCAGTCCCGCCTCAACTAGGAGTTCAGGCATGCATTCTCATTCGGAATTCGAGACTCCGCCGCCGGGCTGCCCGGCCCATGCCGATGGCATGAGAACGTCCCTGTACGGCCCGGAATTCGCCGCGGACCCGCACGGTTTCTACGAGCGTCTCCGGCAGCACGGCCCCGTCGCCCCCGTCGAGCTCGCTCCCGGGGTGGAGGCGGAACTCGTCACCGACTACGCCACCGCGCTCCAGGTACTCCAGAACCCGGACACCTTCGCCCGTGACTCCCGCCGCTGGCGCGCCCTGAACGAGGGCCGGGTACCGCTGGACAGCCCGGTGCTGCCGATGATGATGTTCCGGCCGAACTGCATGTTCTCCGACGGTGCCGACCACCTGAAGCTGCGCCAGGCCGTGACGGACAGCTTCGCGCGCCTGGACATGCACCGGGTGAGCCGGCACGTCGACCGGGTCGCCGCCTACCTGATCGACCAGTTCGGCTTCCGCGGTAAGGCCGACCTGATCAGCGACTACGCCCAGGTGCTGCCCCTGCTGGTCTTCAACGACCTGTTCGGCTGCCCCGCGGAGCTCGGCGACCGGCTGATCAGCGCCATCTCCAACCTCTTCGACGGCGTCGATGTGGAGCGGGCCAACGAGGCCATGGCAGGGGCGCTCTTCGAGCTGGTCACGCTGAAGCGCACCAGCCCCGGTGAGGACATCACCTCCTGGCTGATGCAGCACCCCTCGCAGCTGTCGGACGAGGAGATGGTCCACCAGCTGGCCCTCCTCATCGGGGCGGGCACCGAGCCGGTGCAGAACATCATCGGCAACGCGCTGCGCCTGCTGCTGTCCGACGAGCAGTTCGCCGACGGCCAGCAGGGCGCCGGCGTCCTGGTCGAGGACGCCATCAACGAGGTGCTGTGGAACAGCCCGCCGATCGCCAACTACGCCACCCACTACCCGGTCCACGACGTGGAGATCTCCGGCACCAAGCTGGCGGCCGGCACGCCGGTCCTGATCAGCTTCGCGGCGGCCAACGCGGACCCCAGCCTGTCCGCCTCACGGCAGACCTTCAGCAAGCGGGCCCACCTGGCGTGGGGCGCCGGAACGCATGCCTGTCCCGCCAAGGACCCGGCACTGCTCATCTCCATCCGGGCCATCGAGAAGCTGCTGAACACGCTGCCCGACGTCGAGCTGGGCGTGCCGGCGGACACCCTGACCTGGCGTCCCGGCCCGTTCCACCGCGCTCTCATCGCGCTGCCCGCCCGTTTCACCCCGGTGCGCCACACACGCGGTGAGGCGACCCCGGGCGGCGCCAGCGGCCCACGACAGGGAGACCCGTCGGCCCAGCAGCCCAAGGGCAGGTCACAGAAGGGAAGCTGGTGGAGCGGCTTTCTCAACTGGTGGCGTGTGTGACGTTGCTGACAGAGTAAATGTTCGTTGACCGCATGAATGTTCAAGCTCGGGGGTATGCAGCGTTGGCGTTTACTGTGTGATCTTCTGGAAGAAGGTGTCGCTGTGGAGCCCGCTCTGGCCACTGCCCCCGTTGACCGGCGCAGCGTGGTTTCGCTCTTCTCCCGTCTGCGTACGGGCGATGGTCAGGCAAATCCCTTGCCCTGGTATGTGAAGCTCAGGGAAATGGGGGATATCGTCCCGGCACCTTGGGGCGGGCACCTGGCGACTTCTTACGCACTGTGCCACCAGGTGTTGCGCAGCAGATCGTGGCGGGTGCCGGACAGCGGCTGGCGGGCCCGCCAGGTCGATGCGGCGCGCTGGAAGGCGCCCGCATCACGCCAGATGGGCGGCACCCTGCCCATGCTCAACCCGCCGGACCACACCCGGATGCGGCGGTCGGTGGGAAATGTTTTCGACCGCCATTCCCTGGCGCTGATGAAGGGTTCCATCGAGCGTACGGTGCATCGACTGCTCGACCGCCTGGACGAAGAACTCGCCTTTGGCACAGCCGATTTCTGCGCACTGGTCAGCGACGAATTGCCGGTGATTACCATCGGCGAATGGCTGCAACTCCCGCCGTCCGATTACCCGTTGCTGCGGTCGCTCACGCACGACCAGGTATTCACCCAGGAGTTGTTCCCGACCCGAAGTCAGCTCGCGCTTTCCGACCGGGCCACCGGTCAATTGCGGGAGTATTTCACCGCGCTGATCCGTGACCGCAGGAGGAATCCCGGGACCGACCCGGTCTCGTCCTGGCTCGCCGTCTGGGACGACCTCGAACCCGACCGGGCGGCCGCCGACGAGGCCGTGTTCCACCTTGCGCTGTTCATGGTGCTGGCGGCGCTGGAGACCACCGCCCACGTCCTCTCCGGGGCGGTCCGCCTGCTCCTGGAGCACCCGCGCCAACGGGACTGGCTGCGCACCCGTCCCGAGCACATACCAGGCGCCATCGACGAGGTCCTCCGCTACGACGCCCCGATACACATGATCAGCCGGGTCGCTCCGGAGGACACCGTGCTCGCCGGGGTCACCGTCCGCGAGAACGAGATGGTGCAGCTCATGGTCGGCGCCGCCCACCACGACCCGCGTCAGTACGCGGACCCCGAACTCTTCGACATCCGCCGGCGGTCCCCCCACCTCAGCTTCGGCGGCGGCATCCACTTCTGCCTCGGCAACGCGCTCGCCCGTATGGAGGCGGAGTGCCTGCTCACCGCGTTGCTCCAGCGCCTCCCCGGCCTGCGGCTCGCGGGTGCGCCCCTCTGGGCGTCCCGGGTGGCCTTCCGCCGCCTGATCACACTTCCGGTCGCCCGTGCCTGAGTCGCCCGGTGGACCGGGCTCCCACGCAGCGTGGAACAACGAACAAGGAACCGCCATGATGCACGACTTCAAGTCCCTCCTCGTGTCCCGGGAAGGGCCCGTTCTCCGGGTGCAGTTGAACTGCCCGGAGACCGGCAACGCCATTTCCGGACCGATCCTCGACGAGCTGCTCGCGGTCCTGGGGGCCCTGGACGACGAGACCGGCATCAGGGTGCTGATCCTCTCCGGCGCGGGCGACGACTTCTGTCTGGGCGGCGACCGCGCGGAATTCCCCGCCCTGCTCGCGGCCGACCCGAGTGGTGTGGAGCTGCGGGCGCTCGCCAACAAGGCCCGCCGGGTGTGTGACGCCCTCGCGACCACCGATGTCGTGACCATCGCGCGGCTGCACGGCGGCGTGGTCGGGGCCGGTGTGGGGCTCGCCGTCTTCTGCGATCTGCGGGTCGGCGCGGACAACTGCCGCTTCCGGCTGCCCGAGCTGGGCCTGGGCGTGCCGCCCGCCTGGGGCGGCATCATGCCGCGGCTGCTCAGCGAGGGAGGCGCCGCCAGGGTGCGCGAGCTGATACTGACGGCCGACAACTTCGACGCCGTCACCGCGCAGGAGCTCTGCCTCCTCCACAAGGTCGTCCCCGAGGATCAGCTCGACAGCACCGTCACGCGCTGGACCAAGCCGCTGATCCGCCGGTCGCCCGCGGCCCTGCGGACCGCCAAGCTCATGATGAACGGGTACGCGGGCGCCCACCGCCTCGCGGACGCCTCCCTCTTCGACGCCGAGCTGCTGTCGTCGGCGCTCACCGTCGCCGCCTCCGTCGGACGTCGCTGAGGTTCCTCCGCGGCGTCGCCGAGGCCCGCCCCAAGCCCTCGCGACGCCCCCGGCCGCGGCGCGGTCCCCACGCCCGCCCGCGGCCCCCGCCCCGGCGTGCCTCAGTCCTCCGCCGTCGCTTCCCGGTGCGCGGCCGCCAGCTCCAGGTACATCGCCGCATTGACCCGGATCATCTCGCGCTCCTCGGCGGTCAGTTCCCGCTTGACCTTCGCCGGTACGCCGGCGACGAGGGAGCCGGGCGGCACCTGCATGCCCTGCGGGACCAGTGCCTGGGCGGCGACCAGGGAGCCGGCGCCGATGTGGGCGCCGTTCAGGACCGTGGCGCCCATGCCGATCAGGACGTCGTCCTCGACGGTGCAGCCGTGCAGCACCGCGTTGTGGCCGACCGAGACCCGGTCGCCGACGGTCACCGGGAAGCCCGGGTCGACGTGGACCGTGCAGTTGTCCTGGATGTTGCTGTCGGTGCCCAGCACGATCGGGCCGCAGTCGGCCCGCAGCACCGCGTGGTACCAGACGCCGGCGCCCGCGGCGAGGGTGACCTCGCCGAGCACCACGGACGTCGGGGCGGTGAACGCCGTCGGATCCACCTTCGGCTCCTTGCCGCCCACCGCTGAAATCAACGCCCGTTCCGCCATCTTGGATCTCCTCGCCGTTTGTGCGCCGCGCCCCCTGCACCGTAGACGACCCACGGGCCGGCGGACCGGGCCGTCGGCCGGTGGGGCGAAGATCACAGCCCGGCGCGCGGTCCGGCGCCCGGGGTGCTGAGTACGGTGTGCGGGTGCCGATAAACCAGAACGTGTTCTCGTCCTTGGCGGCCTGGCGGCGCCGGGCCGTGTCGCGCGCCGTCCACCGCGGCGCGCGCTGGGTGCGGGAGGCCGCGGCCGTCACGGCCGGCCGGCCGGGCCCGTACCGCTTCCGCCGGATCGGCACCGGCACCCGGCTCGCGTTCCCGCAGGGCACCGTCTTCGGCGACCCCTGGATCGAGATCGGCGACCACTGCATCATCGCCCAGGACGTGACGCTCACCGCGGGCATGATGCCGGACCTCGACCTCGGCCCGGAGCCGATCCTCACGCTGGGGAACGGTGTGGTCCTCGGCCGCGGCAGTCATGTGATCGCCGATGTCCGGCTGACGATCGGCGACGACTGCTTCTTCGGCCCCGGTGTGTACGTCACCACCACCAACCACAGTTACGACGACCCCGAGGTGCCGGTCGGCAAGCAGTGGCCGCGCACCGACCCGGTCAGCATCGGCCCCGGCAGCTGGATCGGCACCGGTGCGGTCATCCTGCCCGGCGCCCGGCTGGGCCGGAACGTGGTGGTCGCGGCCGGTGCCGTGGTGCGCGGCGAGGTGCCCGACCACGCGGTGGTCGCCGGCGCGCCCGCCAAGGTCGTCCGCCGCTGGGACCCGGCTACGGGCTGGCAGCCGCCGCTGCGCACCCCGGCGCCGGTGCCGATCCCGGAGGGCGTCACACCGCAGCAGCTGCTGGCGCTGGGGGAGTGGGCGGCAAAGGAGGCCGCGGCGCCCGCCGGGGAGGCGTAGCGGCCGCGGCCCGACGGGGTGTCAGCCGCCGGAGGCGAGCAGGACCGAGCCGACCAGCGCCAGGGAGGCGCCGGCCGTCTGTACGGCCCGCATCCGCTCCTTGAGGACGCCGAGCGCGGCGAGCGTGGTGACGACGGGGTAGAGGGAGGCGAGCACCGCGGCCATGGTGACCGGGCCGTGCTGGGCGGCGAGGGAGTACGTGCCGTTCGCGGCGACGTCCGCGATGCCCACGAAGGCGAGCATCGGCAGCGAACCCGTCAGGGCCGCGAACCCGCCCTCGGGCAGCGCCGGGGTGCCGCGCCGCACCGCCGCGTACAGGGCGGCCCCGCCGACCGCGACATTGCACACCCGCTGGACGAAGAGCGCGAGGAACAGCCCGGTCACGGTCGTGGACGCCTCGGATATCAGCGCCATCACCGCGCCGAAACCGAGCGCCGAGACCAGCGTCAGCACGATCGTCTGGCGGGCGATGGACGCGCCGCCGATCTTCGGGCCGCCGGCCAGCAGGACCCCGACGACCGCCACGACCATACCGGCGCCCTGCAGCAGCCCGGGCCGTTCGCCCGCCACGATGCCGACGCCGAGGGGTACGAGCACGGTGCCGAGCGCGGCGAGCGGGGAGACCACGCCCATCGGTCCGAGCGCCAGGGCGCGGTAGAAGCAGAGCATCGCGGCCGGGCCCACGACGCCCGCACCGACCGCGAACCACAGCTGCGGACCGACCTCCCGAAAGCCACCGGTCGCCACCACGATGGCGCCCAGGACCACGGCGGCCAGGGTTTGCGAGACGACCACGACGGTCAGCGCCTGGAATCGTCGGGTGAGCAGTCCGCCCCCGAAGTCGGCGAGCCCCCAGAGGAGACTGGTGGCCAGGGCGAAGACCGCTGTCATGGTGAAACCTCGCAGTACAGTGAACCGGACGCTGAAGTACACCACACCGTAGTCCAACAAAATGAACTGCGGCATCTAATTTATTAGCCCCGACTTGGACGGACCGTGACGGACCTCGACCAGCTCACGCAGTCGCTCGCCCGCAACCTCAAGCACTGGCGCGCCGAGCGCGGCTTCACCCTCGACGCGCTGGCGGCCCGCGCCGGCGTCAGCCGCGGCATGATCATCCAGATCGAGCAGGCCCGTACCAACCCGAGCGTGGGAACCACCGTCAAGATCGCCGACGCGCTCGGCGTCAGCATCACCACCCTCCTCGACTACGAACAGGGCCCCCAGGTCCGCATCGTCGGGCCGGGCGAGGCGGTCCGCCTGTGGTCCACCGAGGCGGGCAGCTTCACCAAGCTCCTCGTCGGCGGCGAGGCGCCCGGCCCCTTCGAACTGTGGGACTGGCGGCTGATGCCCGGCGACGGCAGCACCTCCGACCCCCATCCGCCCGGCACGGTCGAACTGCTCCACGTCCGCGCCGGCACCCTCACCCTCGTCGTCGACGGGGTCGACCACACGGTGCCGGCCGGCGCCTCGGCGACGTTCGAGGCCAAGGTCGCGCACGGCTATCGCAACGACGGAACCGAACCGGTCGAGATGACCATGTCCGTGATCATCCAGCCCGCCCGCTGAGACGGTCGTACGGCGACCGGCCGCGGCTGTTAACTTGGCGCCATGCCCGTCCCGATGGATGCCTTTGACGAGGTCCGGCCCGCCGTCGAGTGCCTGGACCTGCTGACCGAGCCCGTTGCCGCGGCGATCCGCGCCTGGAGCGGCTCCGTACCGGTCGAGGAACTCCGCTTCGTCGACACCGACCCGGCCATCGCGGACACCGCCCTGCTCGTCGAGCACTACGGCCCCTGGCTGCTGGAGCAGTCGGCGAACTGCGTGGTGGTCGCCGGCAAGCGCGGCGGCGAGACCACCCTGGCCGCCTGCGTCGTCCTCTCCCACACCCGCGTCGACGTCAACGGCGTGGTCCGCCGCCAACTCGGCGCGCGCAAGGCGTCCTTCGCGCCGATGGACCGGGCGGTCGGCGAAAGCGGTATGGAATACGGCGGCATCACCCCCGTCGGCCTGCCCGCCGGCTGGCCGCTGCTCGTCGACGCCGCCGTCGCCGACACCCCCTACGCCCTGATCGGCAGCGGCAGCCGCCGCGGCAAGCTCATCGTCCCCGGCAAGGCCCTGGCCGAACTCCCCGGCGCCACGGTCCTGGACGGCCTGGGCATCGCCTAGTGGCGGCCTGCCGGCTCCGTCCGGGCACCCGGCCGGGCCATGGCGGCGCCGCCTGTCAGTGCCGGCGCCTACCCTGCGGCACATGACGATCGACGACGAGAGGCTGACGCGGCTGCGGGCCGCCGCGACGGCCGGTGAGGCCGAGGCCGCCTTCGCGCTGGGGCGGCTGCTGTGCCTGACGGCCACCGGCCCGGCGGACGCGCCGGAGGACATCGAGGGCCCCGGGCAGAGCTGGCCGGAGGAAACCTGGCTGCGGGCGGCCCTCGGCATCCGTCCCGGGCACGTGCCCGCCATGACCCTGCTGGCCGGCCGGCTGGTCCAGCAGATCGACTTCTGGCAGAACATGCGCGAGCTCAACCCCGAGGCCGCCGAGGCGTTCGGAGAGGACGAGACCACCCTCGCGCGGCGGCAGGCCGAGGCGGACGCACTCCTCGCCCGGGCAGCCGCCGCCGGGCCCGCGCACCACCCCGCCGGGCCGTACAGCTTCTACGTGCTGGACGACACCGGCTGGAGCGGCTCGGCCGCGCACTGCGTGACGCTCGTCGCCTCCCGCCCCGAAGAGCTGCGCTGGGCGTGCGACCAGTGGTTCTCGGTCGTCGGCGGCTGCGGGCTGAGCGGGGCGCCGACCCTCACCACGTACGCGCACGGCGAGCGGACGAGCGTCATCCACCTCGCCGCACACTTCGACCGGACCGTCGACTGGGGCACCGTCCCCCTTCCGCCGCTGACCGGCGAGGAGTTGCCCGCCGGGCTGCCGGTGCCGGGCAGCGGCCTCCCCTACGGCTTCGCGGCCCGGGTGGACTAGGGCCGGTGCCTCCGGGCGGGCCGGGGCGGGCCGTGTGCCCGCTCAGCCGGCCTTCCGCCGCACGCCCGCGCGCAGGTCCAGCGACAGCGGTGTGGAGTGCTCGTGGAACCCCAGGCTGCGGTACAGCGGTTCGGCGCCGTCCGTGGCGTGCAGGTCGACGCGGCTGACGCCCTGCTCGGCGAACCAGTCGAGCAGGGCCTCGGTGGTGGCACGGGCATAGCCGCGGCCCCGATAGCGCGGGTCCGTACAGACGTTGAAGACGAAGCCGAAGCGGCCCGAGGGATGGCCCGGCGCGGGCAGTCGCTGCTCCACCGTCCCGACCGCACACGCCGCCAGATGCGGCGCACCGGCCGCCTCGTCGCCCGCCACCACGAACGCACCCAGGCGCGCCTCCGGCCCGGACAGCAGCCGGCGCGCCACCGCCTCCGCCTCCTGCTCCCAACTGCCGGGCCGGTCCTCGCCGTTCATCGCCTGGAACATCAGACGGCGCAGCCGGACCAGTTCGGCGGCGTCCTCGGGGACGGCGGCCCGTATTTCGCTCATGTACGGACGCTAGCGGACGCCCGGCTCAGCCCAAACGCGGTATCTCAATGGCCGGACAACGATCCATGACCATGTCGAGACCGGCATCGCGCACGCGGTTCCAGGCCCCCTCGTCGACCACGCCGAGCTGGAACCAGACGGCCTTCGCGCCGGCCGCCACGGCCTCGTCCGCGACCGACCCCGCCAGCTCGCTGTTGACGAACACATCGACCACGTCGACCGGGAACGGGATCGCGTCGAGCGAGGGGTAGCCCGGCTCGCCGTGCACCGTCTCGGCCTTCGGGTGCACCGGAACGATGCGCTTGCCGTAGCGCTGCAGCACCTCGGCCACGCCGTACGCGGCACGCCGGTCGTTGTTCGACAGGCCCACGACGGCCCAGGTGTCGCCGAGCTCGGTGAGGATCCTGCGGATCGTACTGGGATCGCCGTACACGCACTGCCTCCTGCTCAGGGAAGGTTCTCGTGCGGATCAACGGCCGGCACCGCCGGAAGATTCCCGCCCGGGCCACGGCGGGCGCGGCCGTGGACGCAGGCGCCCCGCCCGAAGGGGAAGGCGGGCGGGGCGGGTTCTTTAGTGCGGCGGGGCGGAGGCGGTCAGCGGCGGGCGCGGACGACGGTGCCGCCGGCCAGTCCGGCGCCGACGACGGTGCTGCCGGTGGCGGCCCGGGCCGGCTTGCCGATCGCCCGGCCGCCGCCCACCGGTTCGACGCCGCCGGCCCCGGTGCCGGGCCGCAGCGCCCCGTTCGCGGCCGCGCCCCGGGCCTCCTCGGGCGCCTCCGCGGACGTCCCGGCCAGCGCGGCACGCAGTTCCTCGGTGTCGACCAGCATGCTCACCGGCCCGGTCGGGTTCAGGTACAGCGCATGGCCGGGCGGAAGCTGGTCGACGAGGTCGGCCACCGGACGGCGGTCGTACAGCAGCCGGCCCACCGACTCCAGGTAGCCCTCCGAGGTGTAGACCGGGATCACCGGGGTGCCCTCGGGCGAGGCGGCGGCCAGCGGGGTGCCGGTCGCGGTGACCAGGACGGACACCTCGGCCCGCGCCAGCGCCTCGGTGACGTCCTGGCCGGGCCCGTAGCCGGTCGCGGCCAGCTGCACCGCGCGGTCCACCGGGTCGGCCGGCTCCGACCACTCCAGCATCTGCGGCGACGGCCGGTACTCCGGGTTGTCCCGCCACTCCTCGATCTCGCCGGTCGGCCCGGACCGCCACTGCCCGATCAGCGCCCAGAGGGGCGGCGGTCCCTCGCCCTGCCAGGTCAGGTCCACCAGGGCCAGCCAGTGGTCGGGTGCCTCGCGTGCCGCCTCGACGACCTCCGGCGGGGGCTCGGGCATGTCCTCGCCCGTCAGCGGCTCGCCCGCCGTCATCGCCGACTGTGTGCTCTCTTCCATGCAGCCCTCCGCCAACCCGCCGTTCCGTTCCTGCGCGTACGCGCGGGGCCCCGGAAACACGAGGCTCTCGCACTGGCCTCACCCTGCCCACGGCCGGCCCCGACGTCTCCCCGACGCACCGTGCGGACGGGGCGGGTACGCCGCCTGGCCGTGCGGACTGCGCCCGTCCGGCGGACCCCCGTGCCCTTTTGGCGGACGGTCCAGCGCGGCGCGGGCCGCCGGGACCCGGAGCCCGTTGTCACAGGGGCCGCATAGGCTGGAGCGATGCAGGAGCAGTACCGCACGCTCGCGCGCGAGGGTGTCCACGAGATCGAGATCAACAAGTCCCGCTTCGTCTGCGCGCTCGCGCCCGTCGCGGACGAGACCGAGGCGCAGGACTTCATCGCGCGCATCCGCAAGGAGCACCCCACCGCACGCCACAACTGCTGGGCGTACGTCCTCGGCGCCGACGGCGGCGTGCAGAAGGCCAGCGACGACGGCGAGCCGGGCGGCACCGCGGGCGTCCCGATGCTGCAGATGCTGCTCCGCCGCGAGGTGCGCTACGTCGTCGCGGTCGTCACCCGCTACTTCGGCGGCATCAAGCTCGGCGCCGGCGGGCTGATACGCGCCTACGGCGGCGTCGTCGGCGAGGCCCTGGACGCGCTGGGCACGGTCACCCGGCAGCGCTTCCGGCTGGCCACGGTCACCGTCGACCACCAGCGGGCCGGCCGGGTCGAGAACGACCTGCGGACCACCGGCCGCGCGGTGCGAGAGGTGACGTACGGGGCGGAGGTGCGCATCGAGGTCGGGCTGCCGGAGGCCGAGGTGGCGGCGTTCCGCGCCTGGCTCGCGGACGCGACGGCCGGTACCGCCCGGCTGGAGCTCGGCGGCGAGGCGTACGGGGAGCTCTGATCGGCGGCGCGGCCTGCGGGGGAGGCGGCCGGGCGCGGCGGTCGCGGTGACGTCCGTCCGCGGCCGCGGCGGAAAGTCCGGTCCGTACCGGTGCGCGGCGGTGCCGGGCGTGTCAGCCTGTGGCGCGGCGACCGGTGCCGCACCGGCGAGCGGCGGGGGCGAAAAGCTCCGCCGGGCCGGCACGAGAAGGGGGCCGCCGATGCCTGAACTCCTCGACGAACGGGCGGGATTCGTCCGCCGGATCGGCCTGTTCCAGGCCACCGCCATCAACATGAGCCAGATGTGCGGCATCGGTCCGTTCGTCACCATCCCGCTGATGGTGGCCGCCTTCGGCGGACCGCAGGCGGTCATCGGATTCCTCGCCGGCGCCGTCCTGGCGCTCGCGGACGGGCTGGTCTGGGCCGAACTCGGCGCCTCGCTGCCCGGCGCCGGCGGCAGCTACGTCTACCTGCGGCAGGCGTTCCAGTACCGCACCGGCAAGCTGATGCCGTTCCTGTTCGTCTGGACGGCCATGCTGTTCATCCCGCTGGGAATGTCCACCGGCGTGATCGGCTTCGTGCAGTACCTCGGCTATCTGTGGCCGGGGATGAGCCAGGGGCAGGGCGATGCCGTCGGACTCGTGGTCACGGTGGGCATCGTGGTGCTGCTGTGGCGGCGGGTGGAGCGCATCGCCCGGCTCACCGTCGTCCTCTGGGTGGTGATGATCGCCGCCGTCGTCCTCGTCATCGTCGCCGCGTTCACCCACTTCAGCCCGGAGCGCGCCTTCACCTACCCCGCGCACGCCTTCGAGCTGACGGCCGGTCACTTCTGGGTGGGCTTCGCGGCCGGGCTGACCATCGGCATCTACGACTACCTCGGCTACAACACCATCGCCTACATGGGCGCCGAGATCCGCGATCCCGGGCGCACCGTCCCGCGCGCGATCATCGCCGCCATCCTCGGCATCATGGCCATCTACCTGCTGCTGCAGATCGGCACGCTCGGCGTCGTCGACTGGCGGGAGATGCTCGACCCGCACTCCAAGGCGTCCTCCTCCGTCGCCTCCGCCGTGCTGGAGCGGGCCTGGGGCCCGGGCGCGGCCCGCGCCGTCACCGTGCTCATCCTCGTCACCGCCGTCGCCTCCGTCCTCACCGGGCTCCTCGGCGGCTCCCGGGTCCCCTACGACGCCGCCCGCGACCGGGTCTTCTTCCGCCCGTACGGCACCCTCCACCCGCGCCACCGCTTCCCGGTGCTCGGCCTGCTCACCATGGGGACGGTGATGGCGGCCGGCTTCCTCCTGGGCCGCCACACCGACCTCGCCACCATCATCCAGCTGCTCACCACCGTCATGGTGATCGTGCAGTCGCTGGCCCAGGTCGCCGCGGTCACCGTGCTGCGCCGCCGCCGGCCGGCCCTGCACCGCCCCTACCGGATGTGGCTCTACCCGCTGCCCGGGCTCGTCGCGCTCGTCGGCTGGCTGGTGATCTACGGCTACGCGGACCGCAACGCGCCCGGCCGGCATCCGATCGAATGGTCGCTGGCCTGGGTCGCGGCGGGCATGGTGGCGTTCCTAGGCTGGGCCCGCCGGGAGAAGGAGTGGCCGTTCGGCCCGAAGCGGATCGACGAGCGGTACCCGGAAGGGGACGAGCGCTCCCCGGAGGCGGACGGACCCGGCGACGGGCACCGGGACGGGCGCGGCGACGAGGGCGTCCGCCCGGCCGGGGGCGAGGCCGGCGCCGCCGGTGCCGGGGGATAACCCCACCCCGGGTCTCGTGGCTGCCGGATGGGAGTCCGGGCGCGCCCCAACCACCCTTGTCCCATGACCAGTTACCCACGACGCGCCCTCCTCCTCAGCCTCTCCGCCACGGCGGTCGCGGCCACCCTGACCGGCTTCGCCCCGCCCGCCCCCGCCCCCGCCGCCACCGGCGCGCCCACCCCCCTCGCCTGGCGGCCCTGTGCCCGGCCCGGCGGCCCCGCCGGGCAGGAGTGCGCCGACCTGGCCGTCCCGGTGGACTACCGGCACCCGGACGGCCCGCGGTTGACCGTTGCGGTGTCCCGGCTCCCGAGCGACCGGCCCGCGGCCCGGCGCGGCACCCTGCTGCTGATCCCGGGCGGCCCCGGCGGCTCGGGGGTGCAGCGGCTCACGCAGAAGGGGGAGGCGCTGCGCAAGGCCACGGCGGGGGCGTACGACCTGGTCGGTCTGGACCCGCGCGGGGTGGGCGGCAGCACCACGGCGAGCTGCGGCCTGGCGCCCGCCGACCGCTATCTGGTGACCCTGCGCTCCTGGCCCTCCCCGGACGGCGACATCACCGACAACGTGGCCCGCGCCCGGCGCGTCGCCGACGCCTGCCACCGCAACGGCGGCGCCGTCCTGCGCGGCATCTCCACCGCCAACGAGGTCCGCGACATCGACCGCTTCCGGCAGGCGCTCGGCGAGCGGAAACTCTCGGCCTGGGGCGTCTCCTACGGGACCTACGTGGGCGCCGTCTACGCCCAGAAGTACCCGCAGCACACCGACCGTTGGGTACTGGACAGCAGCGGCGACCCCGACCCGGCGCGGGTCGAGCGGGGCTGGCTGGCGAACATGTCGGCCGCCGCGGACGACCGGTTCCCCGACTTCGCGGCCTGGGCCGCCGACCCGGCCCGCGACAAGGACGGCCTGCGGCTGGCCGCCCGCCCCGAGGACGTCCGCCCGCGCTTCGTCGCACTGGCCGCGAAGCTGGACCGCGCGCCCAGGGAATCCAGCACCCCGTCCGTGCCACTGACCGGCAACGTGCTGCGGCAGGCGCTGCAGAACGCCCTCTACAGCGACACCTTCTTCGCGCCGCTGGCCCGGCTCGTCCGGCAGGCCCAGGACCCCGCCGCCCGCCCGGAGCTGCCCGCCGACCTGGCCCGGCCGCTGCCCGACCCCGGCGCCACCGGCATCATGGCGACCCTCTGCAACGACGTGCGCTGGCCGGCGTCGGTCCCCGCCCACCGGCGCGCGGTCGCCGCCGACCGGGCCCGCCACCCGCTCACCGCCGGCATGCCGGTGAACATCACGCCCTGCTCCTTCTGGAAGGACAAGCCGGACGCCCGGCCCACGCGGATCACCGACGACGGCCCGTCCAACGTCCTGATGCTCCAGAACCTCCGGGACCCCGCCACCCCCTACTTCGGTGCCCTGAAGATGCGGCGGGCCTTCGGTGACCGCGCCCGCCTGGTCACGCTCGACCACGGCGGCCACGGCGCCTACCTGACCAATGGCACCGCCTGCGGCGACCGCACGGTCACCACCTTCCTCACCACCGGCCGCCGCCCGGCCCACGACGTCCGCTGCACGGACCGCGCCACGCCGCCCGCGGCCGGAGCCCGGTAGCCGACGGCGGGCCGCCGGCGGCTACCCTGGGCACGGCCGGCCGGCGGACCCCGGACGGCGCACAGGACGGACCGGGAGGGGAATCGTGCAGGTCGGAGCGGATAGTTGAGATTTCTGCACACCTCCGACTGGCACCTGGGCCGGTCCTTCCACCGGGTAAGCCTGCTCACCGCCCAGCGCGCCTTCCTCGATCACCTCGTCGCGACGGTGCACGACCGGGGGATCGACGCCGTACTCGTCGCGGGCGACATCTACGACCGGGCCGTGCCGCCGCTCGCCGCCGTCGAGCTCTTCGACGAGGCGCTGCACCGGCTCGCGGAGCTCGGCGTCCCGACCGTGATGATCTCCGGCAACCACGACTCCGCCCGCCGGCTGGGCGTCGGCTCGGGACTCATGGCACGGGCCGGCATACACCTGCGCACCGACCCGGCCGACTGCGCCACCCCCGTGCTGCTGCACGACGCGCACGGCCCGGTCGCGCTCTACGGCCTGCCCTACCTCGAACCCGCCATGGTGCGCGACGCCCTCGGCGCGCCCCGGGCCGACCACGCGGCGGTGCTGGGCGCGGCGATGGACACGGTGCGCGCCGACCTCGCCGGCCGGCCGCCCGGGACCCGTTCGGTGGTGCTGGCGCACGCCTTCGTCACCGGCGGCGCGGTCAGCGACAGCGAACGCGACATCACCGTCGGCGGCGTCGCCTCCGTCCCCGCGGCCGTGTTCGACGGCGTGGACTACGCCGCGCTCGGCCATCTGCACGGCTGCCAGACCCTCACCGAACGGGTCCGCTACTCGGGATCCCCGCTGGCGTACTCGTTCTCCGAGGCCACCCACCGCAAATCGATGTGGCTGGTCGAGCTCGACGCGGACGGGGCGGTGCACGCGGAGCGGGTGGACTGCCCGGTCCCGCGGCCGCTGGCCCGGATCCGGGGGCCGCTTGCGCACCTGCTCGACGACCCGGCGCTGGCCGGGCACGAGGACTCCTGGGTCGAGGCGACGCTCACCGACAGCGCCCGCCCGCACGAACCCATGGCCCGGCTGGCCCGCCGCTTCCCGCACCTGGTCAGCCTGGTCTTCGACCCCGACCAGGAGCCGGGCCGCTCGTCGGCCTCGTACGCCCAGCGGCTGCGCGGCCGCAGCGACCAGGAGATCGCCGAGGACTTCGTGGCACACGTACGGTCCGGTCGCGCGGCCGACGCGCACGAGCGGGCCGAACTGAGCTCCGCGATCGACGAGGTGCGCGCCCAGGAGATGGCGGGCGAGGGGGCACGATGAGGCTGCACCGGCTGACCGTCAGCGCCTTCGGGCCGTTCGGCGACACCCAGACCGTCGACTTCGACCGGCTCACCCGGGACGGCCTGTTCCTGCTGCACGGGCCGACCGGCGCCGGCAAGACCTCCGTCCTCGACGCGGTCTGCTTCGCGCTGTACGGGTCGGTCCCCGGGGCGCGGCAGAGCGGCCAGGCACTGCGCAGCGACCTGGCCGACCCACTGACCCTCACCGAGGTCGTCCTCGAACTCACCGTCGCGGAACGCCGGTTGGAGATCACCCGGCTGCCCGAGCAGCCGCGGCCCAAGAAGCGCGGCAGCGGCACGACCAGGGAGAAGGCGCAGAGCCGGCTGCGGGAGTTCGTACCGGCCGGGCCGCAGGAGCGGGCGGCCGGCGGCGACGGGCACTGGAAGGCGCTGAGCCGCTCGCACCAGGAGATCGGGGAGGAGATCGGGCAGCTCCTCGGCATGAGCAAGGAGCAGTTCTGCCAGGTCGTGCTGTTGCCGCAGGGGGAGTTCGCGCGTTTCCTGCGGGCCGACGCCGAGGCCCGCGCCCGGCTGCTGGGGCGGCTCTTCGACACCCGCCGGTTCGCCGCGCTGGAGGAGCAGCTGACCGCGCGCCGCCGGGCCGCCGCCGACGAGGTCGCGGCGGGCGACGAACGGCTGCTGGCGCTGGCGCACCGGATGGCACAGGCGGCCGGCGGGACCGCGGACGCGGAAACCGGCGACGCCGCCGTCTTCGCGGGACTGCTGCCCGCCGCGGACCCCGGCCGGCGTACGGCGGCCGCGGTCCCGGCACAAGGCGGCGCCGCCGGACGGCGTACCGCGGGCACGGCCGGGCGGGCCGGACGCGGCACCGGGGCCGCCCGCGCGGAGTCGGACGTACCCGGGCCGGGCGAGCCGGGATTCGCGGACGCGGTGCTGGCCGTCGCCACCGTCGCCCGGGTGACCGCACGGGAGCGGCTGGACATCGCCCGCTGTGCGCTGCACCGGGCCGAGGAGACCGAACGGACCGCGGCCGGCCGGCTGGCGGAGGCCCGCGAACGGCACCGGCTCCAGCAGCGGTACGCGGACGCCCGCCGCCGGGCCGATGCGATCGAGGCCCGGGCCACGGAACGGGAGGAGACCCGCGCGAGGCTGGCCCGGGCCCGCGCCGCCGCGGAGGTGGCGCCCGCGCTGGCGCTGCGCGACGCCGCCGGACGCGACCTGGACGCCGCCCGGCGCGCCGACGCGGAATGCCGCGGCCTCCTGCCGCCGGAGCTCACCGACGCCGCGGGCGACCAACTCGCCCTCCACGAGCGAAAGTTGCGGGAGGAACTGGGCTCGCTCGGGGCGGCCCGGCGGGCCGAGCGGCGGGCCGCCGAGATCGGTACGGAACGGGGCGCACTGGACCGCGAGGCGCGCGCCGACGAGCAGACCCTGCTGGACGCCGACGAGTGGCTCGCCCAGTGGGACCGGGCCCGCCGCGCCCACCAGCAGCGCATCGAGGCGGCCCAGGAGGCCGCCACCCGCGCCGAGCAGCTCGCCGCCCGCGTGGAACCGGCCGCCGAACGGCTCGCCGCGGCCCGCCGTCGCGACCGGCTCGCCGAAGAAGTACGCGCCACGGAACAGGAGTTGCTCACCGCACGTGAGGAGTCCGCGGCCGCCCATGAGCACTGGCTCGACCTCAAGGACCGGCGGCTGCGCGGGATCGCCGCCGAGCTCGCGGCGGGGCTGACGGACGGCACGGCCTGCGTGGTGTGCGGTGCCACCGAGCACCCGGCACCGGCCCGGGCCGGCGCCGGCCACGTCGACCGCGCCGCCGAGGAAGCCGCTCTGGCCGCGTACCGCCGGGCCGAGGACGCCCGCCGGCAGGCCGAGCAGCGCGGCCAGTCGGCCAAGGAGGAACTGGCCGGCGCCGCCGCCACCGCCGGGGACGCCCCGGTGGCCGAACTCATCGCGCAGGTCGAGGAGTTGCGGGCCGAGCTGGCCCGTGAGCACGCCCGAGGCGCCGATCTGCACGCCGCCCGCGAGGCGCTCGAACGCGCCGAGCGGGAGCACGAACGGCGCCGCACCGAGCAGCAGCAGGCCGAGCGCCGGGCCGCCGCCCGCACCTCCCGCCGCGAGGCACTGGACGCCGAACGAGCGTCCCTGGACGAGGAGTTGACCCGGGCCCGCGCGGACTGCGCGAGCGTCGCCGAGCGGGCCGGGCACCTGGAGCGGCAGGTGGCCCGGCTGGCCGCCGCGGCCGAGGCGTCCCGTACGGCGCACTCCTGCGCCGAGCGGCTCAAGGAGGCCGACGCCGCGCTCTCCGACGCCGCCTACCGCGCCGGGTTCGACACCCCGCAGGAGGTCGCCGGGGCACTGCTGCGGGACGACGAGTGGCGGGCCCTGCAGCAGCGGCTCGACGACCAGCAGCGGGAATCCGCCGCGACCGAGGCGGAACTGGCCGACCCGGAGGTGTCCGCCGCGTCCGTCCTGCCGCCCGCGGACCCGGACGCCGCCCAGGCCGCCCACCAGCAGGCGGCGGCACGGCTGCGGACCGCCGCCACGGCCCACGCCGCCGCCGAGGACCGCGCCGCCGCACTCGACCGGCTCTCCGCGCGCGCCGAGGCCGACGCCCGGGCGCTGGCCCCGGCGCGCGCCGCCCACGACCGCATCGCCCGGCTCGCCGCCCTGGCCGCCGGCACGTCCGGTGAGAACGAGCGGCGGATGCGGCTGGAGTCGTACGTCCTGGCCGCCCGGCTCGAACAGGTCGCGGCCGCCGCCAGCGCCCGGCTGCACCGGATGTCGGCCGGCCGCTACACCCTCGTCCACTCCGACGAGCGGGCCGGCGGCACCCGCCGCTCCGGGCTCGGGCTGCACGTCATCGACGGCTGGACCGGCCGCGAGCGGGACACCGCCAGCCTCTCCGGCGGCGAGACCTTCTTCGCCTCGCTCGCGCTGGCCCTCGGCCTCGCCGACGTCGTCACCGACGAGGCCGGCGGCACCCGGCTGGACACCCTCTTCATCGACGAGGGCTTCGGCAGCCTCGACGAGCAGACCCTCGACGAGGTCCTGGACGTCCTGGACTCGCTGCGCGAACGCGACCGCAGCGTCGGCATCGTCAGCCATGTCGCGGACCTCAAGGCCCGCATCCCCGCCCAGCTGGAGGTCGTCAAGGCCCGCACCGGCTCGGCGGTACGGCACCACCTGCGGCACTGAGCCCCGGGGGAGGGCGGGGCGCCTCGGTCAGTGGCCGACCGGGCGGCGCAGCAGCGGCGACGAGTACACCACGCTGGTGGTCACCGCGCCGAGCGCGCCGATCCGCCCGGACACCTCTTCCAGATGCTTCATGGAACGGGCCGCCACCTTGATCACGAAGCAGTCGTCGCCCGTGACGTGGTGCGCCTCCAGGATCTCCGGCGTCGTCTCCAGCAGATCATGAAACGGCTTGTAATTGCCGTTCGGGTAGCGGAGCCGTACGAAGGCCAGCACCGGCAGTCCGATCCGCTCCGGGTCGACCACCGCCGCGTACCCCGAGATCACCCCGGCCTCCTCCAGCCGCCGGACCCGCTCGGTGACGGCACTGGCGGACATGTTCACGGCGCGGGCCAGCTCGGCGTAGCCCGCGCGGCCGTTGCGCTGCAGGACGTCGAGGATGCGCCAGTCGGTGGCGTCGGGGGAATATCCGGTCATCTGCGCTGTCTAGCAGTGGAATCCCCGGCTCGGCAAGGTTTCCGCCGGGGATCGTCACTTCTCGGCCGCCGTGGCGGACCATAGATTTACCGCCATGATCACTCAGCAGCCCCGCCCCGCCGAGCCGTCCCCGGCCGCCGCCCCCAGCCCCGTCCTCGCCACCCCGCCGGCCGCCCCGGCGGACGCCGCCGCCTACTTCGCCGCGCGGCTCGCCTTCCACACCGACGTCGCCGATGTGCACACCGCCCTCACGGCCGGCGCCCCGGACTTCGTCGTGGTCGACTCCCGCAGCACCGCCGCCTGGGACCAGGGCCACGTCCCCGGCGCCGTCCACCTGCCCACCGCCCGGATCCCCGCGGACGCCCCGCAGCTGCTCGACCCGGCGGTGCCGGTCGTCGTGTACTGCTGGGGCCCGGGCTGCGACGGCGCCACCCGCGCCGCCCTCGCGCTGGCCCGGCTCGGTTACCGCGTCAAGGAGATGCTCGGCGGCATCGAGTACTGGATCCGCGAGGGCTACCCGACCGAGACCTGGCAGGGCACCGAAACCCGGCCCGCCGACCCGCTGACGGCCCCGGTCGGCGCGGCGGACTGCGGCTGCTGAGCGGTCCGGGCGCGCGCCGGGCGCCGGGACCCGTCGGTTCCGGTACGGGCCCGGCACTCCCGTACCGGACCGGGTGGTCACGTACCGGCCCCGGACCCCGGCGCGGCGCGAACTCCCCTCAGAGAGCCGAGAGTTCGCTCAGGAGGTCGTCCAGGCCCAGGGAGCCCTGGGAGAGCGCGGCCATGTGCCAGGACTTCAGGTCGAAGTCGGCGCCGTGGCGGGCGCGGGCGGCCTCGCGGCCCTGGAGCCAGATGCGTTCGCCGAGCTTGTAGCCGATCGCCTGGCCGGCCATGCCCTGATAGCGGATGATCTCGCTCTCCACGAAGTCGGCCGGGCGGCTGCAGTGGCCCGCCAGGAACTCGTGGGCCAGCTGCGGCGTCCACCGCTCGCCCGGGTGGAACGGTGAGTCCGCCGGGATCTCCAGCTCCAGATGCATGCCGATGTCGATGATGACGCGGATGGCCCGCATCATCTGCGCGTCCAGATAGCCCAGCCGGCGCTCCGGCGTCGTCAGGAAGCCCAGCTCGTCCATGAGGCGTTCGGCGTACAGCGCCCAGCCTTCGGCGTTGGCGCTGACGATGCCCACCGTCGTCTGGTAGCGGGAGAGCGAATCGGCGACGTGCGCCCACTGCGCCAGCTGGAGGTGATGGCCGGGCACGCCCTCGTGGTACCACGTCGAGACCAGGTCGTACGCCGGGAAGCGGGTCTCGCCCATGGTCGGGAGCCAGGTGCGGCCGGGGCGGGAGAAGTCCAACGACGGCTGGGTGTAGTACGGGGCGGCGGCGCTGCCGGGCGGGGCGATCCTGGACTCCACCCGGCGCACCCGCTCGGCGAGCTCGAAGTGCGTGCCGTCCAGGGCGTCGATCGCCTCGTCCATCAGCGACTGCAGCCACTGCCGGGTCTCCTCGACCCCCTCGATCGCCTCACCGTGCTCGTCGCACCAGGCCAGCGCCTCCCACGGCGTCCTCGCGCCGGGCAGTACCCGCTCCGCCTCCTTGTTCATCTCGGCCAGGAGCCGGTGGAACTCCGACCAGCCGTACGCGTACGCCTCGTCCGCGTCGACGTCGGCGCCGTTGTAGTAGCGGGCGAGACGGGCGTAGCGTTCCCGGCCCACCACGTCCGGTGCGCCGGCGATGGCCGGGGCGTAGACGTCACGGAACCAGTCGCGCAGCTCCACCAGCGCGCCGGTGGCCACCTCGGCGGCCTCGGCCAGCTCGGCGCGCAGCTTCTCCGGGCCCGGGTCGGTGAACTCGGCGAACCAGCTGCGGTCGGTGCCGATCCATTCGTCCAACTGGCCGATGACCGTGGTGACTTGGAGCGGACCGGCGGGCAGGTCGCGCTTGCGGCCGGCGTCCAGGGCGGCGCGGTAGCCCTCCAGGGCGGCCGGTACCGCCCGCAGCCGCTGGGCGATCGCCGCCCAGTCCTCCTCGGTCTCGGACGGGGTGAGCGTGAACGCCTCGCGGACGTGGTGCAGCGGCGAGCTGAGGTTGCTGACCGCCCGCAGGCCCTCACCCGCCTCGTGCACCGCCAGCTCGGCGGTCAGCCGCTCGCGCAGCAGCCGCGCACAGACCTTCTCGGTGGGGTGCTCCGCGCCCGGCCGGGCCTCCGCCTCGCTGAGCTTCTCCAGCGTCGTACGGGCGAGCTGGGCCACCGCTTCCAGGCCCGTCGGTGAGAAGTCGGGGAGCTTGCCGGAGCTCTCGGGAATGCCGAGGTAGGTGCCGATGATGGGGTTCAGCTCGACGAGCGCGTCGACGTAGGCGTCGGCGACCTGGCGGGGCAGTGGACCGCTCGCGGGAGTAGTGGTGTGGGGCATGCGGCCCATCCTCGTACGGATCGGCCCGCCGCGTCACCATCAACAGCCCATACGTTCCTGTCACTTTACGCCGTCATTGCCTTCGCGGGCCCGGCGGGCGGCCGGCCGGGTGTGCGCGCCACCCGGCCGGACCGTGGGCCGCGGCCCCGCCTCAGCGGCGGCCGGTCGCGTCCTGGATGTGCACGGTCTCGCGGGGCTCCCGCCGGGCGGGCGGGCCGGCCGGGCGCGCCGTGATCACCAGCGTGCCCTCCTCGATCTGGTAGTCCAGCGGCAGACCGAGGCCGCGCATCGCGGCCACCATGCCGGTGTTGGACGCCTGGGTGATCGCGTACACGCTCTCGCAGCCGGTCTCGGCCGCCATCGCCACCAGCCGGCGCAGCAGCTCGGCGCCGATGCCGCGCTGCTGCCAGGCGTCCTCGACCAGCAGGGCGACCTCGGTCTCGTCGCCGTCCCAGAGCAGATGGCCGAGCGCCACCAGCCGGCCGGACGCGGTCTCCACCGCCAGCGTGCGGCCGAAGCGCGGGCTGAGCAGATGGGCGAGGTAGCGGTCCGCGTCCCCGACCGGGCCGTGGTAGCGCAGCGCGAGGGTCCGCGTCGAGCAGCGGTCGTGCATCTCGCGGGCCGCGGCCAGATCGGCGGGGCCGGCCCGGCGGACGGTGATCTCGTTGCCCTCGGGCAGGGTCAGCACGTCCCGCCGCGGCGGCACCCGCTGGCCCAGCCGGGCGTCCAGCTCGACCAGCGCCCGCACCCGGGCGAACTCGGTGGGGGTGAACGGCAACTGCGGCCTTTCGATCGTGAGTGAGCCCCCCCAGGGGTCACGGAACTTCATCACATGGTCCTCCAGCACGCCCTCCGCGGGCACCTGCTCGGCGAGCGGCTGCCCGGTCAGTGACCGGGCGGGCACCGAGTGGATCGTGCAGCGCCCCAGCAACTGCCGCAGTGCCAACGGGAGTTCGGCGGAATCCAGGGCCGTACGGGTCGCCAGCCCGAGCATCCGGGTCGGTGCGTCGACGAGGTCGTGCGCATCGGCCCGCTCCAGCCAGCTCCGGGAGCCGCCGGCGCCGGTCACCGTGCGGGTGAGCTCCGCGGGCGTCAGCGGGGCCGGCGCGCGCAGCAGGAACTCGTCGACGGTGCCCTCGGACAGCGGATGGGTCTGCAGGCTGAGGATGTCCACCTGCCGGGCGGCCAGTGCCGTGCACAGCGCGGCCAGGCTGCCCGGTTCGTCGCGGACCGTGGTCCGCATCCGCCACAGCGTCGTCTCCCGGCCGGCGGCCCGGGGGGCGGCGCCGGTGGGGGACGGCGCCGTGGCGCCGGTATCGGTCGGCGGCGGGGCGTGGTCGTGGCGCCGTGACCACCAGACGTGGAAGCCCGCCGTGGCGAGCAGGGCCACCGCGAAGGCGCACAGCAGCCCCGGCCCGGACGGGCCGTGCGCGACGGTGTCGGCGACCGCGTCGGCCACCGCGACGGCCGTGAACAGCGCCGCCAGCTCGACGAGCTCCCGCCGCCAATGGTGACGGCGGGACGATGTGGCAGAGGTTGCTTCAGTCATGCACACAAGCCTTGCCGACAGGTGTTGCCTGGTCGCCAACACATTGTGTCCGACGGGTAAAAGGTGCAATCGGGGCATTGGTCCCTACTGCCCTACCTGTCCGGGTTGGAGCACCTTGCTGAACAATACGTCGCCGCCCTCCTGGCGCAGCCGCACCGTCAGCTCCCCGCTTCCCCCGTCGATGTCGATCTCGCCGAAGTACTGCGGACTCTCCGCCGGGGAGACGTTCGCGCGGTCCGGTGCCTTGATGAACGCCTGCTCCGGGCCGAACGTTCCATCCAGCTTCACGGCCTGGAAACCGCCCGCGTTCAACGGCCCCGACACGAACTCCCAGAACGGCGCGAAGTCCTGGAACGCCGCCCGCTCCGGCGCGTAGTGCTGCGCCGAGGTGTAATGCACGTCCGTGGTGATCCACACCGTGCCGGTCACCCGGGCGTGCTTGATGTGCCGCAGCAGCTCCGCCAGCTGCAGCTCCCGCCCCAGCGGAGCGCCCGGATCGCCCTGCGCCACCGCCTCGAAGTTCGTCCTGCCGTCCGGGACGACCAGTCCCAGCGGCATGTCCGAGGCGATCACCTTCCACACCGCACGCGAGCGGGACAGCTCCCGCTTCAGCCAGCGCAGCTGCTCCGCCCCGAGGATGCCCTGCGGGTCGTCGGTCTGCCGGTCCGCCGAATTGGCGTTGCGGTAACGCCGCATGTCCAGCACGAAGACGTCCAGCAGCGGGCCGTGGTGCACCACCCGGTAGACCCGGCCTTCCCCACTCTCGGCTTCGCTCGACCGGGAGGTACCCCCGTCATTCGGCCGCAGCGTACGGATCGGGAAGTACTCGGCGAAGGCCCGCAGCGACCGCGCGGCGAGCACGTCCGTGCGCTTCTCGGTGTACCGGTCGTCGTCGAGCAGCTGCCCCGGGTACCAGTTGTTGTGCACCTCGTGGTCGTCCCACTGCGTGATCGTCGGGACCTGGGAGTTGAAGCGGCGCAGGTTCTCGTCCAGCAGGTTGTAGCGGAACGCGCCGCGGAACTCCTGGAGCGTCTCGGCGACCTTCGACTTCTCCTCGGTCGTGATGTTCCGCCAGATCCGGCCGTCCGGCAGCGTCACCCGCTCGGTGATCGGGTTGTCGGCGTAGATGTTGTCGCCGCTGCACAGGAAGAAGTCCGGGTTCCGGCGCCGCATGTCCTCGTAGATGCGGTAGCCGCCGCGATCCGGGTTGATGCCCCAGCCCTGGCCGGCCAGATCACCCGACCAGAGGAACCGCACATCGGAGCGGCGCCCCTCGGGGGCGGTACGGAAGGTGCCGGTCACCGGCTCGCCGGTGCGCCGCGGGTCGTCCGGGTCGGCCAGCAGCACCCGGTAGTGGATCTGCTCGCCGGGCGGCAGGCCGTGCAGCCCGGTGACGCCGGTGAAGTCCGTGCCCGCCCCGAGGACCGGACCGCGCCAGCTACGGGCGTTGCGGAACGACTCGGTCGCAGCGGTCTGCACCACCATCCGGGCCGGCCGGTCGGACCGCACCCACACCAGACCCGAGGACGTCGTCACATCGCCGACCTGCACGCCCCAGTCGGCGCTCGGCCGGCCGCCGCGGGCCAGTGCGGGCGCGGCCCCGGTGAGCGCGGGCAGCGCCAGCGCCGCGGAACCCGCCGCCGCGCCCCGCAACACCGCCCGTCGCCCCCAGCCGCCGCCGGATCCCTGCGCCATGTCCAACCTCCATGCCTCGACCGACTCACTGACGACCCGTTCGTATCGCTGTTCGATGCCCCGCAGTCGAACTCCCGGTGAACGCAGAGGGGTTCACGGGTGGTGTACGGGTATCCCGGCCCACGGGAGCGGCCGGCCCCGGGTCATGGTCGCAAGCCGGCGGGGCGACCGCCAGGACTCCGCCACGACGATGACGCTCCCCGTACGCGCCGCAGCCCACCGCGCCGGCCCGGCCCGCCGGGGCAGTGGTGTGCCTCGCACCGGGCCGTTTCCGCTGGACAACGGCCGGATCGCCGGGTGGGATGGGCGGGTGCGAAGCGATACCGCGACCGAGGTCTTCGAGGAACACCGGCCCGTCCTGTTCGGGGTGGCCTACCGGATGCTGGGCCGGGTGGCCGACGCCGAGGACGTGGTGCAGGACGCCTGGCTGCGCTGGGCCGGCGCGGACCGCGCCGAGGTCCGCGAGCCGCGCGCCTTCCTCATCCGGATCACCACCCGGCTGGCCATCGACCGGCTGCGCCAGGTCCAGTCGCGGCGGGAGTCCTACGTGGGGCCCTGGCTGCCCGAGCCGCTGGCGACGGACGCCGCCGGGAGCCCGCCGGACGGCGCGGAGCGGGCGGTGTTCGCCGAGACCGTCACCCTCGCGGTGCTCGTCGTCATGGAAGCGCTCTCCCCCCTGGAACGCGCGGTGTTCGTCCTGCGCGAGGCGTTCGGCTACCCCTACGCGGAGATCGCCGCGGTCCTCGACCGCAGCGAGGCCGCGGTGCGCCAACTGGCGGGCCGGGCCCGGCGCCACGTCGAGGAGGGCAGGCCCCGCTACGAGGTCGACCCGGAGCGGCAGCGCGATCTGACCGAGCGGTTCCTCGCCGCGGCGGCCGGTGACGACCTGGCCGGACTGCTGAGCCTGCTGACGGCGGACGCCCGGCTGGTCGGCGACAGCGGCGGCAAGGCCAAGGCGCCGCTGCGGATCATCGAGTCCGCCGACAAGGTCGCCCGCTTCCTCCTCGGCGTCGCCAAGTCCCAGCCGGCCGGCCTGGATTTCCGCCTGTGCGACCTCAACGGCGGGCCCGCGGTGCTGCTCCACCTGGACGGCGTCCCGGACACGGTCATCCAGCTCGGCGTCCAGGACGGCCGGATCCGGACCGTGTACATCGTGCGCAACCCCGACAAGCTCGGGGCGCTGGCCACCCCTTGAGCCGTGGCCCCCGTGGCCGGCGTGGCCCGCAGGCCGGGCGTCCCGGGGGCCTCCTTGGCGCGCGGCGCTTGGTGAATTCGGTGGCGGGATTGGTCTTGACCAAGGGTGGGGGCGGCCATATCGTCGGGATACTGCAACAACCTTTAATAAAGAAGCGCTCATAAAGGGTGCGCGGACGGGCCGTCGTGCAGGGCCCGTGTGCGGGCCCGGATCCCAGGGGGCGCTGCCCCGCGGGCAGCCGCCAGTGCGGAGGACAGGGTGGGGACCACGCAGCTCGACACGGTGCCGGAGCCGAAGTACTGGCACCTCAAGACCGTGCTCAGCCAGGCGCTGGACTCGGAGTTCGCGGTCGGTGAGGTTCTGCCCAACGAGCGTGATCTGGCGGCCCGGTTCGGGGTCGCCCGGGCCACGCTCCGGCAGGCGCTCGAACAGCTGGAGCTGGAGGGCCGGCTCCAGCGCCGCCGCGGCGTCGGCACCACCGTCGCCCCGCCGCGCGCCGACGTCGCCGTCGACTCCGTCCGGCACACCTGGCCCGGCGCCCCCGGCGACGACTGGCAGCCGGTCGACGCCGCCGAGAGCGACACCGTCCCGGCCGACGTGGCGCGGCTGCTGGAGACCGCCCCCGGCGAGCCGGTCCACGTCGTGCGCCGCAGCCGGGTCACCGACGGCCGCCCGGTCGCCGCCGAGCTGCTGTACGTCCCCGCGGCCGCGGTCCCCGGATACGACGCGGCGGCCGCGCTCAGCGCCCCCGGCCGCGCCCGTGCCGTGCTGCGCGCACTCCAGGAGCGCGAGTTGGAGGGCCAGGACCGCACCGTCGAGCTGGGCTCGGCCCGGGCCGAGGACGCCAAGCAGCTCGACCGGCTCCCGGGCGCGCCCGTTCTCGTCGTCACCACCCGCTATGTCTCCGGGGGACGCCCGACCGCGGTCGCGGTGTCCACATACCGCGCGGACACCTGCCGGCTGACGTTCGGCGAGCGCGACGCGATGGCCCTCGCGGGCTGACCGTACGCCGGGGAAGGGTGACGGCTCACCGACGGGCCGTCACGGTCCCCTCCACCGCGAAGAGTTCCCCCTCGACGTGGTCGAGCGCCAGCCGCAGCGCGCCGGTCGCCACCGCCGCCTCGCCCAGCTGGGACAGGACGACCCGCGGCGGCCGCAGACAATAACGCGCCAACTCCGCGCGCAGCGGCTCCAGTACGCCGGCCGACCCGGTCGCCCACCCACCGATCACCACCAGCTCGGGATCGAGCGCCAGCACCAGCGCGGCGACGTCGTGCACCAGCCGCCGGACGAACCGGTCCACCGCGTCCCGGGCCCGCGCATCACCCCGCCCGGCCGCCGCGAACACCGCCGCGACCTGCGCCTCGTCCAGCGGATGCAGCGGCTTCCCGGTCGTCGACAGCAGCGCCTCCGGGGTCGCCTCCCGCCCGAGCAGATGCAGCGCGCCGATCTCCCCGGCCGCGCCGCCGAACCCGCGGTGCAGCCGCCCGCCGATCAGCGAACCGGCACCCGGACTGAGCCCCGCCAGCACGAAGACGAGGTCGTCCGAACCGGTCGCCGCGCCCTGCCAGTGCTCGGCCACCGCCGCCGCGTTGGCGTCGTTCTCGACCAGCACCGGACAGCGGAACGACCGCCGCAGCCGGTCACCCAGCGGCAGCCCGGTCCACCCGGGCAGCGCGGTGCCCAGCCGTACCGTGCCGTCCGCCTCCACGATGCCGGGGCTGGCCACGCCGACGGCCCGCAGGCCCCGGCGCGGCACGCCGGTGCGCCGCAGCAGATCGGCCACCACGGCCCGCACCCGGTCCAGCCGCTCATCGGCCGGAGCGCCCTCCTCGACGGGGCGCTGCGCGGTGTCCAGCACCCGGCCGCTCAGATCCGACAGCAGCGCCACGATGCGGTGCGGCCCGATCTCGATGCCCAGCAGATGACCGGCCTCGGTACGGAACCGGAAGCGGCGGGCCGGGCGGCCCTGGCGGCGCGCCTCACCCTCCTCGGCGGGCACCTCCACGACCAGACCGCTCTCGATGAGCCCCTCGACCACGCCCTCGACCGTGGGCCGCGACAGGCCCGTCACCTGGACGAGATGGGTGAGCGTGGCGGCGTCCGCGGCGCGCAGCGCGTCCAGCACCACCGCGGAGTTGATCCGTCGCAGCAGCGAGGGGTCCCCGCCGGTGAGCCGCCCCAACGTCCGTCTCCCTAGCTTTCCGTTGTGTGGCGGATCGTAGCCGGTCAGACGGTGTGCGGCGAGCCCCGCCCGGGGCCGCGGCAGGCGCCGGCCCCCGCTACCCGACCGTTCCCGGCGTCACGAACCCGGACTCGTAGGCGGCGATCACGGCCTGGGTGCGGTCCCGGGCACCCAGCTTGGCCAGCACCGCGCTGACGTGCGTCTTGACCGTCTCGGCCCCGACCACCAGCTCCGCGGCGATCTCCGCGTTCGACAGGCCGCGGCACATCAGCCGCAGCACCCCCCGCTCCCGGCCCGTCAGCGCGGCCCGTTCGAACTCCGACCGGGCCCGGTCGCTCACCCGCTCCGCGGCGATGGCCCGCAGCGACGCCGGGAACAGCAGCGAGGAACCCTCCGCGACCAGCCGCACCGCGTGCACGATCTCGGCCGGCCGGGACCGCTTGAGCAGAAAGCCGTCCGCACCCGCGCGCAGTGCCTCGTAGACGTACTCGTCCGCCTCGAAGGTGGTGATGACGAGGATCCGCGGCGGGTCGGTGACCGTCCGGAGCACCGCGCGGGTCGCCTCGATCCCGTCCAGCAGCGGCATCCGTACGTCCATGGCGACCACGTCCGGCCGCAGTTGCCGCACCAGCGGGACCACGGCGGCCCCGTCGGCCGCCTCACCCGTCACCTCGATGTCGGCCTGGGCCTCCAGAACGGCGCGCAACCCGGCGCGCACCAGCGGCTCGTCGTCGACCAGGAGTACGGATATCGGCACCGGACCACCCTAGGGGAGGCGCGGTCGAACGGGCAGCGGCAGGCGGACGCTCACCTGCCATGCGCCGTCCGCCGGGCCGGTGCGGGCCTCGCCGCCGAGCAGTGCGGCGCGTTCGCGGATGCCGCGCAGGCCACGGCCGCCGCTGCCGGGGCCCGCCGGGGCGGCGGGCAGCGGATTGCGGACGTCCAGTTCCAGCACACCGCCGCCGGCCGCGATCCGGACGGACACCGGCACCGGACCCGCGTGCCGCAGTACGTTCGTCAGGGCCTCCTGCACCATGCGGTACCCCTCCCGGGAGACCGGCCCGGGCAGGTCCGCCAGCGGGCCGCTGAACTCGGCGCCGACCGTGCAGCCGGCGGCCCGGGCGGACTCCAGCAGCCGCTCGGCCTCGGTGAGCAGGGGCCGGTCGGCCGGCCGCGGTGCGTCCTCGCGCAGCAGCGCGAGGGCCCGCTCCAGCTCGCCGAGCGCCTGCCGCCCGGTCTCCTCGATGGCCTCCAGCGCCCGGTCGGTGAACTCCGGCGCCCCGGCGGCCCGGGCCGCCCCCGCCTGCACCACGGTCACGGTCAGCGCGTGCCCGATCGAATCGTGCAGCTCCCGGGCCAGCCGGTTGTGCGCCAGCAGCCGCTCCGTACGGGCCTCCAGCGCGGCCAGCCGTTCGGCCGCCGAGGGGCCCAGCAACAGCCGCGCGGCACGGGCCATCAGCGACCCCGCCGCCAGGACCACGGCCAGGAGCAGCACGAGGGGGAGCGGCACGAACAGGCCGTACCACCAGTGGGGCGCCTCGATGGCCGGCAGACCCCTCAGATGGCTGGGCCGGCCGGCCGCCGCCATGGCGAACGCGACCACCAGGACGGGCAGTTGGACGGTCAGGGCGGTCACGGCCACACCCGTCTCCAGCCGCAGCAGCAGCCATCCGGCGGTGCGGACGCGATCGCGCCGGCGGGCCGCCGGGGTGGTGGAGATACCGGACGCGGCCCGCTGCACCGGGCCGTGCGGGCCGGGCGTCAGCAGCAGCTGGGCCTGGAGGCCCTCGATCCGCCGGACCACGGGTACCAGGGCGGCCGCGAGGACCAGGGGCACCGGCAGCACCGCGATCCACAGCCAGGTCTCCCAGCCGCCCGTCCGGAACGTCTGCGGGTGCAGGAAACCGGCCAGCACCCCGGCGACCGTGGCCATGAGCAGGTGCAGCCAGCGGGTGTACGTGACGGGCCGGCCGAGCCGGCGGACGACAAAGGCGAACGGGACGGTCACGCCGTCATCGTGCCAGCGCGCGACCGGGCGTCGCCTCCCTCTGGTGGGGGAGACGTTGACCGGTGAGGGAGGCGCTTCCCGGTGCAGGGGGAGGCCGGACGAGGAGGTCGAGGGCTGGTGGGAGCCGGTCTGCCGCCGGGCGCACGGCCAAATGTCAGACCCCCGCGCTTTACTGACGGTATGACGCTTGACGAGCAGCTGACGACCATCGACCGGCTGCGCCTGCAGGAGTTCCCGGCGCAGCGGGTCGGCTCCGCGCCGGCCGGGAGCGGGCCGGGCTTCCACATGGCGGACCTGCGGGTCAGTGGGGACTTCTGGGACGCGGACCACACCGAGCTGGCGGAGGCCGAGGAGGAGTTCGAGGCCGCGCTGACCGCACTGGTGCAGGCGCTGTCCTTACGGTGGGGCGAGCCCCAAGTCCTGGACCTGGAAGGCGCGTTGGAGCGGACGGCGCAGGGGCTGCCGGTGCGGCCGCCGCTGGACACCCTGTGCGGTTTCGTGCCGCGGATGTACGGCTGGCGGGTGGCGGGCCGGTGGATAGGCGTCGGCGTCGGACAGGGCGGCCGGGAGCTGCCGTTGCAGCTGCTGGTGGCGGTGGGGGAGGAGGAGGTGGCGCGGTCGGCCGGCGGTCAGTGAGGGAAGACCGGGGCGAGCGCGGCGCTGGCGAGCCGGTGCGGGGTGCCCGAGCCGTCGGCGGGGACGGTCCACAGATCGGCGCCGTAGTCGCCCGGCAGCGCGTAGACCAGCGTGTGGCGGTCCTGCCAGACCGCCTGGTCGTCGATGTTGCGGTGCTCCCCGGTCGCGGTCTCGTGCAGCGTGCGCAGATCGAGCACGTACAGCCGCCAGGGGGCGTCCGGATCGGCGCCGGTGACCCGCTTCTTGTACGCGATGCGGGTGCCGTCGGGCGACAGCGAGGGGCATTCGACGTTGCCGTGCAGCGCGCGCAGGGTACGGGCGGTGCGGTCACCGCGGACGAGGTAGGTCTGCCCGCCGGTGGCGGCGGTGGCGTAGAAGTGGTCGTCGTCGGCGAAGGTGACGCCCCAGATGTTGACGTCGGCCGCGTGCACCCGGTGTCCGCCGACGGACAGCGCATAGGTCTCCAGGTTGGCGTCCAGATGTCCGGTGCGGGTGTCGAGGATCGAGGTCCGGGTGGAGAAGGCGGTGCCCGCGTAGGAGTCGCCGCTGACGAAGACGGTCCAGCCGACGGTGCGGCCGCCGGGGGAGACCCGGGCCCGGGTCGGGGTGCCGGCCAGACCGTAGTGGCGCCGCTCGTGCAGCCGGTCGTCGAGGACCACCGCCCGGTAGGTGTCGCGGAGTTCGCCGTGCACGGCCTGCAGGCAGATGCCGGTGCCGGCGGCCGCGTGGAAGCGCAGGCAGCGGACGCCGGAGGCGGTGCGCGGGCCGGCGGGTCCGCCGGCCCGCACCGCGGCGATCTCGTCGCGGTGCGGGCCCCAGGCCAGGTTGCGGAAGAGCACGCGGTGCGGATCGCTCAGCCGTACTGTCCCGGAGGCGACCGCGGGGCCGCCGGCCTGGGGGCGGTCCTTCTCGGCGGCCCGCCCGGCGGCGTGCAGGGTCGCGCCGACCGCGATCCCGCCGAGGACGAGGACGGTGACGAGCAGGACCAGGAGGCGGGCGGTACGGCTCACGGGGCGGGCTCCGAAGGTGTGGGGGTGACATCGGCCGGGGGCCGAGTGGCGTCGGCCCCGGAGGTGGCGCGCAGCAGCCGGGCGCTGATAGCTGCGGCAAGTGCCAGACCGGCCGCGGCGAGGGCGAGCGCCCAGCGGTCGCCCCAGGCGGTCCAGGCGGCGCCGAAGGCCAGCGAGCAGCCGAAGCGGGCCGCGGCCTGGCCGGTCTGCACCACCGCCAGCCCACTGCCGCGCCAGGCGTCCGGCACCGCGTCGGCGGTGGCCGCGGCGAGCACACCGTCGGTGGCCGCGTAAAAGCCCCCGTGCAGGACGAGGACCAGGCCGGTCAGCACCGGCGAGGCGGCGAACGGCGCGAGCAGCACCCCGTAGGCGCCGAGCAGCGCGAGATGGCCGAGCAGGAACAGCCGGCGGCGGCCCCACCGGTCCGCGACCGCGCCCAGCGGCACGGCCAGCAGCAGGAAGGCCGCGGCGGTGCCCAGCGGCAGCAGCGGGAACCACGCCCCGGACAGCCCGAGCCGGTGCTGGAGGGTGAGGTACAGGAAGGAGTCGCTGACCGTGGTCAGACCGAGCAGCACGGCGCAGCCGGTGAGCCGGCGCAGCGCGGGCAGCCGCAACAACGGCCGCAGCGGAGGGGCGGACGCCGGGCCCCGCGGACGGGCGGACGCGGCGTCGCGCGGCGGGGTGGGCGACGCCGGGCCGTGCGCCGGGGACGGGAGCGAGCCGTGTGCCGGGGACGGGAACCGGCCGGCGGCCTCGGTGGTGTCCGGTGCGGAGGGCCGGATCCGGGCCGGGACGAAGAGCACCAGGACGGCCACGCCGAGCGCGGCCACACAGCCGCTGAACGTGAACACAGCGTCGTACCCCCCGGCCGCGGCGCGCAGCACGAGGAAGGCGACCAGCGGGCCGAGCAGCGCGCCGGCGGTGTCCATCGCCCGGTGCACGCCGAACGCCCGGCCGCGGACCGCCGGTTCGCCGGCGAGCGAGATCATCGCGTCGCGCGGTGCGGTGCGCAGCCCCTTGCCGGTGCGGTCGACGGCCAGCACGGCACCGATCAGCGGCAGCGTGTGCACGAGCAGCAACAGCGGTTTGCACAGGGCCGAGAGACCGTACCCGACCACCGCGACGACCTTGTGGCCGCCGCCCCCGCCGCGGTCCGAGACCCGCCCGCCGACCAGCCGGACGAGCGCGCCGACGCCGTTGTACAGGCCGTCCAGCAGCCCGAACCCGAGCGGGGACAGGCCGAGTTCGGCGACGAGGTACAGCGGCAGGACGGCGGTGACCATCTCCGAGGAGACGTCGGTGATCAGGCTGACGGTGCCCAGGACGAGGACGGTGCCGGGGACCGCGGCCCGGACCGGCCGGCCCGGGCGTGCGCCCGGGCCGGCCGTCGTGGGGGTGGCGCGGCTGTCCGCGAGGTACACCTCAGTTCGCCCAGACGCCGGTGATGTCCTTGGCGTCGGCGGCCTTCCCGGCGTGCGAGGTGCCGTACATGTCCTCAAGGGTGCGCAGCATGTCGTAGTGGTTGTAGGTGGTGCCCGAGGTGGAGCCGGGCTGCACCGGCTGGCCGTACAGGACGGTCGGGATGCGGTTGCCGCTGAGGCGGTTGTCCTCGTCGAAGGTGAGCAGCAGCAGGCTGTTGTGGGTCTTGGCCCAGTCCGCGTAGCTCTTGAGGTGGTTCTTCAGCCAGGTGTCACCGGTGGAGACCGAGCAGTCGTGCATGTCGCCGCACAGGTTCGGCACGACGAACGACACGGTCGGCAGGGTGCTGAAGTCCGTGGGGAACGCGTCGAAGGTGTGCGCCGTGTTGGTGGGCACGTTGCTGAAGCCGAACCAGGGGTTGTGCTTCTGCGCGTACTTGCCGCTCCGGCAGGTGGTGGAGCCCTCGGCCGGCAGCGACTCGTTGTAGCTGGCCCAGGACTTGCCGGCCGCGGTCACCTCGGAGGCGAGGTTGGCCGCTGAGCTGAAACCGGGGGTGACGCAGCTGTCGTCGGTGACGCCCTGGGTGTCGCCGGAGAACATCGCGTAGTAGTTGGGCTGGCTGGGGTGGGTCTCGGCGTACGAGGCGGTGAGGCTGGCGCCGCCGGCGGCCAGGGAGTTGATGTACGGGGCGCTGGAGCTGCCCAGCACCTGGTTGTAGGCGTGGTTCTCGAAGACCACCACGACCACGTGGTCGGGGCTGGGCACCCCGGCCGCGGCGGCCTCGGCGCCGAAGCCGTTGCCGGCCCAGATGCCGAGTCCGGCGACGGCGAGGCCGAACGCCCCGGCTAGCGCGGTGAGCTTGTGGCGGCGCGAGCGGCGGCCGCGGTGGTCCGCCGCGGACCCGGCGGCGGAGGGGGAGGGGACGGGGGAGGGCAAGGAGGACGGAGTGGGCACGACTGCCTCCGTACGGAAGAGTGGGGGCGTGCACGGGCGGCGACAGAGTAGAGCCACCGAGGTGACATGTACACGCCTTCAGGATGACGGTTGGCCGAACGCCCGCCGTCCGCCCGCCACCCGGTCCCGGAAGGCGGGACCCGCTATGCGTCCTGGTCCTCCGCGAACGCCGCGGCGCGCAGCCGCCCGTACTCCTCCGCCATCGTCACCGGCGTCCAATGGGCGTTCAGTCCGCTGGGGTTGGGGAGTGCCCAGATCCGCGTTTCCCCCAGCGTACGAGCCTGCGGCCCGACTGTCGCGCGCTTGTCGTCGAAGGCGACGCGGTAGGCCGTGACCCCGGCGACGGCGAGCCAGCGCGGCCGCAGCCGGGCCACCTTCTCCGCCAGCAGCCGGCCGCCCTCGCGGAACTCCTCCGCGGTCAGCTCGTCCGCCCGCGCGGTCGCCCGCGCGACGACATTGGTGATCCCGACCCCGTGCGCGAGCAGCTCCTCCTGCTCATCGGGGCGCAGCCGCCGCGGCGTGAAGCCGGCGGCGTGCAGCACCGGCCAGAACCGGTTGCCGGGCCGGGCGAAGTGGTGGCCGGTCGCCGCCGACATCAGCCCGGGGTTGATCCCGCAGAAGAGGACCCGCAGACCGCTCGCCGCCACGTCCGGGACGAGGCGGTCACGAGCGGCCTGCAGCTCCTCCGGGGTGAAACGCACCTCATGACTCCCGGGTCAGAGGATCGCGCCCGGGGTGTAGCCGGCGGCCTCCGGGTGCTGCTCGGCGATCTCCTCGATCCGGGCCACGACCGACGCCACCTGGTCGGCGGCCGCACCGGTGAACGACAGCTTGTCCGCCATCAGCGCGTCCAGCTGCGCCCGGTCCAGCGGAATCCGGGCGTCCGCCGCCAGCTTGTCCAGCAGCTCGTTCCGCTCGGCGCCCTGCTCACGCATGGCCAGCGCCGACGCCACCGCGTTCTCCTTGATCGCCTCGTGGGCCTCCTCGCGGCCCACCCCGGCGCGGACCGCGCCCATCAGCACCTTCGTCGTGGCGAGGAACGGCAGGTAACGGTCCAGCTCACGGGCGACGACGGCGGGGAACGCACCGAACTCGTCGAGCACCGTCAGGAACGTCTCCAGCAGCCCGTCCAGCGCGAAGAACGAGTCCGGCAGGGCCACCCGGCGCACCACGGAGCAGGACACGTCGCCCTCGTTCCACTGGTCACCGGAGAGCTCACCGGCCATCGAGGCGTAGCCCCGCAGGATCACCATCAGGCCGTTGACGCGCTCGCAGGAGCGGGTGTTCATCTTGTGCGGCATCGCCGACGAGCCGACCTGGCCGGGCTTGAAGCCCTCGGTGACCAGCTCGTGCCCGGCCATCAGCCGGATCGTCTTCGCCAGCGACGAGGGCGCGGCCGCCAGCTGCACCAGCGAGGTGACCACGTCGTAGTCCAGCGAGCGCGGGTAGACCTGACCGACGGACGTGAAGGCCTGCCCGAAGCCGAGGTGCGCGGCGATCCGCTGCTCCAGCTCGGCCAGCTTCGCCGCATCACCGCCCAGCAGGTCCAGCATGTCCTGCGCGGTCCCCACGGGGCCCTTGATGCCGCGCAGCGGGTAACGGGAGAGCAGATCTTCCAGGCGCGCGTACGCCACCAGCAGCTCGTCCGCCGCGGTCGCGAACCGCTTGCCCAGCGTCGTGGTCTGCGCGGCGACGTTGTGCGAGCGGCCCGCCAGCACCAGCTCGGCGTGCTGGGCGGCCAGCGAACCCAGGCGCGCCAGCACGGCGACCGTGCGGTCCCGCATCAGCTCCAGCGACAGCCGCACCTGAAGCTGCTCGACGTTCTCGGTCAGGTCGCGGGAGGTCATGCCCTTGTGGACCTGCTCGTGCCCGGCCAGCGCGTTGAACTCCTCGATCCGCGCCTTCACGTCGTGCCGGGTGACCTTCTCGCGCTCGGCGATCGACGCCAGGTCGACGTCCTCCAGGACCCGCTCGTAGTCGGCCAGCGCCTCCTCGGGGACCGCCACCCCCAGGTCCTTCTGCGCACGCAGCACGGCGAGCCACAGCTTCCGCTCCAGCTTGACCTTGTACTCGGGGGACCAGAGCACGGCCAGCTCCGCGGAGGCGTAGCGGCCGGCCAGAACATTGGGGATGCGAGGCTTCGCAGACACAGCAGTCACGTGGTCAGAGTCTACTGGCGATTCGCGCAGGCCAGCGCCCCGGTCCCGGCTGTGCGTTCCTACAGGCGCCGGCCGGCCCCGCTACCGGCCCCCGTTGACGGCCGCCCGCTCCACCGCGCCGTCCTCGACGTACCAGTTCTTGAGGATCTTCGCGTACTCGCCGCTCCTGATCAGCCGGTCGAGGGCTCCGCGCACCGCGTCCCGCAGCGCCGCGCGGTTCTTGGCCACCGCGATGCCGTAGAGCAGCGGCTCGATCTGCTCGCCGACGAGTGCGAGGACGCCGCCGCCCGAGAGCGTGGCGGCGGTGTGCGCCGCCACCGGGAAGTCGTCCAGACAGGCCGACGAACGGCCCTTGGCGACGTCGTCGTAGACCTCCGCCTGCGACTCGAACTCCCGGATCCGCGGCCCCTTGGCGACCTTCCGGCCCAGCTCGTCCACGTAGTCCCGGGCGAGGGAGCCACGCTGGACGGCGACCGTCCGGCCGGCCAGGTCCGCGGGCTTCCGGATGCCCTCCGGGTCACCCTTGCGGACCACGAGCACGAGCCCGGCCCTGAAGTAGTCGACCAGGTCGACGCCGCTGCCGGTCTTCGTTCCGTCCGCGATCCCCTGCTGCCGGTCCTTGGTGTCGGCCAGCGCCGACATGACCAGGTCGAAACGGCCCGCGGCCAGGCCGGCGAGCAGGGAGTCGAAGACGGTGTTCTCGAAGGCGACGCGCACCCCCAGTGCGCGTCCGAGGGCGTTCGCGATCTCGACGTCGACTCCGGCCGGCCTGCCGTCCCGGACGAACTCCATGGGCGCGTAGGCGATGTCCGAGCCGATGGTGATCCTGCCCTTGTCAAGGATCTCCTGCGGCAACCGGCCGGACGGTTCCGGAGAGACAACGGGCCGGCCCCCGGCGTTCTCACCACTGGCGCGGTCCCCGCCCTGCGGCCACAGCGCCCAGCCCAGCGCCCCGGTGCCGGCCAGACCCCCCACCACGGACAGCGCGCCGAGCAACCGGCGCCGGCTCGGTCCCGGGGAGGCGGGCGGCGGGGGCGTGGCGGTGTGCGCGGGCCAGGCCGGCGTCGCGCCGGGCGACGGCGGGGGCGGCGGGCCGTCCGGCGTCGTACGGGTCGGCAGCTGGTCGAACGGGACGCCGGCCGGCGCCTGGGCCCCGGGCCGCGGAACGTGGGCGTCCGGCGACCGGGGGTCGGCGAGCTGCGCGGACAGACGGCGGAGCCGGTCGGCAACGGGGGCGGGCAGCCAGTCGCCGTACGGGCCGGCCGGGCCCACCCGCGCCATCAGGGCGGGCAGCGCGGGCCGCTGCTCCGGCTCCTTGGCCAGGCAGGCCGCCGCCACCTCCCGCAGCCCGTCCGGCAGCCCGTCCAGCCGCGGTTCCTCGTGCACGGTGCGGTACATCAGGATCTGCGGCTCGGCGCTCCCGTACGGGCCGCCGCCGGTCGCCGCGAACACCATCACCCCGCCGAGCGCGAACACGTCCGCCGCGCCCGTGACGTCCGGCCCGTCATGACGAGTTGCTCGGGCGCCATGAACCCCGGCGTGCCGAGGGCGGTACCGGTCATCGTCAGAGCGGTGTCCGCGGCCGAGTACGCGATGCCGAAGTCGATCACCCGCGGTCCCTCGGCCGTGAGCAGGATGTTCGACGGCTTGAGGTCGCGGTGTACCAGGCCGTGCGCGTGCACCGCCGCCAGGGCCTGCAACAGGCCCGCCGTCAGCAGCCGCACCGCCGGCTCCGGCAGCGGCCCGCCGTCGTGCACGGCATCGGTCAGCGAGACACCCGGCACGTAGTCGGTCGCCATCCACGGCACGTCGTCATGCGGCGCGGCGTCGACCACCGGCGCCACGAACGGCCCGCCCACCCGCCGGGCGGCGGCCACCTCACGGGCGAAACGCGTCCGGAAACCCCGGTCGTCGGCGAGTTCGGACCGCGCGGTCTTCACCGCCACCGTCCGCCCGTCCGCCGCACGGCCGAGATACACCCGGCCCATCCCGCCGCCCCCGAGCAGCCCGACGATCCGGAACGGTCCAATCCGCTGCGGATCGCCCTTGGTCAACGGTCGCACCCACTACCCCCACCCCGTGCCCGCACTTGTGCCCGGCAGTATTCCGCACGCCGCCCGCCTCCGGCCCGTGCGGTGGCCGGTGACCGCGCCTGCGTTACGCCCCGACCGGGACCCAGGCGGTCACCGGGCCGGGGTCCGTGTGGTCCGCCGGGCCGACCCAGAAGGCCGTCCCCAGCTCAGGACTCACATGGGCGCCCAGCCGGCCGTCCCCCGAGGAACGGCCGGTCAGCCGCCGCCCTATCCAGGGCCCGAGGTGCTCGCGCGCGAACCGCAGGTCCGCGGCCCGCCGGGCCCGCCAGCCCGGCGGTGCGGCCGCCGGCAGCGGGGCGTCCCAGTCCGACTCGGCGGGCAGCCCGAGCGCCTGCCAGACCGCCTCGGCCACCCGGCGGTGCCCCTCGGCGTTCAGATGCAGCCGGTCGTCCGCCCACATCCGCGGGTCGGCCAGCGCCTTCGACGCGTACAGGTCCACGACCAGCGCGCCGTGCCGCGCGGCGATCTCGTCGATCCGCGCGAAGAGCTGCTCCATCCGCGGCCGGAAGCGCTCCAGTACGGGCCCCTGGCGGCCCGGACTGCGCATCAGCACCAGCCGCCCGCCGCCCTTCACCAGCAGCTCGGCCGCGGTCTCCAGCTGCGCGCACACCCGCGCGACGTCGCACTTCGGGCGCAGCACGTCGTTGAGCCCGCCCACCAGCGTCACGAGGTCCGCCCCCATCGACGCGGCCGGGCCGCACTGGTCGTCCAGGATCTGCCCGATCAACTTGCCGCGCACCGCGAGGTTGGCATACCGGAAGTCCGGCGTCCGCGCCGCCAGCCGCACGGCGAGCAGGTCGGCCCAACCACGGTAGGAGCCGTCGGGAAGCCCGTCCGACATTCCTTCGGTGAAGCTGTCACCTATGGCTACGAAACTCGTGTACGACACATGCGGATGTTATATGGCCCCACGTACTTGGCTTTCCCGCCGTGGGGGTTGCTCGCCGTTGCGCTTTGCGGCGCCTCCCACGTAGCTGTCTTTCCCGCCGCGGGGCGCCTCGCCGTTGTGCGCTTTGCGGCGCGCCGCACGTAGTTGTCTGCGGCGGCGCGGGGCTTGGTCGCCGTTGCGCCTGCGGCGGGCTGGGTTTGTGGTGGGTGCGGTGACGGGCCTCCGGGGCCTTGTTCGTGGACTGCTGACGCTTTACGTCCACGAACAAGGCCCCTCCGGCCCGTCCCCTCCCGTTGGG
>NZ_JBIDAJ010000028.1:0-98371 GCF_043202395.1 Streptomyces sp. NPDC048197
AACGGGAGGGGACGGGCCGGAGGGGCCGGTGTTTGGGACGTAAAGCGTCAGCAGTCCCAAACACCGGCCCCGGAGGCCCGTCACCGCACCCGACAACACCCCAGCCCGCCGCAGGCGCAACGGCGAGACGCCCCGCGGCGGGACAGACAGCTACGTACGCGGCGCCGCAAAGCGCACAACGGCGAGCCCCGCGGCGGGACAGACGGGTACGTGGGAGGCGCCGCAAAGCGCAGCGGAACGGCGGGAAAGCTAGGTACGTGGGAGATCGGCCAGCAACGCGTAGCGCTGGTCGTGGACCTCCTTGCCCCACAGGATCGCGTCGTGTGCGAGGTCCTGGACGGTCGTATGTGCCGCCAACGGGGCGACGAGGCGGGTCAGTTCGTCTGCGGGTATGCCGATCGGGTCCGACTCGCCCCAGCGGCCTTCTATGAGGACCAGCCGCCCGCCGGGCATCAGCAGATCGGCCCAGCGGCGCAGTGCGGCCGCCGGATCGGGTAGCGCCCACAGCAGATGGCGCACCAGCACGACGTCGAACCGCCGCTCCCCCACGGGTGGTTCAGCGGCGTCGCCGACCAGGAAGGCGGCGTCCCGAGCGGCGAGCTTGGCGCGGGCCCGCTCGATCATGCGCGGGGAACGGTCGACGCCCAGCACGCGGTGCCCCTGCTCCGCGGCGAGCAGGGCCAGGCTTCCCGTGCCGCAGCCCAGGTCGAGCACCTCGGCGGGGCCGGCCGGCAGCCACGTCCGCAACCGGGCGGCCCAGGCCGCGCGCACGGCCGGGTCGCGCAGCCCGTGGTCCGGCTCGTCGTCGAAGGTCTCGGCGGCCGCTTCCCAGTACGCCGCGTCGGCCACCGGAAGGGCGGTCGGTTCCGGCCCCAGGTCGTGGGGCTGCGGGGACGGGTCGGCGTAAGGCTGCGGGGACGGGTCGGCGTAAGGCTGCGGGGAGGGGTCGGCGGAGGTGTGCGTGCTCATGTCTCGATGCTGCCATCGACCACTGACAACGGCCCGGGCCCGCCGCGCCCGTCCGGGCCGTCGTCGGCGCAAGAGTGCGATCAGCGCCCGGTGTCCACCATGAGGTCCGCTCGCATCACGTCACGCATCCTTTCCCAGCGGCGCCACAGCTGACGGATCTCCGCTCGGATCTCGTCGAACGAGCCGTCCGGATCCGGATTTCCCTCCTCCAGGCACATCGTCCGGCGGTACGTCTCCGAGAGAGCCATCGTCATTCCGTCGAGCTCGATCAGGACCGGGGCCGAGGCAATCATCTGAGCCTCGGCAAAGGCGGCGTGATGGGCCTGCCTGGCTTCCTCCAGCACCTCTCGGGCTTCCGGCGTCACCTCCCCCTTGTGTATGAGCCACAGGAACTTCATCAGGTGGGTTCGGTATTGGCGGAGGACTGCGTTCACCGACACGTAGCAGTCGCGCCGGCGGTCCAGCTCTGCGACATGCCTCTCGCGGATCCACTGTGCTTCCTCGACCTGCTGTTGGCGCTCGAACTGGTCTCTCTGCACGCGGGCCATCAGGCGTTGCGACAGGACGGGGGCACTGAGCGTGCCGGCTACCCGGACCATTGCCGCGGTCAGGCCGATCAAAGCGTCTCCCACGAAGCCTCCAGAGTGGTCGAGTCCGTCAACTCAGCAGCGCGCGGCCCGGCATGGCGGTAATGCGGGCGTCTGTGCCGTCGTACGAAACGCGGGTGGAATGGCGCGGCGGGCGCCCGCACCACTACAGCAGGCCTGCACAGCACGACACCTTACGGACGGCCGACGGCCCCGCTCCCGGTCCCCGCGCCCGTTTCCTCCCGGCCTGCCTGTGGCCCCGCTTAGCGGTTCCTTAAGTGCGCCATAAAGATCCTCAGCAACCCGCTTCCGGGGGCGAATTGGCTGTTCAGCGGGGCTAGCGTGCTTCTCGCAAGGCGGCATTGCGGGCCGTCGGCGCCGGTCTCCGGGGGGCGGCGCCGGTGTCTGCGTTCCGACCCCCCACCTTCGGCTGCCTCTTGCGCCCGTTGCTTCTCCCCGCTCGACGCATCTGATGAAGGAGACCCCCACCATGACCGTTCGTCGCAAGGCCACCGGGATCGCGCTGGCCGGGATCGCGCCGCTGGCGCTCACCGTGCTCTGCGCGGGGCCGGCCGTCGCGCACGGTTCGATGTCGGACCCGGTCAGCCGGGTCCTGGCCTGTTACGCGGAGGGGCCGGAGAACCCGAAGTCCGCGGCGTGCAAGGCGGCCGTGCAGGCCGGCGGGGCGCAGGCGTTCTACGACTGGAACGGGGTGCGGGACGGCAACGCCGGCGGCAGGTCCAAGCAGAAGATCCCGGACGGCAAGCTCTGCAGCGGCGGCGACGCCCAGTTCAAGGGCCTGGACCTGCCGCGTGCCGACTGGCCGGCGTCCAAGGTGCGGGCCGGTAAGCACACGTTCCGCTACAGGGCCACCGCGCCGCACAAGGGCTCCTTCGAGCTCTACCTCACCAAGCCGGGCTACGACCCGGCCAAGCCGCTGAAGTGGTCGGACCTGGAGTCGAAGCCCTTCGTGAAGGTCACCGACCCGAAGCTGACCAACGGGGAGTACGTCTTCGACGGCACGGTCCCGCAGCGGTCCGGGCGGCATCTGATCTACAGCATCTGGCAGCGGTCGGACAGCCCCGAGGCGTTCTACACCTGCTCGGACGTGGTCTTCGGGAAGGACAGCGGCGGTTCCAAGGCCGCCACGGCACCCGCGCCGGCCGCCTCGGCGCCGACCGACGGCCAGATCGCGGCGGGTGCGGACAAGTCCTCGATGGACATGGGCCAACACGGGGGCGGCCACGATGTGACGGCGCCCTCCAAGGGGGCCGGTGCGCCGGCCGTGGACCAGGGTGCGGCCGCTCCGAAGGCCGCGGGGAATGCGGCGCGGACCGACGGGGACGCCAAGCCGGTCAGCGGGCAGCGGCTGGCCGAGACCGGTGGCGACTCCGCCACCGCCCCGCTGGCCATCGGTGGTGCGGCCGTGCTGGCCACCGGTGCCGGGGTGCTGTTCGCCACCACCCGCCGCAAGGCCGCCCGCCACCACGGCTGACACCCCACAAGCCCCCCCACAGGCCCGGCTGACGCCGGGAGGCCGCCGCCCCCCTCTGCGCGTGGGGGCGGCGGCACGGCCGTGTGGGCGGCGTGCCGCGCTACGCGCCGTTCGGGGGCGGCGGTTCGATGAGCGCGCCGGCCGGGCTCGGCGTGGTGGCCGGCGCCGGGAACGCCGGTCCGGACGTGCTGATGAGGGTCACCGCCACCTGTCCGGCGGCGGTGACCCTCGCCGGCCCGGCCGCCGCACCGGTGCTGCTGCCGCGTCGCACTCCCCTGTGGTGCGGCGTGGCCGCGAGCGCCGTGCTGACGGCCGCGGTCCTGGTCCTCTCCGGCCGGCTGCTGGCGATCCCGCTGGTGCTCGCCGGTGCGGCGCTGGGCTTCCTGCGCTGCGTCGGGCGCGGGCAGGCGGGCAGTGAGGGTGCTCAGTGGGCGAGGCGGCGCAGCAGGCGGACGTAGCGGCTCCAGCGGGCGGGCCGGGCGACGCGGCCGGTGCAGGCGTGTTCGGCGCGGTCCAGGCTGTCCTCCAGGCACGCGTCGTGGAGCTGGCGGAAGGCCAGCGGCCAGCTGAGCCGGGCCGGGCCGCGGGCGCGCATGGCGAGGGTGTGGCGCAGCAGGGTGCGGTCGGGTCCGAGCGGGTGGACGGTGTACTCGTGGAAGCCGTCGAAGCCCCGCGGGCCGCTGAAGGTGAAGCGCACCCAGCGGCCCGGGACGTAGGCGGCGACGGTGTAGCGGACCGGTCCGTGGCCGCCGGCGGCGCCTGCCGCGAGCGGGCCGTCGAACACCATCGGGGGCCAGTCGCGGCCCGGCCAGAGCCGGTCGGCGGCGCCGGACAGGCCGTCGATCAGCGGGCCGGCCTCGGCGTCGGGGACGGGCAGCACCCGCTCGTGCACGTTGTAGACACCCATCGGGCGGCCTTTCCGTGAGGCGTGGGGCAGGCGCCGGCTCGCGGGCGGGCGCGGGCCCGGCGCAGCGAAGAACGGTTTTGGAGGGGTCTCTCCAATATTATGGAGAGTACCCTCTAGAACATGGCCAGGCCACCCCGTTTCGACATCTCACAGCTCCTCGACGCCGCCGTACGGCTGGCGGCCGAGCACGGGCCCTCGGGAGTCACCATGTCCGCGGTCGCCCAGGCCGTCGGCGCCCCGAGCGGCTCGCTGTACCACCGTTTCGCCGGCCGCCCGGCACTCCTCGCCGAGGTGTGGCTACGCACCGTCGAGGGCTTCCAGGAGGGCTATTTCGCGGCCCTGCGCTCAGGGGACGGGCCGCGGGCCGGGGGCCGGGCGGCCTCCCGGCACGTGGTCGCGTGGAGCCGTGCGCACCCCCAGGAGGCCGCACTGCTGCTCTACGGGGCGCACGAGTTCGGCCGGGACGACTGGCCGGAGGAGCAGCTGCGCCGCGCGGACGAGGGGAACATGCGGGTCCGGGCGGCGGTGGCGGCGCTCGCGGGCGCGCTGGGGCTGCACGGCGAGCTGGGCCTGGAGCGGGTGTCGCTCGCCGTCGTCGACCTGCCGCTGTCCCTGGTGCGCCGCCATCTGCGCGGCGGGGAGCCGCTGCCCCCGCACGCCGAGGAGCTGGCCGGGCAGTGCACCGACGCCCTGCTGACCGTGGGCTGAGACCAGCCGCGGGGGCGGCGTACGGCCCGGCCCCCGCGCGGGCGGGGAGCCGGGCCGGCCGCCGTCAGCCGTTCAGGCAGGTGGTGGGGGTGGCGTGGGCCGGGTCGAGGGCGTTGGCCGTCTCGTGGAAGGCCACGGGGTCGACGGTGCCGATGGCGACGTGCTCGGAGAGGTCCACCGCACACAGGTCCTGGAGCAGGACGTTGCGCACGTCGGGGCCGTCCAGGTAGCCGCTCCGGTAGGGCGTGACGACCTCGTCGTACTTGGTCGCGATCACGGTGTAGTGCACCCCGGGGACGGTGTCGCCGCCCGCGTTGAGGCGGTTGAGCACGTCCGAGCCGACGATCTGGTCGGTCAGCCCGGGGGTCGCCTTGCTCAGGTACTGCTTGGCGCCGGGGAAGTGGTCCAGCAGGCGGGTCAGCCCGTCCAGGTCGGTGCCATGGTTGTCGGGGGCCAGCCCGACCAGCGTGTTCACCTTGTCCGCGCCGCCGTGGAACTTCAGGTAGACGCGCGCCATCATGCCGCCCTGGGAGTGGCCGACGAGGTCGACCTTGTGCGTCCCGGTGGCGGCGAGCACCCGGTCGACGTAGGTGGCGAGCTGCCCGGCGGAGGCGTCCACCGGGCCGAGGCCGTAAAAGAGCGGTACGCCGGGGAGCTGGCCGTAGTCCAGGGAGAAGACGCAGTAGCCGCGGGCCACCAAGTAGGGCGCGAGACCGAGCCAGTTGTCCACGGAGTTGCCGAGGGTGCCGTGTACCAGGACCACCGGCCGCGGGTGGGCGGTGGAGGGCTTGCACGAGAAGTTGTTCCAGCCGCTGCGGACGGTGGGGGCGTCGGCGGAGGCGGGAGCGGTGGCGAAACCAAGGGCGAGGGCGAGGGCGGGAAGCAGGGTGAGGGTTCGGGACCAGCGCAGCTTCATACGATGCTCCTTGCGAGGGGGGTGTGAGGGGGGTGCGAGGGTGAGGAGACTCCGAGGTGCACGGTGAGCCGTTCACCTGCGATCCGGATCGCAAGGGCCAACGCAGTTGACTGGCAAGTAAGTTACGGCCGGGTAAGCAAGAAGGACCAGTCGTGTGACGGTGAAGGAAAACGCACACAACCCTCACCGGACGCACGGGGGTCGAACCTCCCGTTCCGTGCTGCGGTGCCCGCCGTGTCGGATACCTCACTCATGCGCCCGGGACGGGCCGGTTGTCAGACCCGTCGCGTACCGTCGATACCGCGTTGACCAGGCAGGTGACGGAGGGGAGACACCGATGGAGACGACGGCGGACGGCGCGCGAACGGCGGACCGTGCGGGGACGGCGGATGAGCGGGGAACGGCGGATCTCACGGGCATCGTGGAGATCTCGTCGGAGGCGGAGCTGCGCGAGCTGATGGGCCATCCGAATTCCCATGCCGCCAACAAGACCCGCCACCGGCTGCACGACCTCGACCGGCAGTGGCTGGCCCGCTCACCGTTCTGCGTGATAGCCACCTCGGACGCCCAGGGCCGGTGCGACGTCTCGCCCAAGGGCGACCCGGCGGGTTTCACCCTCGTCCTGGACGACACCACCCTCGTCATCCCCGACCGCCCCGGCAACAAGCGCATGGACGGCTGGGTGAACGTCCTCGCCAATCCGCACGTCGGGCTGAACTACGTCCTTCCGGGGCGCGGCGACACCCTGCGGATCAACGGCCGCGCCCGGCTGCTGCGGGACGCCCCGTTCTTCGACCGGCTGGTGGTCAAGGGCAACCGCCCGCGGCTGGCGCTGCTGGTGGAGGTCGAGGAGGTCTTCTACCACTGCTCCAAGGCGTTCCTGCGCTCGGAGTTGTGGCGGCCGGAGACCTGGGAGCCGGAGGCGGTGCCCTCGCGGGCGCGGATCGTCAGGGGCGTCGAGGCCCAGGACCGGTCGCTGGCGGAGCTGGAGGAGCACTACGGCCCGCGGTATGCGGAGCGGCTCTACGGCTAGTCCGCTCCCGGCCCGTGGGGCTCAGTGCCGGCCGGCGCCCGGGCCGGGCGGCTTGGTGCCGTGCTTGGGCGGGGGTGTGCGGCGGGCGGCCGGGCCGAGGGTCGCCGCGGGGCGTACGACGCCGGCGCCGAAGCGGGCGCGGGCCCGGTCGACGGCCGCCTCGATGCGGTGGGCCTTGTCGTCGGACGGGTCGAAGCTCAGCTGGTGCGCGGCGCGTTCGGCGCGGCACAGGTCCTCGGCCCGCAGCGCCACGGACCGCACCCGGGCCCGCTGCAGCCCGAGCGCGGCGTGCAGCGCATAGGCCGCCTCGGTCAGTGCGGGGCCGTGGGCGGTCGGTTCGGCGAGCCGGCGGGTGCGGGTCGTCGTGGAGCGGTCGGCGTAGCGGACGGTGAGGGTGAGCGCGCGGGCCACCTGCCCGGTCGTGCGCAGCCGTGCGCCGAGGTCGTCGGCGAGCGAGAGCAGCGCCCGGCGGCGCCGGTCCGGGTCCAACTCGTCGTGGACGAAGCGGTGTTCGGCGCCCATCGAGCGGGCGACGGCATTGGGCACCACCGGCGTGGGATCGATGCCGCGGGCCCGGTCCTGGACGACCCGGCCGGTCCGGGCGCCGAGGATCCGCTGCAGGGTCCCGGGGGGTGCGGCGGCGATCCGGCCGACGCTGTCGAGTCCGTAGGCGGAGAGCGCGCGGGCGGTCGCCGGGCCGACGCCGTGCAGCGCCGAGGCGGGCCGGCGGTCCAGGAAGGCGGTGACGGCCTCGGCGTCGTCGGGGACGGTCCGGATCTCGCCGGGCGCCGCGGCCTGCGCCGCCATCCGGGCGAGCAGCGGGTTGGCGGCGATCCCGATGGTGCACCGTACGCCGTGCCATGCCAGTGCGCGCAGCCGGATCAGCTCGGCGATGCCCGCCGCGTCGCGGTCGAAGTAGCGCAGCGCACCGCGGACGTCCGCCAGTGCGGCGTCCGGCGGCAGCGCCTCGACCATCGGTGTGAACTGCGCGAGCAGAGCGAGCAGTTGCTCGAACTGGCCGGCGCTCACCGGGGTGTCGTGGGCGTTGCGGAAGCGGACGTGGAGCATGCCGGGCGGCCGCGCGGCGCCCGTGGGTCGCGGCGGCGTGGCGGGGGGCCGGGTCGTGGGGGTCATCCCGCGCTCCCGGGGCTGGCGTGCCACAGCTTCCGGCCGGTGGCGGCGCGTTCGCCCGGGGGCTGGAGGTCGGCCCAGGGGTGCAGTTCGTAGCCGGTCTCCAGCCGGATGGTGCGGCCCGGTCCGGCGCCGGCCGGTTCGGGCTCCGCCCCTTCGCCGGGGCCCGCTCCGGGCTCTTCACCGGAGCCCGGGCCGGCTGCTGTGCCCTGCCCGGCCGTGGGCCGGTCCGGCTCCGCGGCGAGCCGGGCGGCGACCGCCTCCAGGCCGCCCTCGCGGCGGAGTTCGGCCAGTTCGGCGAGGTTCCAGGCGGCGCTGCCGACCACGCTGAGGCTGCGCGGCCCGCGCCGCTGGACCGTGCCGCGCACCAGCAGCAGCCAGGAGTGGAAGACGGTGTGGGCGCAGGCCTCGTGGGAGTCGTCGAAGAAGGCGCAGTCGACCAGGCCGGTGCTGTCGTCGAGGGTGGTGAAGATGACCCGGCGGCCGGAGCGGACCGGCGGGGTCTGGGTGGCCGCCTTGGCCCCGGCGACCAGCACCGTCTCGCCGTTCCTGGCATTGCGCAGCAGCCGGGCCGGCAGGGCGCCCAGTTCGGTCAGGAACTCCCGGTGGTCGGCCATCAGATGGCGGGAGGCGTCCATGCCGAGGACGCCGAGCTCGGCGCTGAGCCGTTCGACGTCGCTGAGGTCGGGCAGCCCCGCGGGCTCGACGGGGTCGGCCCGCCGTTCCTCCAGGTCGGTGTGGAGCGAGAGCTGACCGCCGGTCGCCTGCCGCCCGTGGTGGTGCAGCTCGGAGACGTACAGCAGCAGGTCCCGCCGGTTCGCGCCAAAGGCGTCCAACGCGCCCACCCGGGCGAGGCGTTCGGCGATCGGGCGGGAGGGCCGGGCGCGCTGCCACAGGTCCTGGAGGGAGTGGTAGGGCTGCCCGTCCGCGATCCGCCGCGCCTCGGCCTCGCTCATGCCGTGGACGTCGGAAAGCGCGAGCCGCAGTCCCCAGGCGTCCCCGCCACCCTCCCGACCGGACACCAGTTCGATCCGGTGGGTGACCGCCGAGCGGTTCACGTCCAGCGGCAGCACCGGCACCCCGCGCCGACGGGCGTCCGCGAGCAGCAGCCGCTTGGGGTACATCCCCGGCTCGTGGGTGAGCAGCCCGGCGTAGAAGGCCGCGGGGTGGTGGGCCTTGAGCCAGGCGGACTGGTAGGTGGGCACCGCGAAGGCCACCGCGTGCGCCTTGCAGAAGCCGTACGAGCCGAAGGCCTCGACGATCTCCCAGGTCCGCGTGATCACCTCGGGTGCGTAGCCGCGCCGTTCGGCGCGCCGGGCGAACCAGGCGCGCACCCGGCCCTGCAGCTCCGGCTCGGACAGTGCGCGCCGCATCTCGTCCGCCTCGTCCCGGCCGCAGCCGGTCATGATCCGCAGCACCTCGATGACCTGCTCGTGGAAGACCACCACGCCGTAGGTCTCGCGCAGCGGCCCCTCCAGGTCCGGGTGCGGGTAGCGGACCGGTGCACGGCCGTGCCGGGCGTCGATGAAGGGCCGGACCATGTCGGCGGCGACCGGGCCGGGACGGAACAGCGAGATGTCGACCACCAGGTCGTGGAAGGTGGCGGGCTGCAGCCGGCCGATCAGATCGCGCTGGCCCGGCGACTCGATCTGGAAGCAGCCGAGCGTCTCGGTCGAGCGGATCAGGTCGTAGGTGGCCGGGTCGCCGGGCGGCACCTGTGCGGGGTCGTCGAGGTCGAGCCGGCGGCCGGTGGCCCGGCCGATCTCGGCGACCGCGTGCGCCATCGCGGACTGCATGCGCACGCCCAGCACGTCGAGTTTGAGCAGCCCCATCTCCTCCACGTCGTCCTTGTCGAACTGGGACATCGCGAAGCCCTCGCCGCTGGTCGGCACGACGGGCGTGCGGTCCAGCAGCGTGGCGTCGGAGAGCAGCACCCCGCACGGGTGCATGGCGATGCCGCGCGGCAGGGCGTCCAGCGCCTCGACCAGTTCCCACAGCCGTTCGCCGCCGTCCTCCCGGATGCCGCGCAGCTCCGGCAGTTCGGTCAGCGCGGCCCGGGCGTCGCGGGCGCGGATGTGCGGGAACGCCTTGGCGAGCCGGTCGACCCGCGCCGGGTCCATGCCCAGCGCGGCGCCCACGTCCCGTACGGCGTGCCGGACGCGGTAGGTCTCGGGCATGGAGACCGTGGCGACCCGTTCGGCGCCGAAGCGGTCGAAGATCGCGCGGTAGACCTCCAGCCGGCGGGCGGACTCCACGTCGATGTCGATGTCCGGCAGCGCGGCCCGCCGCGTCGACAGGAAGCGCTCCATCAGCAGCCCGTGCTCGACCGGGTCGGCGTGTGCGATGCCGAGGAGGTGGTTGACCAGGGACCCGGCGCCGGATCCGCGGGCCGCGACGCGGATGCCGCGCTGCCGGATGTCGTCGACGACCTGGGCGACGGTCAGGAAGTACGAGGGGTAGCCGAGCCGTTCGATCGTGCGCAGCTCGTCCTCCAGCCGGGCCCAGCGGACCCGGTCGCGGTCGTGGCCGCGCAGGACCATGCCGGCGGCGCAGCGCGAGCGCAGCACCCGGGCGGCGGTGCGGCGTTCCGCGCCGACCAGATGGGGTTCGGGGAAGTGGATCCGGCCGAGCCCGATGTCGTCCTGCGGGTCGACGAGGCACTCCCCCGCGGTCCGCTCGGTCATGGCGAGCAGTTGGTGGGCCAGGCCGCGCCGGAAGCCGGCCGCCTCGGCGATCCGCTCGGCGGTGCGGCCCATCGCGTCGGCGTCCTTGAGCCAGCGCTCGCCGCCGTCCCAGGACTCGGGGCGGTGCGGGTCCACCGGCACCAGGCGGCGGGCGGAGTCCAGGACGTCGGCGACCGGGCCCTGGCCGGGGTCGGCGTAGCGGACCGCGTTGGTCAGGACGGCGCGGATGCCCTGGTCGACGGCGAAGCCGAGGGTGCGGGCGGCCAGCCGGGTGGAGCCGGGGCCGCTGCCGGGCCGGGCGTGGTCGACGACCTCCAGCCGCAGCGCCTCGCCGTACCGCTCGCGCCAGGGGGCGACGAGCCGGGCGGCGCGGTCGGGGCGGCCGGCGGCCAGTGCCCGGCCGATGTCGGAGTCCGGGCCGAGCAGCACGGTGAGCCCGTCCGCGGCGGATTCCAGCTCGGCCCAGGAGAGGACGGGCCGTTCGCCGCCGCCCGCGTGGGCGGCCGAGACCAGCCGGCACAGGGCGGCCCAGCCGGCCGCTCCGTCGCGGGCCAGGAAGACGGCGCGGGCGGCGGACTCGTCGATGAAGGCGCCGCCGCGCACCGGGGTGCGCCGGCGGGTGGTGGCGGCCGGGGGGTCCGGGGTGTGTTCCGCGACGGCCAGTTCCGCGCCGAAGAGCGGGCGGATGCCGGCCTCCGCGGCGGCCCGGGCGAACCGTACGGCCCCGGAGAGGCCGTCCCGGTCGGTCAGCGCGAGGGCGTCCATGCCGCGTTCGGCGGCGCGCTCGGCCAGCCGCTCCGGGTGGGAGGCGCCGTAGCGCAGCGAGAACCCCGAAGCGGTGTGCAGATGCGTGAACCCGGGCATCCGCACCTCCTGCACCTCACCGCCCCCGGCTGACCTTGTGTCTCTCGTTCCTCACCTCCACCATAACCCGCTCGTCGAACATTCGTACGAACAACACGCCGGGCAGCCCGAAAGATCGTCTTCGCGCCCTCCGCCGTTCAGCCCATCCGTTCTGCACCCACCCGTGGTAGATCGCAAGATATGGGGGCAAAAGCCGTCTTCCGATGAGCCGGATGCCGGTGGGTGAACCTGCGGCGAGGAGTGACGGATGGCCACCACGGACGACGGCACCCGCACCACCTTCCTCGGCGAGGTGAAGAGCGCCGTGACCCCGCACGCCTCGTTGCTGGTGCTCGGCGTCCTGGGCCTGGTGATCGCGTTCATCACCTCGTACACCGGCGCCTTCCACCACCCCCGGCCGACGGACGTACCGCTCGGCGTGGTCGCTCCCGGGCCGGCCGCCCGGCAGGTGGTGGCGCAGCTGGACCGGCTGCCCGGCGCCCCGCTGGACCCGCGCGCGCTGCGCTCCGAGCGCCTGGCCCGGCAGCGGCTCGCCGACCGGACCGTCGACGGGGCACTGATCGTCGCGCCGCGCGGCACCACCGACCGGCTGCTGGTCGCGAGCGGCGGGGGCGCCTCGCTGTCCCAGGCGGTCGAACTGGTCGTCCGGGCGGCCGAGAAGACCGAGGGGCGCACCGTCCGGACGGTCGACGTCGCCCCCGCGGCCCCCGGCGACAGCCGCAGCCTGTCGTCCTTCTACCTGGTCGTCGGCTGGTGCGTCGGCGGCTATCTGTGCGCCGCGATCCTCGCGATCAGCGCCGGGGCGCGGCCGTCCAACGGACACCGGGCCGTCATCCGGCTGGCCGCCCTCGCGCTGTACGCGATCGTCGCCGGGCTGGCCGGCGCGATCATCGTCGGCCCGGTCCTGGGCGCGCTGCCCGGCACCTTCGCCGGGCTGTGGGGGCTGGGCGCCCTGGTGGTCTTCGCGGTGGGGGCCACGACGCTGGCCTGCCAGGCCCTGCTGGGCATCATCGGCATCGGCCTGGCGATCCTGCTGATCGTCATCCTGGGCAATCCGAGCGCGGGCGGCGCCTACCCGTATCCGCTGCTGCCCCCGTTCTGGCGCGCCATCGGCCCGGCCCTGCCGCCGGGCGCGGGCACCTGGGCGGCGCGCTCGCTCGCCTACTTCGACGGCGCCGCGGCGACCGGCCCGCTGCTGGTGCTCGCCGCCTGGGCGGTGGGCGGCACGCTGCTCACGCTCCTGCTGTCGGTCTTCCTGAAGAAGGACCGCCCAAGGGGCCGCCCCCCGGAGGACGAACGACTGCCGGCCTGAACCACCGGGCGCCGGCCCGGACGCACCGGTCATCCGCACCGAGGCCTTCGGCTCGCGCGGCCACCTGACGGTGCGGTCACAGTCGGACGACGGGGCTGTCCTCGTGGCGGACCACACAGACCTGATGGTCCGTCATCAGCCTTTGCCCGCCCGGCAGTTGGGCACCGTCACATGTGCGTGCCGCCGTCGATCCGGATCTCCGTGCCGGTGATGAACGCGCCGTCCTGCGAGGCGAGCATCGCGATGACGCCGGCGACCGTCTCCGGGCCCGCGAAGCCCTCGCCGAGGGCCGGAGCGAGCTTGACGAACAGCGACATGTCGGCATCCTCGGGCAGGCCCGGGCCGCGGCCGCTGGTCATCCCGCTGGCGATGGAGCCCGGTGCGACACACACCGCGCGCAGCCCCTGCTTGCCGTATTCGGCGGCGATCGCGTGGGTCATGGACTGGATGCCGCCCTTGCTCGCCGCGTACGCCGCCATGTAGGGGTGCGCGAACGAGGCCGAGGTGGAGCTGAAGTTGACCACGACCGGGGACGTGCCCGCCAGGAGGGCGGGCAGCGCCTCGCGGATCATCAGGAACGTGCCGGTCAGGTTGGTCGCGATGATCCGGTTGAAGAGCTCCAGGCCGGTCTGGTGGGTGTGCGCGGAGCGCAGGATGCCGGCCGCGTTGACCAGCACGTCCAGGCCGCCGAGGCCGTCCACCGCGGCGGCGACGCCGGAGCGGACCGCCGCCTCGTCGGCTATGTCCAGCACCGCGGTCCGCAGCCGGCCTGCGGCCCCGTCCGCGGCGGCCCGGCCGGCGGTGGCCTGCAGGCCCGCGGCGTCGACGTCCGCCGCGACCACCCGGCCGCCCTCGGCGAGGATCCGGTGGACGGCGGCCTGGCCGATACCGGAGCCGGCCCCGGTGATCAGGACCCGGCGTCCCTCGAAGCGGTTCATGGTGGTGCTCCCTTCGCAATGGCGACGATCGACGCTGCGGCGATCGCTGTGCACGGTACGCCGCGATGGCACGATGTGCCAGACACGCGCGATGTGCCGCGCTGTCACCACGCTCGTAAGCTGAGTCCATGTCCGCCGAGTCCGTGCCCACCGAACCCCGTCCCGCGGCGCCCGCCGCCCGCCCCTCGCTCACCGAGCGGCGCAAGGCCGCGACCCAGCTGGAGATCGCCCGTTGTGCGGCGGTGCTGTTCGCCGAGCGCGGCGCCGCGGTCACCGCCGAGGAGATCGCCCGCGCCTCCGGCGTTGCGCTGCGCACCTTCTACCGCTACTTCCGCACCAAGGAGGAGGCGGTGGCGCCGCTGCTCTCCGTCGGGGTGCGGCAGTGGATCGACGACCTGGCCGCACCGCCCGCCGGGCCGGAAGCGCCCACGGTCCGTGAAGTGCTGGAGCGGGCCGCCCGCCGGGCACTGACCCCCGCCGACGAGCCGGCCGCGGAGGCGCTGCGCCGGACCCGCGGGCTGCTGCGGGCGATGCCCGGCGATCCGGCGCTGCGCGCGGTCTGGCACCGGGTCCACCACGAGGCCGAGGAGACGTTGCGGCCGGTCCTGGCGCGGATGACGGGTGCGGACGCGCTGCAGGTCCGGCTGGCCGCGGCTGCGGCGAACACCGCGCTGCGGGTCGCGGTGGAGGAGTGGGCGGCGGACGACGGTCCGGTGGACGGTCCGCGCGGGCCCGGCGAGTTGGCGGCCCGCGGCATGCGGGCGCTGACGGCCGGCCTGCCGGAGCTGGACGGGCCGCCGAACGGGCGGTCCGCGCCCCGGGATTGAGGGCGCCCGGGCCCCGATTGCGTACGAAAACGCGGCGGGTAAGGCGGCCCGCCGCCGACCGCCTGTTACCTCGAAGCGCGGCTCAGGCCGTACGGAGGCGGCCTCCGGCCCCCCTCTTCGGCCAATCGACGGAGATCAAAACCCGCCCGAACGACCGGTCGGCGGCCGGATTGCTTCCCTCCCGGTCATCGTGGCCCTTGCCCCCCGCACGATGCACGGGGCATCCCGGCTGGCCGCACCGCGCTTCCCGTGCGCTCCCCCGAACCCCTCCCGTCAGGTTCGCGCCATTACTCTCAGCTTTCACCCAACGACTCAAAGCGATCGGCGAAGGACCGCTCAAGGTGCTTTCGGGACGTGTTTCGACCAAACTCCCGTCCGGTATCTGCACCTTCGAGCAAAGGAGTGTTCGTCATGCGGTACACCACTGGGGCGATCGCGCTCGGCACGGCGCTGGTCCTCGGCACGCTGGCCACCAGCGCCCAAGCCGTCGCCGCCCCAGCACAGCCCGCGCGCAGCGGCGGTCTCTACGCACCGTCGGAACTGGTGCTGACGGTCGGCCAGGGCGACAGCCGCGCGAACGCCACGGTCCAGCGCGCGGTGTCGCTCAGCTGTATGCCGGTGGCCTCCGGCAGCCACCCGGCGCCGAAGGCCGCCTGCGCCGAACTGCGGGCCGCGGCCGGTGACTTCAACACCGTCACCAGCCCCAAGTCGGACCGGCTGTGCACCAAGGAGTGGGCCCCGATCGTCGTCACCGCCGACGGCGTGTGGCAGGGCAAGCGGGTGTCGTACACCTACACCTACGCCAACTCCTGTGTGATGCGCGCCGGCCTGAGCTCGGTCTTCGAGTTCTGAGCACCGCACCCAGGTCCCCGGGCACCGGTGGGTGGTGCCCGGGGACCGCCACGTTCGGGGACCACGGGTGCATAGGCTCGGCCCATGACCGACATCAACATCCGGCCCCCGCACGGACCTTCGGACCGGACCGGGGTCGCCGTGCTCTCCGACGTCCACGGTGTGCTGCCGGCCCTGGAGGCGGTACTCGCCGAACCGGACGTCCGCGCCGCCGGGCGGATCGTACTGACCGGCGATCTGCTCGCCGGGCCGCTGCCCCGCGAGACCCTCGCCGCGCTGCGCTCCCTCGGGGAGCGCGCGGTGTGGGTCCGCGGCAACGCCGACCGGGAGCTGACCGACGATCCGGCGGGCCGCGGGGAAGACGGCCCGGCGGACCCGGTCAGCGCCTGGGCGGCCGGCCAACTCGCCCCGGAGGACAAGTACTCCCTCCGGGCGCTGCCCACCTCCGTCACCTTGGAGGTGGCCGGGCTCGGGCCGGTCCTGTTCTGCCACGCCACGCCCCGGGACGACGAGGAGATGGTGCTCGTCGACTCACGGCCCGAGCGCTGGGCCGAGGTGCTGGCGGAGCTGCCCGACACCGTACGGACCGTGGTCTGCGGGCACACCCACATGCCGTACGTCCGGCTCACCCACGGGCGGCTGGTGGTCAACCCCGGCAGCGTCGGCATGCCGTACGGCAGGGCCGGTGCGCACTGGGCGCTGCTGGGGCCCGGCGGCGGCGCGGTCACCCTGCGGCACACCCCCTTCGACTACGACGCGGCCTGCGCCCGGATCGCCCGGGATTCGGGCTTCCCGTCGGCGGCCGACTGGGCGGATACGTACGTACGGGCCCGGGTTTCGGCCGAGGAGGCACTGGCCGCGTTCGGGCCGGGCGACGGGCGGGCGGCCGGCTGACCCCGCGGGGCGCCGGCCCCCGGACGGCGGACGTGTCCGGGGGCGGCGCCCCGGGAGCATGCCGGGACGGCTCCGGGACCGCGGCCGCGGATCAGCCGATCTGCGCGCCGTAGGCCTTCAGGGCCTCCGGGACCGGCTGGAAGAAGGTCTCGCCGCCGCCGGAGCAGTCGCCGCTGCCGCCGGAGGTGAGGCCGATCGCGGACTCGCCGTCGAAGAGCGCACCGCCGCTGTCGCCGGGCTCGGCGCAGACGTCGGTCTGGATCAGCCCTTCGACCGTGCCCTCCTGGTAATTGACGCTGGCGTTCAGGGCCTTGACGGTGCCGTCGTGGACCTGGGTGGTGCTGCCGCTGCGCTGCACCTTCTCACCGACGGTGGCCTCGGCGGCCTTGGTGATCTTCTGGGTGCTGCCGTTGTAGAGGTCGACCTCGCTCGGGTGCTCGGTGTTCCCGGTGTACTTGGCGAGGGAGTAGTCGTCGCCGGGGAACTTGGAGTCCTCGGTGGTCGCGATCTCCGAGCCGCCCTGCTTGTCCGACCAGCTCTTGACGGCGTTGCCGCAGTGGCCGGCCGTGAGGAAGTAGGGCTGACCGTCCTTGACGACGTTGAAGCCCAGCGAGCAGCGGGCGCCGCTCCCCCAGATCGCGTCACCGCCACCGATGAAGGGCCTGAACTGCCCCTTGCTGCGCCGGAGTTCGATCCGGTCGCCGAGGCTCCGGGTGACCGCGGTGAGCCGGTCCAGCCTGCTGCCGGTGACCGTGCGGTCGGCGGTCACCACGACCTTGTTGCTGCGCGGGTCGATGCCCCAGGCCGTGCCGGGGATGGTGGCCTTGGCCTTCAGCGTCTGCCGGGCCGCGTCGAGCTGGGCGAGGGTGTGCTTGACGAGTCTGGCCTCGGCGCCCTTCGCCCGGACGGCCTTGGCCGCGGTCTCGCTGACGACGTTGACCACCAGCTTCTTCGCCTGCGCGTCGTAGTACGCGCCGGCCGTGCCGGTCTTGAGGTGGGACGCCAGGGTGGTGGCCGCGGCGGAGGTCAGCCTGGCCACCGTGGGGGCGGTGGGGGCCGGGGACGCCTGGGCGTTGGCGAGGGTGACGGTGGCGGTGGCGGCGAGGGCGAGCGCTCCGGCGCCTGCCAGGACGGCGCGCCGGTGGGGTATGCGTCGGTGCTTCAACTCAGAGCCTCCCGTGGGGGGAAGGGCCCGGACTGTGGGGAGTCGCACGGGCCCGGAGAGTGAGATCCGGCACGAACGGGGCCCGCCCCGCGGCGCGGCGCCTCGGGGGGTCGCGTTCATGCCAAGGTGCGGAGCCGAATATTCCCACCCGTCTCAGTCGTGCACAAGACCGAGTTCCGGTCTCACGTACGGGAGTTCACGGTTTCGCCACATCGCCGTCACACCGATATCCGCGGACCGCGCTCCTGAGTGCGGACATCAACGGGGGTCCGGGCCACTCCGGGCGGGCCCGTATGTGAGGGTCCGGTCCGGCCGGAAAACGCCCCCGCCGGGGAGCGGCGGGGGCAGGGGCGGGCGGACCGGCTCAGCGGAGGTCTTCCGGGAGGTCCACCGGCACGTCGGTCGGCACATCGGCCGGCAGGTCCACCGGCTCCTCGGTCGCCAGGTGGGCGGGCAGGTCGGCCGGGTGCTCGGCGTCGGGCAGCACTTCCAGCCGCTCCTCGCCCGGCAGCGGCTCCTCCGCGGCGGTCGCGCCGTCCGGGCGGCGCACCGGCTCCCGCCGGTCCGCGGCCTCCGGCGGGCCGGCCGGAACCTGGCCCTGCTGCGCGGAGCGCTCCAGGAACCGCAGCAGCTCCACGGGGAACGGCAGGACGAGGGTGGAATTCTTCTCGGCGGCGACCGCCACCACGGTCTGCAGCAGCCGCAGTTGCAGCGCGGCGGGCTGGTCGGACATCGCGGCCGCGGCCTCGGCCAGCTTCTTCGACGCCTGCAGCTCGGCATCGGCGTTGATCACCCGGGCCCGCCGGTCGCGGGTGGCCTCCGCCTGGCGGGCCATCGACCGCTTCATCGTCTCCGGCAGCGAGACGTCCTTGATCTCGACCCGGTCGACGGTCACGCCCCAGCCGATGGCCGGGCTGTCCATCATCAGCTCCAGCCCCTGGTTGAGCTTCTCGCGGTTCGACAGCAAGTCGTCCAGTTCGCTCTTGCCGATGATCGACCGGAGGGAGGTCTGGGCCATCTGGGAGACCGCGAAGCGGTAGTCCTCGACCCGGATGACCGCGTCGGCGGCGTCCACGACCTTGAAGTAGACCACCGCGTCGACCCGGACCGTGACGTTGTCGCGGGTGATGCCTTCCTGGGCGGGCACCGGCATCGTGACGATCTGCATGTTGACCTTACGCATCCGGTCGATGCCCGGGATGATCATGGTGAAGCCCGGCGGCCGGACCGCGGAGGTCAGCTTGCCCAGCCGGAGCACCACACCGCGCTCGTACTGCCTGACCACCCGCGCCGCCGCCATGAAATACACCGCGCCGGCGCATGCCAGTCCCACTCCGGCCGTCACCAGTTCTTCGACCATCACGGCCCCCTGAGGTGTGCCGTATACCGTCCGTGTCCGGGCTGCTTTTCCATGGTATGCCCGGCTCCGGAAGGCGGTCGAGGCGCGGCGAGGGGTGCCGGCCGGGTCCCCGTCCGCCGGCTGACGGGGGCCCGGCCGGACCTGTCCGGTCAGGAAGTGCGCACGTCCCGTCCGGTCAGTACACGCTCACGCCGTACGCGCTGAGCGCCTCGGTGACGGGCTGGAAGAAGGTGGTGCCACCGGACGTGCAGTCGCCGCTGCCGCCGGAGGTCAGGCCCAGGGCCTTGGTCCCGGAGTAGAGCGGGCCGCCGCTGTCACCGGGTTCGGCGCAGACGGTGGTCTGGATGAGCCCGGAGACGATGTCGCCGCTGCCGTAGTTGACGGTGGCGTTCAGCGCGGTGACCTTGCCGCTGTGGATGCCGGTGGTGGAGCCGCGGCGGGTGACGGACTGGCCGACGCTCGGGGTGCCGGCGCTGGTGATGTCCTGACTGCCGACGGTGCCCGGGTGCGACAGGGACGTGTTGGTGTACTTCACGATGCCGTAGTCGTTGCCGGGGAAGCTGGTGCCGGTCGTCGGGCCGATGCTCGTGGTGTCCGAGGAGTTGGTGTACCACGGCGGCTTGCCCTCGGTGCAGTGACCGGCCGTCAGGAAGTAGTAGGTGCTGCCGCTGCGGACGTTGAAGCCCAGCGAGCAGCGCCAGCTCGGCGTGTAGATGGCGTCGCCGCCGGAGAGGAACTTGCGGAAGGTGCCGGCGGTCCGGTCGATGCGGAGCGCACCGGCGTTGGCGCCGGCGGCCCGCTGGATCTTCGCGATCTCCGCCCGGGAGACGGTGCGGTCGGCGGTGACGACCAGGGTGTGGTTCGCCGGGTCGACCCGCCAGGCGGTGCCGGCGACGTCCGCCGCGCGGACCGCGTCACCGGCGGCGGCGAGCCGGGCGGCGCTGAACGTCTGTGCGGGTGCGGGGTTCTGGGCGCTGGCGGTCGGGACGGCGATGGCGCAGGCGGCCACCAGTCCGGACGCCACGGCGATCAGCCGGGTGCGTCTCGCCACGCCGCTGCGGGGGGTGGTGCGCTCGTTCCTCACTGATTCCTCCGAGGGGATCGGGGGGCCGCCGGTGGGCAGCCCGGTGAGGCGCAGCCGAAGGGCACGCGGAATCCGCACGTTCATTTTTGCGTGCCCCTGACAAGCGCTGAGCGGGAGTCTCCGGCGCACCACCCGTCGAGCGCAAGAGGGCTTCACGCATGTCTCGCGCCGGAAATGCGCCCGACACCTCAACACCGCGCCCCGGCGGCCGGGTTGACGGCTGCCGGGGCGCGGGGTGACCCCGTCGGCCGGTCCTGGGACGGGTCAGCGGACGGTGGGGTTCCGCTCCCCCGCCCGCAGGGCGACCGACAGGGTGTTGCCGGGCGGCGGGAAGGGGCACAGGAAGTGGTCGGCGAACGCGCACGGCGGCAGCAGGATCCGGTTGAGGTCCACCGTGACGGTGCCGTCCGCGGCGGGCGCGGGCGGCCGCAGGAACCGGAAGCGGTAGCTGTCGGTGCCGCTGGTGGCGTCGGCGAGCACCGCCCACAGCGAGCCGTCGCCCTCGACCGCGACCTGCAGGGTGTGCTCGTCCCCTTCGAGGGTGAACGCGAGCTCCCCGGCGAGCCCCAGGCCCCGCCGCTGCCCGTCGGCGTTGCGCACCTGGATCGTGCGGCCCTGCGCGTACGGCCGGAAGAGACCCGGCCGCACCCAGCGCTCGTCGTGCTCGTAGACGTCGATGCCGGCGAACGACCGGCGGGCCTCCGACTGCGGGTCGAAGTCGCGCACCGCCCAGTCGCCGTCGCGGCGCAGCACCAGCAGATGCCGCTCGCCGGACGTCACCCGCGTCGAGGCGGGGTCCGCGTCCGGGCCGAGCCGGATCTCTCCGGCGGCCGGCCTGCCGTCGACGGTGAGTCCGTCGTCCGGCCCGGCCCGCAGTACGACCGCGTCGTCCTGGGCGGTCCAGTGGCCCGGCAGTCCCGCGATCCGGCCGTCGGGGTGGTCCGCCGGCCAGTGGGTGCCGGCCAGGGCGAGCGGGCCGTACGGCCCGCTGATCGCGGCGCGGCGCCGCTCGCGCCAGTCCTGCCACTCCTCGCGTGCGTCGGTGCTCATGCGGTGGGTCCCTTTCCTGCTGCGCGGCCGGGCTGCGGCGGCAGCCCCAGGTGGGAGCGGAGCGTCGTGCCGGTGTATGCCGTGCGGAAGACCCCGCGCTCCTGGAGGAGGGGTACCACCCGGTCGACGAACGGGTCGAGACCGCCCGGCGTCAGATGCGGCACCAGGATGAACCCGTCGGCGGCGTCGGCCTGCACGAAGGCGTCCATCTGCGCCGCGACGTCCTCCGGGGTACCGATGAAGGACTGCCGGCCGGTGGTCTCGATCACCGTCTCGCGCAGCGACAGTCCCTTGGCGCGGGACAGCGCCCGCCACTTGTCGGCGATCGCCTTCGGGTCGGCGATCCTGACCCGGCCCTGGGCCAGCTCGCTGCCGGGGTCCGGATCGAAGTCCGGCAGCGGCCCGTCGGGGTCGTACCCGGAGAGGTCCACGCCCCAGATCTGCTCGGCCGCGAGCAGCGCGTTCTGCGGGGAGACCTGCAGCCGGCGGATCTCGGCGGCGTGCTCCTGGGCCTCGGCGGCGGTGTCACCGAGGACGAAGGTGACGCCCGGCATGACCGCGAGGTGGTCCGGCTGCCGGCCGTACGCCGCGAGCCGGCGCTTGACGTCGGCGTAGAAGGCCCGGCCGGCTTCCAGGCCGCTGTGCCGGGTGAAGATGACGTCCGCGGTGGCGGCGGCGAACTCCCGGCCCTCGGAGGAGTCCCCGGCCTGGATGATGACGGGATGCCCCTGCGGGCTGCGCGGCACGGTGAACCCGCCGCGGACGGTGAAGTGTTGCCCGCGGTGATCGACCGGCCGGGGTGCCGCCCCGTCCGGCCAGGAGTCCCACAACTTCCGTGCCACGGCGACGAATTCGGCCGCCCGGGTGTACCGGTCGGCGCGGTCGAGGTAGCCGCCGCGGCGGAAGTTCTCGCCGGTGAAGGCGTCGGAGGTGGTGACCACGTTCCAGGCCGCCCGGCCGTCGCTGAGGTGGTCGAGGGAGGCGAGCCGGCGGGCGAGTTCGTACGGCTCGTTGAAGGTGGTGTTGACCGTGGCGGCCAGTCCCAGGTGCTCGGTGACCGCCGCCAGGGCGGCCAGCACGGTGAGCGACTCGGGCCGGCCGACCACGTCGAGGTCGTGGATCCGCCCCTTGTGCTCGCGGACCCGCAGCCCCTCGGCGAGGAAGAAGAAGTCGAACAGTCCGCGCTCGGCGGTACGGGCGAGATGCTCGAAGGAGGCGAAGTCGATCTGGCTGCCGGACCTCGGGTCGGCCCAGACGGTGGTGTTGTTGACGCCGGGGAAGTGGGCGGCGAGCCGGATCTGCTTGCGCGGGGGCGGGGTTGTGGGTGTCGCGGGGGTCGTCGGGGTCATGCGGTCTCCCTGGCGGAGGCGTAGCGGCCGGCCGGGCGGGGCAGGCCGAGGTGCTCGCGCAGCGTGCCGCCCGGGTGGCCGGGGCGCCCGAGCAGACCGCGTGCCCGGAGGACGGGGACGGTGGCCTCGACGAGCAGTGCGAGGTCCCGGCCGGGATCGGCGGGGCGCAGATGGAAGCCGTCGGCGGCGCCGGCCGCCCGCCAGTCCGCGATCAGGTCGGCGAGCCCGGCCCCGTCGGCCGCGTCGTCGAGTTCGACCGGCAGCGAGGCGAAGACCAGCAGGTGGCCGGGGTCGCGGCCGTGCCTGCGGGCGTAGCCGCGCAGCTCCTCGCGGACGGCCCGGGCGGTGGCCGGGTCCTCGACGCGGACCAGGGCGAGGTCGGCGTGGGCCGCGGCCACCTCGCGCGCCGGCTCGTCGGTGGCGTCCACCGCGATGACCGGGCGGCCCTGCGGGGGCCGGGGCACGATCGAGGGGCCGCGGACGGAGAAGGTGCGGCCGGTGAAGTCGACGTGGTGGAGCTTGTCCCGGTCGATGAACCGGCCGGTGGCGCGGTCGCGGATCTCCGCGTCGTCCTCCCAGCTGTCCCACAGCCGGGCCGCGACGTCGGCGACCTCGCCGGCCTCGGCCCAGACCTCGGCGGGCGGGGCGGCCGGCCGGCGGCCGAAGAGCGCGGCGTCGGCCTCGGTGGTGGAGACCTCGACGGCCCAGCCGGCCCGGCCGCGGCTGACCCAGTCCAGGGTGGCGACCGTGGTGGAGACGTGGAACGGCTCGGTGTGGGTGGTGGTGACGGTGGGGATCAGCCCGATGTGTTCGGTGGCGGGCGCGATCCGGGCGAGCACGGCCGGGGCGTCGAGGCCGGGGCGGCCGAAATCGTCGCCGAGGGTCACGAAGGTGAGGCCGCCGCGCTCGGCGAGCCGGGCGAGCGCGACGAGGTGCGCGGCGTCGTACGCGGCGTCGTGGGCGGCACCGCCGGACGGCTGCGGGGTGTCCAGCGCGACGGCCAGGTGCAGGGGGTGGGGCATGGGGTTCCTTTCCGGTCCGGCGCCGGTCAGTTGGCGGTCCTGGGCAGGCCGGGCGGGTTGATCCGCGAGGACGTGAGGGCCTCACCGGTGAGCCCCCAGCGGGCCAGCACCTTTCCGTAGCGGCCGTCGTCGATGACCTTCTGCAGCGCCGCGGCATAGGCCTTGACCAGTCCGCTGCCCTTCTTCGTGGTGGCGGCGATCTCGCCCCGGACGCTGCCGCCGCCGGAGAAGGTGCCGACGATCTCGGTCTGCCCGGCGGTGTTGACGTGGTACGCGGCGGTCGGGTTCGGGCCGAAGAAGCCGTCGAGGCGGCCGGACTGGAGGGCGAGGTAGGTGTCGGAGGGCTTGTGGAAGTACTTGATGTCGACCGGCTTGCGGCCGGCCTTCTCGTTCTCCCTGCTCCAGTCGACGAGGATCTTCTCCTGGTTGGTGCCGGAGTCGACCGCGATGGTCCTGCCCGCGACGTCCTTGGGGCCGCGGACCTTCCAGCCGCTGCCCTTCTTCGCCTCCATCGCGAGCTGGTCGAGCCGGTAGGTGGCGAAGTCGTACTTCTCCTTGCGCTCCTCGGTGACGGTGACGTTGGAGAAGACCGCGTCGAGCTTGCCGCTGTCCAGGCCGACGAAGAGGTTCTCCCACGACAGCGGGTCGAAGCGGGGCTTGAGGCCGAGGGTGTCGGCGACGAGGGTGGCGATGTCGTCCTCGACGCCGATGAGGGTCTTGTCGTCGGTGGCGTGGAAGGTCAGCGGGGGGCTGCCGTCGGCGCTCACGCCGATCCGCAGCTCACCGGTCCCGCGGACCCGGGCGGGCACCAGCGCGGCGATCTTGGGGTCCTTGACGCCGTGGATGCGGTGCTGGTCCGGGCCGATGTTGATCTTGACGCCATGGGCGCCGGTGACGGCGTTCCCGGCGTCGTCGCCGCTGCCCGCGGCCGCGCCGCCGCAGGCGGTGAGCAGTACGGAGCCGGCGGCGAGGGTGAGGGCGGTGGTCAGGGTGCGGCGGGGCAACGGATGTCTCCTCATGTTCACAGGACCTTGGAAAGGAAGGACGCGGTGCGCTCATGGCGCGGGTGGTCGAGGACCTGGCCGGGCGGGCCCTGTTCGACGATCCGTCCGCCGTCCATGAAGACGACGGTGTCGGCGACCTCGCGGGCGAAGCCGATCTCATGGGTGACGATGATCATCGTGGTGCCCCGGCGGGCCAGGTCCCGGATGACGTCGAGGACTTCACCGACCAGCTCCGGGTCGAGCGCGGAGGTCGGCTCGTCGAAGAGCAGCAGCTTCGGTTCGAGGGCGAGCGCCCGGGCGATGGCCACCCGCTGCTGCTGGCCGCCGGAGAGCTGCCGCGGGTAGGCGTCCGCCTTGTCGGCGAGCCCGACCCGGTCGAGCAGCGCCCGGGCGGCCGCCTCGGCCTCCTTCTTCGGGCGGCCGAGCGCGGAGACCGGGGCCTCGGTGATGTTCGCCAGCACGGTCAGGTGCGGGAAGAGGTGGAAGTTCTGGAAGACGAAGCCGATACCGGTGCGCTGCTTGAGGATCTCCCGTTCCCGCAGCTCGTGCAGCTTGTTGCCGGACCTGCGGTACCCGACCAGCGCGCCGGCCACGCTCACCGAGCCGCCGTCGACCTTCTCCAGGTGGTTGATGGTGCGCAGCAGGGTGGACTTGCCGGAGCCGGACGGGCCGAGGACGACGGTGACCTCGCCGGCCCGGACCGTCAGGTCCACTCCCATCAGGACGTCGAGCGAGCCGTAGCTCTTGTGGACCGAGCGGACGTCGACCATCACGGTCTGCGTGCTCATCGGGTGGCTCCCTTGGCGAAGTGGCGTTCCACGTAGTGCTGGAGGACGGAGAGCACGGTGGTGAGGAGGACGTACCAGGCGGTGGCGACCATCAGCAGGGGCACGACCCGGCCGTTCCGTCCGTAGATGACCTGGACCTGGTAGAAGAGCTCGCCGATCGCCATGACGGAGACGATCGAGGTGCCCTTGAAGAGGGAGATGACCTCGTTGGTGGCGTTGGGCAGGATCGAACGCGCGGCCTGCGGCAGCACGATGCGGCGCAGCTGGCGCAGCCGCGGGATGCCGAGCGCGGCGGCCGCCTCCAGCTGTCCGCCGTCCACCGCGAGCACCCCGCCGCGCACGATCTCGGCGGCGTACGCGGCCTGGTGCAGCGCCAGGCCCAGCACCGCCGCGCCCATCGCCCCGACCAGCCCCATGGTGTCGAAGTGGAAGAAGCCGGGCCCGAAGGGGATGCCGAAGTCCAGCCGCTTGTAGAGGTAGGCGAGGTTGAACCAGAACAGCAGCTGGACGATGAGCGGGATGGAGCGGAAGGCCCAGATGTAGCCGAAGGCGACCCAGCGCAGGAAGGGGCTGGCGGACAGCCGCATGAAGGCCAGCACGATGCCCAGGGCGAAGCCGAGGGCGGTGCCGTAGACGGTCAGCTGGAGGGTGACCCAGACCGCCTTGAGGACCGTCTCCGCGGTGAAGAACTGTGCGAACACCGGCCATTCCCAGGCCGGGTTGGTGACCAGTCCGTGCACGAACTGCGCGATCAGCACGGCGGTCACCGCAATCGCGGCCCACCGCCAGGGGTGGCGTACGGGGACGACCTTCAGGGTGGCCGGATCGTCGGCGGCCGGTGGTCCGGCCCGCTCGGGGGCCGTCCGGGCGGCGGGTGGGTCAGTGGTCAGCGGCATGGGTGTCCTCGGGGGTGGGTGCGGTACGGGGGGTGGGGACGGGGACGGGGGCGGGGGCGGGGGCGGGGGCGGGCCGGGCGGCCCGGTCGCGGAGGAAGGTGAGCAGCGCCCGCGCGGTGGCGTCGTTCTGCCGGAAGGCGGGGGCGTTGGTACCGGGACGGGAGAAGGCGCCGCCGGCCCGGGCATCGGTGTGCGGGCCGAGGGCGAAGCGGCGCGGATGCGGGAGGCCGGCCCGGTCCAGGATCCGGCCGTCGGCGGGGTCGACCGCCAGCAGCCCGGCCGGGGTCGCGGCCGCGCCCTCGGCGTACAGGGAGCGGAGCAGGGCGTCGCGGGTGTGCGCCACGGTCGGTTCCGGCAGCCGGGCCTCGACCAGCGCCCGGGCCGTCACCGACTCCCCCGGCACGCTGGGGCTTTCGGCGCGGAACAGCCCGCGCCGCGGGTCGGCGGTGACGGTGGTGTCCGCGCCGAGGAAGCGCACCACACCGGCCCGGGAGAGCGCGAGCAGCTGGCGCAGCCGCGGTCCCGGCGGGCCGGAGGCGAGGTAGCTGAAGAAGCCGTGCCACCAGGGGCCGAGGTCGCCGAGCCGGACCAGCTGGCCGTAGACCGACAGCAGCGCGAGGAAGACCGCGAGGTCGGGGCTGTGCGCGGGGTCGTGGCGGCGGGCGAGGTCGGCCTCGATGTAGCCGCGCAGCCCCTCCTGCAGCGCCTCGGCGTCGGGGTGGCGCAGGCCGGCCAGCGGATGGTCCAGCGCCGCCAGGTCCAGCCGGTCGGCGGGGTCCGGGACGGCCGCGCCGACCAGGGCCTGGAGGGCGGCACTGCCCGAGTCGGCGGCGGCGTACTTCTCCTCGAAGTCGGGCCAGGCCATCCGGGTGCGGTCGGCGTGCGCGGTGAACAGCCGGTGGTAGTGGGCGAAGCCCAGCTCCTTGTCGATCAGCGGCCGGACGTCGCGCCGGAAGCTGATCCCGCCGGGCCGGGCGAGGAGTTCGTCCACCTGGGCGGGCCCGAAGAACCGGGGCAGCGGCGGCCGTTCACCGCTCGGCGGGTAGCCGATCTTGGAGTGGTACGGGACGCCGCGCCGCGAACCGACGTGCAGCACGGGCTCGCGGCCCGAGGGCCGGTAGGTCAGCCGCCCGTCCCGGCCGGTGGTGTACGTGCCGCCGCGGCCCTCGGTCAGCAGCACCATCAGGTCGATGAAGGCCAGCCCGAAACCACGCACCAGCACCCGTTCGCCGGGCCGGAGGGCGCTCAGATCGCTGTCGGCGGTGAAGGCGGGTGGCAGGTAGGTGAGCCCGTGCCGGACCGCGAATTCCGCGAACCCCGCCTGTTCCGGCGGGAGTTCGGCGTCGAGGTGGCCGAGGGTGAGGACGACGAGGTCGGCCAGGAGCGGCGCCGGGCGGCCGGCCAGCCACACCTGCTGCCGGCCCTCGCGCGACCCGGAGACCCGTACCGCGGTGCCCCGGTGCTCATGGACGGTGACGGCGGGCGGCAGCGCGGCCACCGACCGCTCGTACACCCAGCGCAGATACGCGCCCTGCCGCTGCCGGCTCAGGAACGCCTGCCCGTCGGCCCCGGTCCACTCGGCGAGGGTGGGCCCCGGCCGCACCGGACCGGCCTGCTCCACCGTCTCGTCGGTGAACATCGTGACGTCCTCGGCCATGGAGTTCATCCAGAGCAGCGGGGACTGGTCGTGGCGCCAGATGCGGCCGCCGCCGGGCGGGTGCGGATCGACGAGGTGGATGTCCAGGGGCCGGTCGCCGTACAGCTCGGGGAGGTTGGCGGCCAGCCGCTCCAGGACGCCGGTGCCGCGCGGGCCGGCCCCGACGATGACGAGCGAGGCGTTCACCGGGCACCGGCCGTACCGCGGGCGTAGTGCCGCTCGACGAAGAACTGACCGGCGCCGAGCACGGAGGTGACCACGATGTACCAGAGGGTGGCGACCAGCAGCAGCGGGATGACCTGATAGGTGCGGTGGTAGACCAGCTGCACGGAGTAGAGCAGGTCCTGCACGGCGATGACACTGACGATGGAGGTGCCCTTGAGGGTGCCGATCAGCATGTTGCCGGCCGGTGGCACGATCGCCCGCATGGCCTGCGGCAGCACGATCCGGCGCAGCCGCCGCCAGGCGCCCAGCCCCAGCGACTGGGCGGCCTCCAGCTGGCCCTTGTCGACCGACAGGATGCCGCCGCGGACCACTTCGGCGGCGTAGGCGGCCTCGTGCAGGGTCAGCCCGACGACCGCGATGCCGACCGGGCCGAGCAGATTGACGGTCCGCACGCCGAGGATCGTCGGGTAGAGCGCCCCGATGTTGAACCAGAACAGCAGCTGCACCAGGATCGGCATGGACCGGAAGAGCCAGACGTAGCCCCAACTGACGCCGCGCAGCACGGGATTGTCGGACAGCCGCATGGCCGCGAGCAGGGTGCCCAGCGCGAAGCCGAGGACCATGACGGCCACGGTCAGCCAGAGCGTCAGTCCCAGGCCGCGCAGGACGGCGGTGGTCAGGAAGTAGTCGGCGACCACGTCCCATTGGAAGGCGTCGTTGCGGACGACGGAGACCAGGGCCAGCGCCAGCAGAACGAGGACGACGGCGGCCGCGGCCCGCCGGCCGGTGCGCCGGCGCGGCACGATGCGCAACGCGGCGGGGTCCGGGGAGTCGGGGGTGTCGGGGGGCGCCGCGGCGGGTGCGGCCGGGGCGTCGAGGGTGTCGGAAACGGGGTCGACCAAGGGCATGCGAAGGCTCCGTGGATGCCGAGAGCGAGCACGGGCTCCGGCGCCTTCACACGAACGAGCAGGCCGCGCCCCTCAGCACGACCGGCTCTTGAGGCTATGGGGTCAACACGCCGGGTTGTCAAGGCCGTCCGCACTGTGAGCGAGGGATCACGTCGCAGTTGACGTGGAAACGGATGCCTGTTCCACTTGTCGGCATGTACGCATGGCAGCGGCTGGTCACCCGCGACCACATCGACTTCGGTCGTGTGTGGTCGGCGTCCTGTTGAGCTGACCCCCTGCCCTGCGGCCCGTCGCCGATAAGGCCGGGCCCCTTCCGCGGTTCTCCTTCTCCTCCCGCCGCGCGCCTTCACACGCCGCGCCGCTTCTTCGGCGCCCCCTCCCCTCGCTCCACCCGCTTCACCACGCCTCCCTCCCCTCCCGGGGCCCTGCGCCCTTTCCTCCCTTCCTTCCTTCCTTCCTCCCTTCCTTCCTCCCTCCGTCCCGCTCGCAGAAGGGCGCGGTATGCGCTTCGGCGTCATGACTCTGATCGACAACGTCCCGGACGCGCTGTCCGGGCGCCTCCTCTCTCCCCACGAACGGCTCCGCGAGGTCGTCGAACTCGCGGTTCTGGCCGAGGAGTTGGGGTTCGACGCGTTCGGCGTCGGGGAGCGGCACGGTGCGCCGTTCCTGTCCAGCTCGCCGCCCGCGGTGCTGGGCGCGATCGCCGCCCGGACCCACCGGATCCGGCTGTTCACCACCGTCACCGTGCTGTCCACCCTGGACCCGGTACGCGTCGCCGAGGACTACGCCACCGTCGACCAGCTCTCCGGCGGCCGGCTGGAGCTGACCATCGGCAAGGGCAACGCGCCCGAGCCCTGGCACCTCTTCCACCGCGATCCGGAGGACCAGTACGCGCTCCAGGAGGAGAACTACGAACTGCTGCGCCGGCTGTGGAGCGAGGAGCAGGTCACCTGGTCGGGCCGGTTCCGGCCGCCGCTGAAGGACGCCACGGTGCTGCCCCGCCCGTTCCGGCGGCCGCCCACGATCTGGCACGGCAGCGCCACCAGCGAGCGTTCGGTGGAGCTGGCGGCACTCTGGGGCGATCCGGTCCTCGCGGCCAACGTCATCCAGCCGGTGGCCAATTACGCCAAACTGATCGACCACTACCGGGCCCGCTGGGCGGACTACGGGCACGATCCGGCGGCCGCGCTGGTCGGCTCGGGCGGCACGCTCTACGCGGCGGCCGACGACCGCACCGCCCGCCGGGAGTTCGCGCCGTACTACGAGACGGCGGTCGCCGCGCGCGACGTGCCGGGCAACAACACCCCGTTCCGCACCCTGGACGAGGCCGCCGACCACGGGCCGGCGCTGGTCGGTTCGCCCGCGCGGATCGTCGACAAGATCCGGTCGCAGCACCTCGCCTACGGCCATGCGCTGCAGTTCTTCTCCGTGGACGGCGCCGGGCTGCCGTTCGCCCGCAAGGCCGAGGTGCTGCGGCTGGCCGCCGCCGAGGTGCTGCCCCGGCTGCGCCACGAGCTGCCCGACCCACTGCCCTGGCCGTCGCCCGCACCGGCCGCGGCACCGGAACCGGCCGCGGAGGCGGCCCGATGACCACCACGCCCCGGCCCCTGGCGGACAGCCGTCTGACGGTGCGGCACACCACCGTCACCGATCCCCTCGCCCGCCCGCTGCTGGACGAGCTGACCCACGAATACAGCACGCGCTACGAGAAGCCGGTCGATCTCGGCCTGGAGTACCCGGCGGAGGAGTTCGCCCCGCCCGGCGGCGCGTTCCTGCTGCTGCTTGCGGACGGCGAGCCGGTGGCCGGCGGGGCGTACCGCCGCCTCGACGCCCGGACCGCCGAACTCAAGAGGATCTGGACGCACTCCGCGCACCGCCGGCGCGGACTGGGCCGGCGGGTCCTCGCCGCCCTGGAGCAGCACGCCGCGGCCCGCGGCTACACCCGTATCCACCTGACCACCGGTCCGCGCCAGCCCGAGGCCAAGGGCCTCTACCTCGCCGTGGGCTACCGGCCGCTGTTCGACCTGTCCGCCGACCCGGAGTCGATCGGCCCGCTGCCGTTCGAGAAGCACCTGGAGAGCCCGCGCCCATGACCACCGCCACGCCCCGCACCACCGCACTGCGCGCCACGGCCCTGCTGGCCACCGCCGTCCTGGCGCTCACCGCCTGCGGCCCGGGCGACCCGTCCGACGGCACCGGCGCCACCGGGCCGGCCGCCGCGCACGCCAAGATCCCCACCACCGACGTGGTCTCCGGCGTCACCAAGGACCCGGCGGCGGCGAAACTGCTGCCCGCCGAGGTCCGCAAGCGCGGCACCCTCGCGCTCGCCGCCAGCGTCGGCACCCCGCCCGGCGCCACCTACCTGCCCGACGGCACGACACTGGCCGGCCAGGACATCGACTTCGCGGACGCGGTCGGCAAGGCCCTCGGGCTGCGGATCCACCGCGAGGTGGCGAGCTTCGAGGCGATCCTGCCGGCCCTCGGCAGCGGCAAGTACGACGTGGGCACCGGCAACTTCGGCGTCACCGACGAGCGCCGCAGGACCATCGACTTCGTCACGTACGTCAACGACGGCCAGGGCTTCGCGGCCCGCAAGGACAGCCCGCTGAAGAAGGTCACCTCGCTGAAGCAGCTGTGCGGACTGACCGTCGCCACCGGCGCGGGCACCACCTTCGAGGCGACGCTGGAGCAGAACCGGCACCTGTGCACGGCGTCCGGCAAGAAGCCGTACGACGTCAGGACCTTCGCCGAGCAGGGAGCGCTGTGGATCTCCCTCCAGCAGGGCCGCAGCGACGTGGTGATGAGCACCATCAACGGGCTGAGGTACGCCGTCGAACAACAGCCCGGTCTGAAGTTCCTCAATGAGTTCAAACGGCTCGACGTCGGCTTCGCGTTCAAGAAGGGCACCCCGCTGGCGCCCGCCTTCCAGGCCGCGGTCAACCATCTGAAGAAGGACGGCACCTACGACCGGATCCTGAAGAAGTGGGGCACCGGGCCCTCGGCGATCAAGACGTCGCAGATCAGCCCGCCGGAGATCAAGTAGACAGGCGGATCAGGCCGGGGACCGGCCCGGCCACTTGCCGTCACCACTCGGTCGGATACCGATCGTTACGCTCTTCATACAGTCAGTTTCCTTATAGGGCGCGGAAGCTGATGGCGCGCCACCCTCTTTGCACCAGATGTGTCACGAACCCCCCGTGCGGCCGCTATCCACTTGGCACTCTGTCGGCCTGATGGACGACGATAGGGGCAGGAACACACGCAGACCACGGGTGAGAGGAGGCGTCAATGGGATCGGTGCGCAAGGCGAGTGCCTGGCTTGGCCTCGTCGACGACAATGATGACGAGCGCTACTACGACGACGACTACGCCGAGGGACCCGATGCCGCCGGCCCGGGTGGCAACCCCTGGGTGACCGACCCCCGGGTCCGGGTGGCCGACGAGGCCGCCCAGGACCAGGGCACCCGCATCGCCACGGTCACCCCGGAGAGCTTCCGGGACGCCCGTGGCATCGGCGAGCTGTTCCGGGAGGGCGTCCCGGTGATCGTCAACCTGACGTCCATGGAGTCCGCCGACGCCAAGCGGGTCGTGGACTTCGCGGCCGGCCTCACCTTCGGCCTGCGCGGTTCGATCGAGCGGGTCGCCACCCGGGTCTTCCTGCTCACCCCCGCCGACTACCGGGTGCTCAGCGGCGAGACCCGCGACCACCGCAACGGCGGCTTCTTCAACCAGAGTTGAGCGACGTCCCGGCGCTTCCGGCCGGGGCCCGGGGGTTGCCCCCCCCGGATGTTGCAGCAACCAGAGTTGAGGGCAGGGCCGGTCACCGGGCGGTGCCGGCGCCTGCCGGGTCGCTCACCGGAAGGCGTCCAGCCCGGTGAGCGCCTTGCCCAGCACCAGCTGGTGCATCTCGACGGTGCCCTCGTAGGTGAGCACCGATTCGAGGTTGGTGGCATGCCGCATGACGGGGTACTCCAGCGAGATCCCGTTGGCGCCGAGGATCGTCCGGGACGTGCGGCAGATCTCGATCGCCTCCCGGACGTTGTTCAGCTTGCCGAAGCTGATCTGCTCGGGGCGCAGCCGCCCCGCGTCCATCCGCATGCCCAGGTGGTGGGCCAGCAGGATCCCCTTGTGCAGTTCGACGGCCATGTCGGCGAGCTTGGCCTGGGTCAGCTGGAAGCCACCGATCGGCTTGCCGAACTGCTCCCGGGTACGGGAGTAGTCCAGCGCCGCCTCGAAGCTGGCGCGGGCCGCGCCCATGGAACCCCAGACGATGCCGTAGCGGGCGTGGCTCAGGCAGCCGAGCGGGCCGCGCAGACCGGTGACGCCGGGGAGCACCGCGTCGGCCGGCAGCCGCACCTCGTCCATGACGAGTTCGCTGGTCACCGAGGCGCGCAGGGACCACTTGTGCTTGATCTCGGGGGCCGAGAAACCCGGGGCGTCGGTGGGTACGACGAAGCCGCGGATGCCGTCGTCGGTGCGGGCCCACACCACCGCGACGCCGGCCACCGAGCCGTTGGTGATCCACATCTTGCGGCCGGTCAGCACCCAGTCGTCGCCGTCCTTCTTGGCGTACGTCCGCATGGCGGCCGGGTCGGAGCCGTGGTCGGGCTCGGTCAGGCCGAAGCAGCCGATGGTCTCGCCGGCCGCCATCGCCGGCAGCCACTGCTGCTTCTGCTCCTCGGAGCCGAAGCGCCAGATGGCGTACATGGCGAGCGAGCCCTGTACGGAGACCAGCGAGCGGATGCCGGAGTCGGCGGCCTCCAGTTCCAGGCAGGCCAGGCCGTACTGGACGGCGGAGGCGCCGGCGCAGCCGTAGCCGGTCAGCGACATGCCGAGGGCGCCGATCGCGCCGAGTTCCCGGGCCAGTTCGCGGATGCCGGGGAGTTCGCCCGCCTCGTACCACTCGGCGATGTGCGGCAGGACCCGGTCGGCGGCCCACTGGCGGACGGTGCCGCGGACCGCGCGGTCCTCGTCGGTGAGCAGGTCGTCGATGCCCAGCGGATCGCCCGGGTCGAACGGCGGAACCGTCGAAGAAGGTGAAGAACCCGAAGAAGCTGAGGATGCTGAGGACGGCTTGGCTGACATGCGGGCCTCCGGCGGGTGCAGCGCGCGCGAATAAAACTAGCAGTGGTAGTTATGCAGCGCGTCCGACGGTACGGCCCGCGGTGCCGCGCGGCAAGGGCCAACGCCGCGCGGCGGAACGGAAAGAGAGCGGGGGCCGGAGCCTCAGCGGCCGGAGCCGGCCGGGGCGGGCTTGCCGGTGCCGCGCCCGGCGCCCGCCGGGGCGCCCTCCGCGGTGCCGGTGTCGCCCTCGGCCCGCTCGGTGGACTCCGCGGCCCGGCGCGGCAGCCGCAGCGCGATGCCCGCACCGACCAGCAGCAGCACGGCGCTGGCGACGAGGGTGATGTGCAGCCCGCGGACGAAGGAATCACGGGCCGCGATCCGCAGCGCCTCCTTGGCGCTCTCGCCCAGGCCCGCGGCGACCTTGTACGCCTCGCCCAGGGAGTGCGCGGCGGACGCGGACGTCTTCGCGGGAACCCCGTCGACATGCGTCAGGCCGGGGGCGTAGGCGGCGTTCATGACGCTGCCGAGCAGCGCGACGCCGATGCCGGCACCGAGCTGGTAGGAGGTCTCACCGATGGCCGCGGCGCCGCCCGACTGCTCGGCCGGGGCCTCGCTGAGCATCGACTCGTAGGCGCCGAACAGCGTGGACTGGAAGCCGAAGCCGAGCAGCACGAAGCCGCCGGACAGCAGCCACGGGCGGTCGTGGCTGGTCATCGCGGTCAGGCAGAGCACCGCGGCGGCGGTGAGCACGAAACCGAACGAGACCATCGCCCGCGGGCCGAGTGCCTGCAGCAGCTTCGAGCCGGTGAGGCCGGCCGCCATCGCGGCGAAGACCAGGGGCAGCATCCGCAGCCCGGTCTCCAGGGGGCTCAGCCCCAGGACGAGCTGGAGGTACTGGACGGCGATCAGCTGGAGGCCGACCAGGGCGAGCATGGCCAGCACGATGCAGCCGACGGAGGTGCCGAACGCCGGCCGGGCGAACAGCCGCATGTCGATCAGCGGGTGGGTGAGCCGGCGCTGGCGCCGTACGAAGAGCAGCAGCAGGGCGACGCCGAGCGCGATGGGCAACAGCGTGGTCGGTCCGACGAGGGCCGCGCCGCTGCCGATCCGCTTGACGCCGAGCACGATGCCCAGCACGCCGCCCGCCGCGACGACCGCGCCGATCACGTCCCAGGGGCCGTTGCGCTCGCCACGCGACTCCGGCAGCAGCCACCGCCCTATCAGGAGCATCGCCGACATCATCGGGATGTTGATCAGGAAGACCGAGCCCCACCAGAAGTTCTCGACGAGGAACCCGCCGAGGACCGGGCCGACCGCGGCGCCGACCGCGGCCACCGCGCTCCACACGCCGATGGCGACCGCACGCTCCCGCCGGTCGGGGAAGACCTGCCGGAGGATCGACAGCGTCGCGGGCATGATCATCGCGCCGCCGATGCCGAGCAGGGCGCGCGCCGTCATCAGGATCTGCGGATTGGGGGCGAGCGCGGCGACGGCCGAGGCCAGGCCGAACAGGCCGTAACCGAGCAGGAGGACGCGGCGGCGGCCGACGCGGTCGCCGAGCGTGCCGAAGAGGATCAGCAACGAGGCCGCGATCAGCGGGTAGATGTCGACGATCCAGAGCAGCTCGACCGGTCCCGGCCGCAGGTCCTCGGTGACCGAGGGCACGGCGACGTAGAGGATCGTGGTGTCCAGCGCGACGAAGAGCAGGCTCACGCAGAGCACGATCAGCACGGTCCAGCGGTTCACACCGCCGCCTGGAAGCCGGGGAACACCAGCCGTCCGTCCCTTGCCGGACGCGGTCGTCCCGGACATGCAGCACCTCCAGTCATGCTCTCGCGGCCACGGATCAGGGCGCGAAAAACGCCCCGGGGGAACCGGCGGCACGGGCGAGTAAGGACGTCAGACTACGCGAGTCCCCGGGGCTGCCGCGTGGCTCACCTCACGATGAGACGCTCATCGCAGTGCCGGACGTTCCCCCTCCGCCCGTCGTCCGGCATTTCCGGAGACCTGGATAATCGTCCAGATGAACGATCTTGCCTCGGCCGCGGTTCCCGGCCGGACCGCACGGGACGGCGCCGCCGTGGTCGCCGCACTGCGCCGGGCCGCGCCCGCGCTGGCGGCGTACGCCGCGGTCCGGCTGCTCGGACTGCTGGTGCTCGGCATCTGGTCGGCCGCGAACGGCAAGGACTGGCACACCCTGCTCACCGCCCGCTGGGACTCGCTCTGGTACACCCGGGTCGCCGAGCAGGGCTACGGCTACAGCGTTCAGCTGGCCAACGGCGATGTGCACTCCAACCTGGCGTTCTTCCCGCTGCTGCCGTGGCTGGAGCGCGGCCTGTCGGCGCTCACGCCGCTGTCGGCCGCGGACGCCGGGATGGCGGTGGCCTGGTCGGCGTCGCTGGCCGCGGCCTGGGCGCTGTACGCGACCGGTGAGCGGCTGCACGGGCCGCGGGCCGGGATCGCGCTGGCGGCGCTGTGGGCCGCGCTGCCGGTCGGGATCGTGCAGTCGATGGCGTACTCGGAGGCGCTGTTCACCGCGCTCGCCGCCTGGGGCGTGTACGCCGTGCTGACCGGGCGCTGGGTGACGGCGGGAGTGCTGGCCTCACTTGCCGGGCTGACCCGGCCGGTGGGCGCGGCGGTGGTCACGGCGGTGTGGATCACCGCGGCGGTGACCCTGTGGCGCGAGCGGGCGGCGGGCGTACGGCTGCGCGCGGCGCTCCGCTCCCACCCCGGTATGGCGGCCGGGGTGCTGCTCGCGCCGCTCGGCTGGTGCGGCTACTTCGTATGGGTGGGAATCCGGCAGGGCTCGGCCACCGGCTATCTGGACGTCCAGGGCGGCTGGGGCAACGGCTTCGACGGCGGCGTCGCGTTCGCGGAGTTCATCGGGCAGCAGCTCGCCGGCCCGTCCTTCGCGGCCGGTCTCGGGCTGCTGACCGGCGTGGGACTGGTGATCTGGCTGTACGTCCACGGGGTGCGGCGCGGCCAGCCGCTGCCGCTGGCGGTCTACGGCGGGCTGGTGCTGCTGCTGGCCCTGACCGCCAAGGGCTACTTCGGGTCCAAGCCGCGGCTGATGATGCCGGCCTACCCGTTGCTGCTGCCGCCGGCGGCGGCACTGGCCCGGTGGCGGCCGGCCTGGTCCTGGCTGGTCATCGGGGCGGTGGCGGCGGGGTCCGCGGTCTACGGGGCGTTCTGGCTGAACGGATCGGGCCCGCCGTGATCCGGCCGCGACCACAAAGATCAACTTCTTCCGGCCGGCAGCCGGATGATCCTCTTCCGCGATCCCGGCGGCGAGGAAACATCGTCCGACGCCCCGGCAAATAGCCGATAAACTCCCTCCGGAGAAAAGCAGATAAGGCGCTCGACAGACCGACACGCGGACGACCGGAAGGGATTGAGAATCCCGCGGAATTCCCTTCCAAATCCCGCCGTCGAAGCCCCGATTGAGACCCATTCCACATCACATCGTCATTACAAAGCGCACAGTTTGACCAAGCGCCTACATCACAGGCGGTAACGTCGATTGAGTGCGTACCGATGAGAAGAAGCTCGACCAGATGGAGGAGCGCCCGACCGATCGCGCCCGGCCACCCCAGATGACCCGGACCCGCCTGTGGCTGTTCGGCGGCACCCTGGCGGTGTACGTGGCGATCGTGGTCGGAGTGCTGACCACTTCCTGGCTGGTCACCTTCGACTGGCAGGTCATGTTCTTCAGGCCGTACAAGCAATGGCCTGCGATCCACGCCTTCCTCGACTACTTCGTGGTGCTCGGCCAGCGCGGCCCGACCGCGGTGGCGGTGGCAGCCTGGCTGGGCTGGCGCTGCTGGCGCCAGCGCAACCTCCACCCGCTGCTGGTGCTCGGCGCCTCACTGCTGCTGCTGAACATCACGGTGGGCGCCGCGAAGCTGGGCATGGGGCGGCTCGGTCCGCACTACGCGACGACCGTCGGCGCCAACGAGATGTGGCTGGGCGGCGACATATTCCCCTCGGGTCACACCGCGAACGCCGTGGTCACCTGGGGCGTGCTGGCCTACCTGGCGACCACCTCGCTGCGCCGCCGCACGCTGTCGGTGATCGCCGCGCTGGGCGCGCTGGGCGTCGGCATGACGACCGTCTACCTCGGTACCCACTGGGTCAGTGACGTGCTGCTCGGCTGGGCCGCCGGCCTGCTGGTGCTGCTGACCATGCCCTGGCTGGAGCCCGGCGTCACCTGGGTCGAGGACCGCCTCATGGGCATCCTGCTGCGGCTCTGGCTGCGGCTGCGCCCCGATTCGCTGCGCGGCCCGCTGCCGGCCGGCTCGCTGGCCCCCGGCCTCTCCCGGCAGCGCCTCGCCCCGGACGGCGAGGTGCTGGTCCGCGAGACCATCGGCGCCACCACGGGCGGCCGCCCGGCCACCCGCGCCCCCGAGGGCTGGCCGCACCACGCGTCGCGCCCGTACACCATCCGGTCGGAGCGCAGCCCCGTCACTCCCGCGGGCAGCCGGCGGCCGCCGCATGCGGACCGCGTCCCGCGCACGACCCCGATCGGCCCGACGTCCGCGCGCGGCCGCAACACCGGCGGCTGACCGCCCCACCAGCCGCGGGGCCGGTACGCACACACCCCACCCCGCAGCGAAGGCCCCGGCCGCTCCCTCCGAGCGGCCGGGGCCTTCGTCGTTCTTCCGTCTCGTTCCGTCGTTGTTCCGTCGTCGTTCCGGGTGCGGTGTGCCGCCGGTGCTCAGCCCGGCCAGCAGCGGTGGACCACGTTGTCCTTGACCTCGAAGTTGAGCCGGCCGGCGACGTACTCCATGGTGATCACCGTGCCGGGCGGCAGCGCGCGGACGGTGCTCCAGCCGCGCCCCCGGGCCCGCTCCTCGGCGTCCTGCTGCTCCAGACCGACATAGGTCCGGACGTCGTCCTCGGGGTTGGTCGGAAAGTCGGGTACGTCACTCATGACAGCCACCGTAGGCGCCCCTACCGGGCCCGCGGAAGGCCCGTCCGGCGCACACCCCGGTGACTTCCCGGTCCGTCATTGGTCACACTTGTGTCACAGCCGGCGTTGTGGCGTTTGCCGGAACTTCCGTCACCCGTACGCGCCGCGTGACGGCGCAACCGGGTGGAAAATAAAACCGGCGGAATTCCGCCGTGATCGGATACGAAACGGACACGGCCGCTCCGGACACCGGGCAGCACCGGCCGGAAATTAATCCACGGCCGGCAGCGGATTCCCCCTTATCGGACGCCCATTCCTGGCCACCGGGAATTTGGCGCAGGCAGCACACTCCATACACATTTCCCGCACATCGCCCGACCGGAAGCGGGGGCAGCGGGGGCGGACGGGCAGGCGTGGGCGGACGTGGGCGGGCATGCGGAAGCCCGGCCGGCGTCCTGCCGACCGGGCTTCCACGGCTCCGGCCCGGTGCGCGACCGGCTCAGCCCGCGTCCGGGCCGGCGACCCGGACGGCCAGGTCGTTGTCGAGCGTGTAATACGGGCCGATGCGGAGCTGTGCCGCGCCGGCGGACACCGGCATCGCGGGGTAGCTGAACACCTGCTTCTTGTCCGCGACGTCGTCGAGCAGCCGGGCGATCCGGACCGGGTGGGCGCCCTCCGCGGGGCGCAGCCACAGGTCCCAGGGCTCGGTGCCGTGCTCCCAGCGGGCTGCCAGCTCCTCGTAGGGCAGCGTGAAGCAGAACTCCGGGCCGTCGACGGTGAGCGGGACGGTGACCGGCGCCGGGGCCGCCTCCGGGGAGCCGGCAGCGCGCCGGGCGCGCGCCTCGGCCAGGGCGCCGGCCGCCGGGGCGGCACCGTAGAGCCGCCCGGAGACCGTCATGCCGTCCGGTGTGACGAGGATGTCCCCGGCCTCCGCGTGCGGTCCGCGCAGCCAGCTGCGCAGCGCGAGGTTGCCGAGCTTGGTCGCGTACGGGATGCGGACCCCGAGCCGGCCGATGCCGGCCAGCGGACGGCGGTCCACCAGCGACCGCAGGTCGTTGAGGCCGGGCTGCAGGCGCCGCAGGGCGTCGCCGTCGCCGAGGTCCGCGTAGGCGTTCCAGCGGCCCTCGCCGAGCGCGACGGTGCTGGGCAGCACGGCCCGCAGCCGGCCGGCGCCGTTCGGGCCGAGCGGCAGCCGGACCTCGTCGTCCGCGCCGTCGCCGCCGCGCCGCCGCAGCACCAGCGCCGCGCTCCAGGCGGGCGCGGTGTCCTGCGGGGCGGTCAGGTCGAAGGTGAGGCCACCCGCGGAGTCCGCGATGCAGTCGGCCCGCAGCTCGGCGGGCGCGGCCGGGCCGTCCGCCCGCTTCCGCCGCCCGGCCCGCCGTTCGCGTCCGTCGGGTGCCCCGCCGCTCCCGGCCGTGGCTTCCTGATCGATGGCGGCCGACTCCTTCGTCTCGTCTCCGGTCCAGCTCAACTGGCGCGACGCGGTCATGCCGTGCGCACCCCTCTCAGCGCGGCGCGGGCCGCGTCCTTGGTCGCGTAGGCGCCGCTGAGCAGCGCTCCCCGGGCGCGGTGCAGACCGCCGTGCAGCCAACTGGCGCGTCGGCGCGCCAGCAGGTCGCCGAAGAGCGCCTCATGGCGCGCGGCGATCCGGGCCGGGTCGAAGCGGGCGGAAGCGGCGAGGGCGGCGGCGCCCATCCGGCGGCGGGCCCCGTCGTCGCCGATCAGCGTCAGCAGCACACCGGCCATCGCCTCCGGGTCGCCGACCGGCACCAGCCGGCCGTCCACCCCGTCGCTGATGATCTCGCCGGGGCCGTGCGGGCAGTCCGTGGCGACGACCGGCAGTCCGCACCGCATCGCCTCGACGATCGTCATGCCGAACGCCTCCATGCTGGAGGAGACCGCCGCTATCGAGCCCTTGGCCCACTCGGCCTCCAGGGGGTGGGCCGGGCCCATCAGGAAGACGTGGTTGTACAGCCCGAGTTCGTCGATCAGCGACCGCAGCGCGGCCTTCTCGGCCCCGCCGCCGTAGATCCGCAGCCGCCAGTCCGGGCGCTCGGCGACGACCCGGGCGAAGGCCCGGACCAGGACGTCGTACCGCTTGACGGGGGCGAGCCGGCCGGCCGCGACGACGACCTTCCCGGTGCCGTCGGCGGGCGGCAGCGCCGGTGCGGGCACGCCGTTGGGCACCGCCTCGACGCGGACGCCCGGCAGCCGCAGGCCACGGCGGTAGGCGCGGGCGTCGGCCTCCGTGACGGTGGTGACCGCGTCCAGCCGCGGATAGGCCCCGCGCAGCGCCAGTTTGAGCGCCCGGCTGTGGGTGTCGAGGGTCAGATGTTCCTGGCCGATACGGACCGGGCCGCGCCGCGTCTGCCGGGCGAGGTGCACATTCAGCCCGGGCCGGGTGCCGACCACCACATCGGCCTCGATCCGGCGCAGGTGCTGGGCTATTCGCCGGTCGGTGAGCTCGCTGTACTGGTCGTAGCGGCGCTCCGCGGCCGGGAAGACCTTGGCGGGCCGGGCGTGCGCCGGGTCGCTGCCGTCGTAGCGGGGGCCGGATTCCCTGAGGTCGACGAGGTGCCGCAGCACGACCCGCGGTCCGGGGTCGAAGACGGGGGTGTCGCGGTGGCGCAGGGCCGACACGATCTCGACGTCGTGCTGCTCGGCGAGCGTACGCGCCAGCGTGCACGTCGTACGGATCGTCCCCCCGATGCCGTAGGCGTTGTGAATCAGGAATGAGATGTGCATCGTCCCTGTGTCCCCATGGTCTTCCGGTCGTCCCGCTCTCCCTGCGGTCGCCGCGCGCACCCCTCCCCCGCGCAAGGCATCCCTTTTCTGAACGCGAAGACCGCACAAGCTGGTTCCGGGTTGGGGGCTTTCGCCAAGATGTGCCGAAACAGTTAGGCCATCGGTAGCGGCGGTACGGAACCTCGCCCCCCGAAATCCCGTCGCCCCCCGTCCCCTTGTCGCAGTACGGCCTGGTGGCGGCGGAAGGCCACACTCCGCCGCCCGCGTGTCGGTCATTCTCCGCCGCGGCCGCCCCCGGATTCTGTCCGGATCCGGCCCGGGATCCGCCTTGCCGGGGCCCCGCCCCAACCGGAAGCCTGTACGGGGCCGTTGCGGCGCCCGGCGTCCTACGCCGGGGCACGGTGGGGCACTTCGGCTGCTCGAACGGGGGAGCAGCCGAACCGCGACGGTCCGGCCCGCACCGGGGGAGGTGCCGGGCCGCCGAGGAGGTACCGGTGAGGATCGGACGATGGGGCACCGCGGTCGCGGCCGCGTTACTGGCGGTCGGCGGCCTCGTGGCGGCGGGCCCGGCGAGCGCGGCCGACCAGGACGGCGGCGCACCGGCACCCCGGCCCCCCTCGGGCCACTGGGCCCGGTACGACACCTTCTCCAACTCCCTCGCCGGCCGGACCGAATGCCGCGCCACCGGCGAGACCGGCCGCCGCCAGGGCCACTGGCCCGCCTACTCCTGCGACTCCGCGGTCTTCACGACCGAGTTGACGGTCTGGCTGCCCTGAGACGACGCGCCGACGGGTCGGGCACCGCCCTGAGGCGGCAGCCCGCCCGCCGGGGCCCCCGACGGCGCCGCACCGCCCGCCGGGGCCTGCTGAGACGCCGAACCGGCCGTCGTGACCGCCGGTGACGTTGCCGGTGACACCGCACCGCCCGTCGGGGGCCCCGGTGGCACCACCCCACCGGGCCGGTCGCCTTGAGGCGGCGGCCCGCCCGACGCAATCCCAGGCGGCATCGCGTCGACCGTCTTGGTCAGCGGGGGCACCAGGTCGTCCGGCTTGGCCACTGGAGGCACCGCATCGACCGGCTTGACCACCGGGGGCACCAAGTCCACCGTCTTCGCCACCGGGGGCACCACATCCACCGGCTTGACCAACGGGGGCGCCCCCTCATTCTCGTTCCGGCTCGGGGCCACCGGGGCGGGGCCGGTGGGCTGTCGGGCCGGAACGGCTTCCGGGGGCTCCGGCGGTCCCGGGATCCGCAGTGTGAGGCCGGCCTTCAGCCGGTGCGGATCGGCGCCCAGGACCTTGCGGTTGGCCTTGTAGAGCGCCCGCCAGCCGCCCTTGACGCGCAGGCTGCGGGCGATCGTGCCCAGTGTGTCGCCGCGCCGGACGACATAGGTCCGGTCCTCGCTGATCAGCCCGTAGCGCCTGGCGCAGACCGGCCAGGCGCCCCAGCCCTGCGCGGCCTGCACCTTCTTCGCGACCTGGATCTGCTCCTTACGGGTCGCGAGGTCGGCCCGCCGCGCGAAGGCCAGCCCGCCGAACGCCTCCCAGGTGGGCTGCCAGAACTGCAGGCCGCCGTAGAAGGTGTTGCCGGTGTTGATGTGCCAGTCGCCGCTGCTCTCGCACTCCGCGAGGCAGCCCCAGGGCCAGTTGTTGCCGGCGCAGGCGTGGCGGGCCCGCACCGGCGCGGGCGCGCCGCCGCCGTCGTAGGGGAGCTCGGCGGCGGCGCCGGGCGGGCACAGACCGAGGACGAGTGCGGCGGCCGCCGCGGTGAGCGACCCGACGGTTCCCACGACACGCCGTGCGGCCGAAGAGTTGTCCGACATAGCCGGTGACGGTAGGCAGGCACCCCCGGCCGGCTCGCGCGCCGCGCCCGCGAGGGCCCGGTCCCACCCGCTCCGGTGTACGGAACGCGCCCGACTGCGCCATTCCTTGCCCAGAACATGTCCGTACGTGATCGCCCAACAGGTGACTTTCCGCAGTTCTCCTCTGTGCGGGGAATGGTTCGATTCTGTTCCCGTCGTCGCGTGACCCCTGCCGCAGGTCACCCGTTGTCCTTGTACGAGCCGGGAGACCGCCCGGCAGACGCACAGAGATCGAGGAGCCACCCGTGCCGCGCATGCTCGACGTCAGCGACGACGTTCGCGCCGAGATCGGCGACGAAGAAGCCGACCGCCTGCTGGCCGGTGGCGACGCCCCCGGCAGCTACGACTGCACCTCCTGCCGGACCCCCGGAGACAGCGAGCAGGAGCGCACCAGCACCGTCCTGTTCGTGGGCGAGGAGACCGCGGTGCTCGCGTTCGCCCATGCCACCTGCATCCCCTCGCAGGTCGTCCCGGTATCGGAGGAGCAGCTCCAGGGAGCCGTGCGCTCCATCACCGGAGAGGACGCCGCCCCCCACCCCGGAGCGCAGGCCGCGCCGGCCACTGCGATCCCCACGAGTGAGCGCCAGGCCACCCTCGGGATCACCTGCGGTCTGGTGCTCGTCGAGGACGATCTGCGCCCGGCCCTGGTCGTCGAACCGGACGGCCCGATCGCCCGCCCCGGCTCGGTCAGCCTGGACGACGACTTCCTGCCGCTGCTCCTGGAGCAGGGCTTCCAGCCGGTGTCGGACATGAACAAGCTCCCCGCCGTGATCCCGGGCTGGTCCGCCCTGCTGGCGATGGGCAAGCTGCACGCCGTGCTGCAGCCGAGCAGCGGCGGCAGCCAGGCCGCCTGGTGGCAGGCCCACCAGCCGCTGGCCGTGTCGGACGGCTGGCGCACCGCGGCCAACAAGGCCCAGACCGTGCTGATGTACGCCGCGCCCGCGGGCACCATCGGTCACCAGCCGCGCGAGGACCTCATGCGGCAGGCGCTGGAGCAGGCCGCCGCGCAGGGCAAGCTGGTCGCCGCGGCCATGCCGCTGGCCGGCACCTGACCGAACCGGCACCCGATCGCGGGGGCAGGACCGTCGTTTCGGCCGGTCCTGCCCCCGCGATCAGCCATTTCCGCACACAGCCCGCATCCCGCGGCCATCGGGGTCGTTGGCACATACGTGCACGCATACGACCCCTCCTCCCGCGCCCCGTACGCCCACCCGATCCCCGGCATGCGCCCGTCGCGCGAGCACGGGACGACGCGCCCGACCGACCGTGGTTCCGCCACGCCGATCTACGACGCGTTGTACGCCGAGTACCGCCGCTCCTTCCGGGCCCTGCCCGGGGACCGCACGGACGAGCCGGAGACCTCGGAAGTGCTGGGCGGCACCGGGAGTTGGGCCCGTACGACGGCGTCCACGGGCCACTGGGAGGTCGTCGGCCGCCAGCCGTACCAAGCCCACAGCCCCCTCCCGGCTCTCCCCCCGAGCCCCCGCGACGCCCGCCCCCGCCACCCCTGAGGCCCCGGGGCACCAAGGAACCGGGGGCACCGGCAGCCGCTACTTCTTCCTGTTGCGCTTCTCGCGGACCCGCACCGAGAGGTGGATGGGGGTGCCGTCGAAGCCGAACTCCTCGCGCAGGCGGCGCTCGATACTGCACCCACCCGGGGGATAACCCCCAGTCCCCCAGCCCCCCAGCCACCCCCACGCAGCCGGGGCCACACCTCCCCAGGGCGCAGCCGCAACAGCCGTTACTTCTTCTTGTTGCGCTTCTCGCGGACCCGCACCGAGATGTGGATGGGGGTGCCGTCGAAGCCGAACTCCTCGCGCAGGCGGCGCTCGATGAAGCGGCGGTAGCCGGCCTCGAGGAAGCCGGAGGCGAAGAGGACGAAGCGGGGCGGCTTGGTGCCGGCCTGGGTGCCGAAGAGGATGCGGGGCTGCTTGCCGCCGCGGATCGGGTGCGGGTGGGAGGCGACGATCTCGCCGAGGAAGGCGTTCAGCCGGCCGGTGGGGATACGGGTCTCCCAGCCGGCCAGCGCGGTCTCGATGGCCGGGACCAGCTTCTCCATGTGGCGGCCGGTGCGCGCGGAGACGTTCACCCGCATCGCCCACGGGACCTGGACGAGGTCCCGCTCGATCTCCCGCTCCAGGTAGAAGCGGCGCTCCTCGTCGAGGTTGTCCCACTTGTTGTAGGCGATGACCAGGGCCCGGCCGGCCTCCACGGCCATCGTGATGATCCGCTGGTCCTGGACGCTGATGGACTCGCCCGCGTCGATCAGGACGACCGCGACCTCGGCCTTCTCCACGGCCGCGGCGGTGCGCAGCGAGGCGTAGTAGTCCGCTCCCTCCTGGAGGTGCACCCGGCGGCGGATACCGGCGGTGTCCACGAACTTCCAGGTCTTGCCGCCGAGTTGGATCAGCTCGTCGACCGGGTCGCGGGTGGTGCCGGCCAGTTCGTTGACGACCACCCGCTCCTCGCCGGCGACCTTGTTCAGCAGTGAGGACTTGCCGACGTTCGGACGGCCGATCAGCGCGACCCGGCGCGGCCCGCCGACGGTCTGGCCGAAGGTCTGCGCGGGCGCCTCGGGCAGTGCCTCCAGCGCCGCGTCGAGCATGTCGCCGGTGCCCCGGCCGTGCAGCGCGGAGACCGGGTGCGGCTCGCCGAGGCCCAGCGACCACAGCATGGCCGCGTCGGCCTCGCCGGACGGGCCGTCGACCTTGTTGGCGACCAGCACGACCGGCTTGCCGGCGCGGCGCAGCAGCTTGACGACGGCCTCGTCGGTGTCGGTCGCGCCGACCTTGGCGTCGACGACGAAGACCACCGCGTCGGCGGCCTCGATGGCGAACTCGGCCTGCATCGCCACGGACGCGTCGATGCCGAGGACGTCCTGCTCCCAGCCGCCGGTGTCGACGACCTTGAAGCGGCGGCCGTTCCAGTCGGCCTCGTAGGTGACCCGGTCGCGGGTGACGCCCGGCTTGTCCTCGACGACCGCCTCACGGCGGCCGATGATGCGGTTCACCAGTGTCGACTTACCGACGTTGGGGCGGCCGATGACGGCGAGGACGGGCAGCGGGCCGTGGCCGGCCGCGGCGATGTCGCCCTCGACCTCCTCGAGGTCGAAGCCCTCCTGCGCGGCGAGCTCCATGAACTCCGCGTACTCGGCGTCGCCAAGCGCACCGTGCTCGTCGCCGGTGGGGATCTGGTCGTTCATGAAGTCCGTTCCTCGTTCATCATCGTGATCGGTGGGCCGCTCGTCCGCGGCCCACTACTCAAGTTTCGGTCAGCGCCCGGTCAGGCGCCTGGCCGCTGCCAGGTGGGCGGTCAGCCGCTCCTGGATCCGTACGGTCGCCTCGTCGAGCGCCTTACGGGTGCGCCGGCCGCTGCCGCCCGCCCGTCGCCCGCCACCGCCCTCGGCCGAGCTTCGCGCACCTTCTTGGGCCTCGAAGGCGTCGCCGAAGACGACGTCGACGCGGCTGCGCAGCGGCGGCACGGCCGGTGTCAGCCGGCTGCGGCGCTCCGCGCCGCCGAGCACCGCCACCGGCACGACGGGGGCGCCGGAGCGCACCGCGAAGTACGCCAGGCCCGCCCGCAGCGACGCGAAGTCGCCCGCGCCGCGGGTGCCCTCCGGGAAGATCCCCAGCACGCCGCCGTGCGCCAGCACCGCGAGCGCGTCGGTGATCGCCTTGCGGTCGGCGGTACTGCGGTCCACCTTCAGCTGCCCGATGCCCCGCAGGAACGGGTCCAGCGGGCCGACGAAGGCTTCCTTCTTGATCAGGAAGTGCACCGGCCGCGGCGCGGTGCCCATCAGCATCGGGCCGTCGATGCCGTGCGAGTGGTTGACGGCGAGGATCACCGGGCCGGTGGACGGCACCCGCCAGGCGCCCAGCACCCGTGGCCGCCACAGGCCGTACATCAGGCCGATGCCGATCCGCCGGCCGACCGCGGCACCGCTGGCGCTCGGGACGCCGGACGCCTGCCCGGCCCCGGCGCCGGTGGCGCTCGGTGCCCCCGTGTCGGTCACCGGGCGAGTCCCGCCTTTTCGGCGCTGGCGCCCTCGATGAGGGTGACCACGCACTCGATGACCTGGTCGAGGGTGAGCTCGGTGGTGTCCACCTCGACCGCGTCGTCCGCCTTGGCCAGCGGCGAGGTCTTACGGGAGGAGTCGGCGGTGTCCCGCTTGATCAGCGCCTCGCGGGTGGCCGCCAGGTCCGCGGCCTCCTTGCCCTTGAGCTCGCCGCTGCGGCGGGCCGCCCGGGCCTCCGGCGAGGCGGTGAGGAAGACCTTGAGGTCGGCGTCGGGCAGGACCGTGCTGCCGATGTCCCGGCCCTCGACGACGATGCCGTTCGGGGCCGCGGTGGCGATGGAACGCTGCAGGTCGGTGATCAGGGACCGCACCTCGGGGACCGCGCTGACGGCGCTGACCGCGGCGGTGACCTCCTGGGTGCGGATCGGGCCCGCGGCGTCCAGGCCGTCGACCGTGATGGTCGGGGCGGCCGGGTCCGTACCGGAGACGATCGCGGGCTTGGCGGCGGCGTCGGCCACTGCCGTGGCGTCGTTCACATCGATGCCGTTGTTGAGCATCCACCACGTGATCGCGCGGTACTGGGCGCCGGTGTCGAGGTAGCCGAGGCCCAGCTTGGCGGCGACGGCCTTGGACGTGCTGGACTTGCCCGTGCCTGCGGGGCCGTCGATGGCGACAATCACTGCAGCCGGGGCGGTCCGGGCGGCGGTTTCCACGGTGACGAACACCTTTCTGGTACACGGGGCGGGTCCAAGGGCCATGAGGGCCCCGCCCAAGGTTACTGGCTCACCCGGACGGCGCCGTCCACCGCGTCCCGGCCGGGCGGACCCGGGACGTCACCGCCGGAGGGAACCGGGACGTCACTGCCGGATGGACCAGCCCCGCTCCCGCAGCTCCGCGGTCAGCACCGGGACCGCCTTCGGCTCGACCATCAGCTGGATGAAACCGGCCTGCTGCCCGGTGGCGTGCTCGATGCGGACGTCCTCGATGTTGACCCCGGCACGGCCGGCGTCGGCGAAGATCCGGGCCAGCTCGCCGGGCTGGTCGCCGATGTACACGGCGACGATCTCGTACGCGGCCGGGGCGGCGCCGTGCTTGCCGGGGACCCGCTCGCGGCCGGCGTTGCCGCGCCGCAGGACGTCCTCGATGCCGCTGGCGCCGCCGCCGCGCTTCTCCTCGTCTGCGGACTCCAGGGAGCGCAGGGACCGGACGGTCTCGTCCAGGTCGGCGGCGATCTCGGCGAGCACGTCCGCGACCGGACCGGGGTTCGCGGAGAGGATGTCGATCCACATCGCCGGGTCGGAGGCCGCGATCCGGGTCACGTCCCGGATGCCCTGGCCGCAGAGCCGGACGGCGGTCTCGTCGGCGCCCTTGAGGCGGGCGGCGACCAGGCTGGAGAGCAGCTGGGGGGTGTGCGAGACGAGGGCGACGGCGCGGTCGTGGGCGTCCGCGTCCATCACGACCGGGACGGCCCGGCAGAGCGCGACCAGCTCCAGGGCGAGGTTGAGCACCTCGGTGTCGCCGCCGGGGGCCGGGGTGAGCACCCAGGGGCGGCCCTCGAAGAGGTCGGCGGTGGCGGCCAGCGGGCCGGAGCGCTCCTTGCCGGCCATCGGGTGCGTGCCCAGGTAGGCGCTCAGGTCGCAGCCCATCGCCTCCAGCTCACGGCGCGGGCCGCCCTTGACGCTGGCCACGTCGATGTACCCGCGGGCCACCCCGCGCCGTATGGCATCGGCGAGCGCCGACGCGACATGGGCCGGCGGCACGGCCACCACGGCCAGATCGACCGGCCCCGGGGGCGCCTCGGCGGTGCCCGCGCCGAGCGCGGCCGCGGTCAGGGCCTGGGCCTGGTCGTGGTCCTCCAGGTAGACCTGCACGCCGCGTGCGCCGAGGGCGAGCGCGGCCGAGGTGCCGATCAGGCCGGTTCCGATGACGAGTGCGGTCCTCACTGCGCGATGTCCTTTCGCAGCGCCCCGGCGGCGCCGAGGTAGACGTGGGCGATCCCGGTCTTGGACAGCTCGGTCTCCACATGGGCGAGCACCCGCACCACGCGCTCCATGGCGCCGTCGACGTCCAGCTCCTGGGCGCAGATCAGCGGGACGTCCGCGATGCCCAGGGCGCGCGCGGCGGCGGCCGGGAAGTCGCTGTGCAGGTCCGGGGTGGCCGTGAACCACACGCTGATCAGGTCGTCCGCGAGCAGTCCGTTGCGCTCCAGGATGGCGGTGAGCAGCTCACCGACCTGCTCCTGCATGTGCTCCGCGTCGTCCCGCTCCAGCTGGACGGCCCCGCGGACCGCTCGTACCGCCACGTCACTGCTCCCCTGCGTCCTCGAACCCCGCCACACACCCGTGCGCTTCACTGCTCAGCGTAACCAGCCGCACCGACATCGCGTACGCGACGGCCGTCCGCCCGCCCGGCCCCGCGCACCGCCCGGCGCCCGGCCCGGCCGGAACGCACCGGACCGGTCCCGGCCGCCCGCCGCAAACCTGGTGACATTCCCCCTCCCACCAGCGACAATCGCCGCCATGTCCGCAGCTGCCGCAGACCACGCCCTGGTCACCGAGCACACCGTCTACGCCTGCGTGATGGGCTCGCGGGCCTTCGGGCTGGCGACCGGGAGCAGTGACACCGACCGGCGCGGGGTGTATCTCGCCCCCACCCGCCTGTTCTGGGGCTTCGAGAAGCCGCCGACCCATGTGGAGGGGCCGCGCGAGGAGGAGTTCTCCTGGGAGCTGGAACGCTTCTGCCAACTGGCGCTGCGGGCCAACCCCACCGCCCTGGAGTGCCTGCACTCCCCCTTCGTGGAGCGCATCGACGCCACCGGCCACGAGCTGCTGTCGCTGCGCGCGGCGTTCCTCTCCCGCCAGGTCCACCGCACGTTCACCGGCTACGCCACCGGGCAGCTCAAGCAACTGCGGGCGGATCTCCGACGCCACGGGGCGCCCCGCTGGAAGCACGCCATGCATCTGCTGCGCCTGCTGGCGAGCGCCCGCGATCTGCTGCGTACGGGCGCGCTCACGCTGGACGTCGGCGACGACCGCACCGAGCTGCTGGCGGTCCGGCGGGGCGAGGTGCCCTGGGAGGCGGTCGAACGACGGATGGCCCACCTGGCCGAGGAGGCCGACGCGGCGGTGTCCGGCTCCCCCCTCCCACCCGAACCGGACCGGGCCCGGGTGGCGGACTTCTTGTTCCGGGCTCGTCGCTCCTCAGCGCTTGCTTGAGCCTTCCCACGTACCCGTCTGCGGCGCCGCGGGGCTCGCTCGCCGTTGCGCTTTGCGGCGCCCCGCACGTACCTGGCTGTCCCGCCGCGGGGCTCGCTCGCCGTTGCGCTTTGCGGCGCCCCGCACGTAGCAATCTGTGGCGCCGCGGGGCGTCTCGCCGTTGCGCCTGCGGCGGGCTGGGTGGGTGTCGGGTGCGGTGACGGGCCTCCGGGGCCGGTGTTTGGGACTGCTGACGCTTTACGTCCCAAACACCGGCCCCTCCGGCCCGTCCCCTCCCGTTGAGGGAGTGTGCGGGTAAGTGGGGGCGCGCGTCGTCGAGCACGCACCTCGCGTCATGAGATCTCGGGAATACCTCGCCCCGCCCGTTGAGTTGTGGCCCCGCAGGGGGCCCTCACGACCCCTACGGGATCCGTTCGACCAACCCCTACGGGTCCCCAGGCCCCCTTATACCCCCAACGCCCACCCCCACCGCCCTCTTCCCACTCCCCCAACGGGAGGGGACAGACCGGAGGACGAAGTCTGTAGGGCTGTCACCGCACCCAACAACAACCCAGCCCGCCGCAGGCGCAACGGCGAGACCACCCGCGGCGGGACGGCCAGCTACGTACGGGGCGCCGCAAAGCGCCACGGCGACCAAGCCCCGCGACGGGACGGCCAAGTACGTGGGAGGCGCCGCAAAGCGCAGCGGCACGGCGGGAAAGACGGGTACGTGGGGTCAGAACCCCTCCGCCAGGGAAAGGAGTTCGCTGCGGTACTCGATGCGGGCGGCCCAGTCCGCGGGCCATGCGCCGGCGCCCAGATGGGCGCCGGCGAACGCACCGGTGAGGCAGGCGATCGAGTCGGAGTCGCCCGAGGTGCAGGCGGCCCGGCGCAGGGCGGTGAGCGGTTCGGTGGGGAAGAGCAGGAAGCAGAGCAGGCCGGTGGCCAGCGCCTCCTCGGCGATCCAGCCGGCGCCGGTCGCCAGGCAGGGGTCGGCCTCCCGGTCCGGGGCGGCGAGCGCCGCGTCCAGCCGGTCCAGGACGCCGAGGCAGTCGTCCCAGCCGCGGGCGATGAACGCGGCCGCGGAGGCGTCCTGGGCGCGCTGCCACAGATCCCCGAGCCAGTCCTCCCGGTAGACGGTCCGCTGGTTGTGCGCGTACGTACGGAGCAGGGCGGGCAGCTCCGCGGGGGTAGTGCCGTCGGCGAGGGCGCGCACGGCGTACGCGGTGAGGTCGCTCGCGGCGAGAGCGGTCGGGTGGCCGTGGGTCAGCGCGGACTGGAGCTGGGCGGCGCCGGAACGCTGCTGCGCACTCAGTCCCGGGGCGAGCCCGATGGGCGCGACCCGCATGTTGGCGCCGCACCCCTTGGAGCCGATCTGGCTCGCCTCGGCCCAGGGGCGGTCCTCGTCGCTGAGCAGCTGGCAGGCGCGCAGGCAGGTATTACCGGGTGCACGGTTGTTGTCGGGCGAGCGCCACCAGGCGACGTACTCGGTACGCACCGGCCCGACGAGCCGCGCCGGCGTCAGCTCACCGGCGTCCATGGCCGCCCGTAGACCGCGTCCCAGTGCCAGCGTCATCTGGGTGTCGTCGGTGACGAAGGCGGGGTCGGGCAGTGCCATCTGCCGCCAGGGGCCGAATTTGGCCTCGATCGCCGGTACGTCGTTGAACTCGGTCGGGAAGCCCAGCGCATCACCGAGCGCCAGCCCGACCAGCGCGCCGATGGCCGCGCCCGTACCTGTACCCGTGCCGGATACCGAGCCTGTGGAGCTCGCGTTCCTCATGAAAAACCACCCCTTAATCGTCATGGTGACGTTAAGGGGTGACGGGCCGCCATCGCAAGCCAGTTGACGCGCTCGGGCGCCCAGGTGAGTGGCGTTCCTTCGATGGCGTAGTGCGGCGGCATGCTCTGCGCATCCTGTAAGAGCGACGTGACTGCCCGGTCTGGTGGAGCGGCCTTTTTCGGCGCGCCCGGTGGAGCCATGTGCATCTGACCCACCCTCTGCTACCTCTTTTTCCCCGCCGCCCACCCCCCTTCGCGGGTGGGCGGGTGAGGTGGTGAGGTTCCGGCGCGCGCAACGGTTCCGGCCCCGGATTCCGGGCGCCCGCCGTGAACGCCATACGCCGATGCCGGGCACGCCGCCGCGCAACCCAGGCACGGCCCCGAGGCCCCAGCCCGAAAGTCAAAGCACGGACCCTTGACGCCCCACCCCAAACCCAGGCACAGCCTCCCCCAACGCCCTACCCCAAACCCAGGCACAGCCTCCCCCAACGCCCTACCCCAAACCCAGGCGCGGCCACCGACGCCGACCCCGAAAACCAAGCACGGGCCCACCCCACCCCGCCCCCAAAACCAAGCACCGCCCGGCGCCCCGCCCCAAAACCACGAACGGGCCCGCCCACCCCAAAGGGCAGGCGGGCCCGCTGGGCCGTGGGTGGGGGCTAGAGCTCGACCTCGCGCATCAGCATGCCGACCTCTGTGTTGGTCATGCGGCGCAGCCAGCCGGACTTCTGGTCGCCCAGGGAGATCGGGCCGAAGGCCGTGCGTACCAGCTTGTCGACCGGGAAGCCGGCCTCGGCCAGCATGCGGCGCACGATGTGCTTGCGGCCCTCGTGGAGGGTCACCTCGACGAGGTAGTTCTTGCCGGTCTGCTGGACGACCCGGAAGTGGTCGGCACGGGCGTAGCCGTCCTCCAGCTGGATGCCGTCCTTGAGCTGCTTGCCCAGGTCGCGCGGGAGGGGGCCCTGGATGGCGGCCAGGTAAGTCTTCTTGACGCCGTAGCGCGGGTGCGTCAGGCGGTGGGCCAGCTCACCGTGGTTGGTGAGCAGGATGATGCCCTCGGTCTCGGTGTCGAGCCGGCCGACGTGGAACAGCCGCGTCTCGCGGTTGGTGACGTAGTCGCCCAGGCACTGGCGGCCGTCGGGGTCCTCCATCGTGGAGACGACACCGGCCGGCTTGTTCAGCGCGAAGAACAGGTACGACTGGGTGGCGACCGTCAGGCCGTCGACCTTGATCTCGTCCTTCTCCGGGTCGACCCGGACGCCCTGCTCCATGACGATCTTGCCGTTGACCTCGACCCGCGCCTGGTCGATCAGCTCCTCGCAGGCCCGCCGCGAGCCCATGCCGGCCCGGGCCAGCACCTTCTGGAGCCGCTCGCCCTCCTGCTCGTCGAACGTCTTGGGGGTCTTGATCTGCGGCTTGTTGTGCCGGGCGCGGTTGCGCTCCTCGACCTGGGCGTCGTACTCGCGAGGCCGGGCGGGCGCCTGGCCGCGGCCGCGCTGGGGGCCGCCCTTGCCGCCCGGGCCCCCGGTCTTGGCACCGGTACGCGGACCGCCCTTGGCGCCGCCCCGGGCCGCCGCACCCCGGCTGCCGCCCGCCTTGGGGCCGCCGCCCCGGCGCTCGTCCTTGGCGCCGCCCGCGCTCCCGGATCCGCCCACGTCGTAGCGGCGCTCCTCGGGACGGGGGCGGCCGGCGCGCTGCTGCTTCTCGTCCTTCTTTCCCCCAGCCTTCGGCTGGGAGCTGCCCCCACCCGCGCCGCGGTAGTTGCCGCGTCCGCTGTCCCTGCTGTTCCTGCCGCTGCTTCGCATCAATGATCCGTCTGAGAGTCGCCGCTGTCGTCTACGTCGAACGACGGGATACCTTCCGGGGAGTCGCCCTCGACCGCGTCCGCCTCCGGGAGGAACGGTGCGAGCTCAGGGAGCTCGTCCAGGCCGCGCAGGCCCATCCGCTCCAAAAAGTAGTTCGTCGTCCTGTACAGGATCGCACCTGTTTCAGGTTCCGTCCCCGCCTCCTCCACCAGGCCGCGCTGGAGGAGCGTGCGCATCACGCCGTCACAGTTCACACCGCGAACGGCCGAGACGCGGGAACGGCTGACCGGCTGACGGTACGCGACCACGGCCAGTGTCTCCAAGGCGGCCTGGGTGAGCCGGGCCTGCTGGCCGTCCAGGACGAAGTTCTCCACGGCGTCCGCGTACTCGGCCCGGGAGTAGAACCGCCAGCCGCCGGCGACCAGCCGGAGATCGAATCCGCGGCCCTCGCGGGCGTAGTCGTCGGACAGCTCGCGCAGCGCCAGCGCGACCGCGCGGCGGGGCCGCTGCAGGACCCTGGCCAGGTGCTCCTCGGTCGCCGGCTCGTCGACGACCATGAGAACCGCCTCCAGCGCCGGCTTGAGCTCCAGCTCGGCGACGCCGAGCGCCCCGGCCGGCGGCCCCGGACGCTCCGCCGGCCCCCCGCCGCCCGCCCCGGCCTCCGTGACCTCGTACGCGTCGACACCGCCGGACGCGGCGATGTCGTAGGCGTTGATGTCGTACGGCTGCACGCCGTACGCGTCGCCCTCGGGCACGCCGCTCATGCCTGCTCCTCTTCCGCTCGCCCGGCCCGCCCCGGTACCTGTTGCCGCTCCGGTTGCTGTTGCCGCTCCGGTTGCTGTTCCTGCCTGCCTGGTCCGGGCCCGCCCTGTTCGTGCCGGCCCGGTACCTGTCGGCCTGGTTCGTGTCGGCCCGGTTCCTGCTGGGCCGGTTCCTGGTCGAACTCGTCGGTGACGACCGGTACTGCCCCCTCCGCGCCCGTCCAGCGCACCGTGAGCGCCCCGAGGGCCTCCTCCTGGTCCAAGGCCACCACCCGCTCGCGGTAGAGCTCCAGAAGGGCCAGGAAACGCGCGACGACCGTGAGGGTGTCGGGGGCGTCCGCGACCAGTTGCTGGAAGCTGGCCCCGCCGGCCTCCCGCAGCCGCGCCAGCAGCACCTCGGCCTGCTCCCGCACGCTCACCAGGGGCGCGTGGATGTGGTCGACGTAGACCTGTGGCCTGGCCTTGGGCTGCATCGCCTTCACCGCGAGCTTGGCGAAGCCCTCGGCGCCGATGCTGATCACGACCTCCGGGAGCAGTTCCGCGTGCTGCGGTTCCAGCCCGACGGTGCGCGGGTAGCGCCGTGCCTCGACGGCCAGCCGGTCGCTGAAGATGTCGGCGATCCGTTTGTACGCGCGGTACTGGAGCAGCCGGGCGAAGAGCAGGTCGCGGGCCTCCAGGAGCGCGAGGTCCGCCTCGTCCTCCACCTCGGCGGCGGGCAGCAGCCGGGCCGCCTTCAGGTCGAGCAGGGTCGCGGCGACGACCAGGAATTCGGTGGTCTGGTCGAGGTCCCAGTCCGGTCCCATGGCCCGGATGTGCGCCATGAATTCATCGGTCACCTTGGACAGCGCGACCTCGGTGACGTCCAGCTTGTGCTTGGAGATCAGCTGGAGCAGGAGATCGAAGGGCCCCTCGAAGTTGTCGAGCCGGAGCGTGAACTTCCCGTCACTGCCGGTCTCACTGCCGGTCTCGCCCCTGGCCTCACCGCCGGCCTCGCCACGGGCCTCATTGCCGGTCTCACTGCCGGGCCCGCCACCGGTCTCGGCATCGGTCCCGGCATTGGTCCCGGCATTGGTCTCACCACCGGTCTCGTCATCGACCTGGCACGAGGCCCCGGCTCCAGCTCCGGTGGCGACCCCGGCCCCACCCCCGGCCTCTACGAACGTCCGGCCCGCGGGTGTCTCATCGGCCACCTCTACGGGAGCCCCGTCAGCGGTCCCGTCACCGGTCCCGTGGGGAAGCCCGGCCCGGTCGCCGGTCGTCGGCCCCGCGTCGGTCCCAGCATGGCCGTCGGCAACAAGCTGCTCAGGAGACCCCACCGGAGACTCCCCCGGCACCGCGGGCACCTGCACCGCGGGCACCTGCACCGCGGGCACCTGCACCGCGGGCACCTGCAGCGCAGGCGCCTCCTGCTCCCCGCCCGGCCCGCGCCCGAGTCGTCGGCGGGCGCGGGGGGCAGGGGTTTCGTCATGGTTCGGCATCGCGGTGGCAGGCTATCCCGCGCCGCCCGATGTGACGTTTCAGCACCGCGGCGGACGCGCCGCGCGGCGGGGCCGGTGGTGCTCAGCGGCCGCGCAGGCGCCGCACCAGGATGCTGGCGTCGCCGCGCGACTCCAGGTCGGCGAGGACCACGGCGACCGCCTCGCGGACGATCCGGCCGCGGTCGACGGCGAGGCCGTGCTCGCCGCGCAGCACCAGCCGCGCGTGTTCGAGGTCCATGAGCTCCTCGGCGGAGACATAGACGGTGATCTTCTCGTCGTGCCGTTCCCGGCCGCTGGGGCGGCGGTTGGCGCCCCGGGTGCCGCGGCGGCGGCCGGTGGCCGGTGCGGTGGCGGCCGCGCCGGCCTCCGGAGCGCCCTGCCGGGAGGCGCGGGTGCGGTGGGACGCGCCGCCGGCGCCGTCCGCCTCGCGCCCGCCGTGCTCGGCCGCGGGGGCGACCGGGGGCACCGGGGGCGGGGTGGCCGGTCCGCCGTCACCGGCCGTGGCCGGTGCGTCCGTACCGTCGTTCTCCGTGCATCGCCGGCGTGCGGGAGCCGCCTCCGGGCCCTCCGCGGCCGGGTCGGGCTCGCCGGCCGGCGCGGGCACCCGGGGTGCCTCGCCGTTGGCCGCGGCCGCCGAACCCCCCGGCGTACGACGGGGGGTGGAGGGCTGCAGCGCCACTCCCCCAGTGGTGCGGAACAGTTCGTCGGCTCCCGGCAGACTCACTCGGCGTGACACCGGGCGAGCACCTCCCTGGCGAGCTGGCGATAGGCGGCGGCACCGACGGAGTTGGAGGCGTACGTGGTGATCGGCTCGCCCGCGACGGTGGTCTCGGGGAAGCGGACCGTACGGCCGATGACGGTGTGGTAGACGTGGTCGTCGAAGGCCTCGACGACGCGCGCGAGGACCTCGCGGCTGTGCACGGTGCGGGAGTCGTACATCGTCGCGAGGATGCCGTCGAGCTCCAGCTCGGGGTTGAGCCGCTCCTGGACCTTCTCGATGGTCTCGGTGAGCAGCGCGACACCGCGCAGCGCGAAGAACTCGCACTCCAGCGGCACGATGACCTTGTGAGCCGCCGTCAGGGCGTTGACGGTGAGCAGGCCGAGCGAGGGCTGGCAGTCGATGACGATGTAGTCGTAGTCGGCCAGCAGCGGTTTCAGGGCGCGCTGCAGGGTCGACTCGCGGGCGACCTCGCTGACCAACTGCACCTCTGCCGCTGACAAATCGATATTGCTGGGCAGCAGGTCCATGTTGGGGACCGCGGTCTTCAGCAGGACCTCGTCGGCCGACATGCCCCGCTCCATGAGCAGGTTGTAGACCGTCAGGTCGAGTTCCATCGGGTTGACGCCGAGGCCGACCGACAGGGCGCCCTGCGGGTCGAAGTCGACGAGCAGCACCCGTCGTCCGTATTCGGCGAGTGCGGCGCCCAGGTTGATGGTCGAGGTGGTCTTGCCGACCCCGCCCTTCTGGTTGCACATCGCGATGATCTTGGCCGGGCCGTGGTCCGACAGTGGTCCCGGGATGGGGAAGTAAGGGAGCGGGCGTCCGGTCGGGCCGACGCGTTCGCGGCGCTGGCGCGCGGCGTCCGGCGCGAGCGTCGCGGCGTATTCGGGGTCCGGCTCGTACTCCGCGTCCGGATCGTAGAAGTGCCCCTCGGGCAGGTCGTCGTAGTCGGCGAAACGGGCGGGTTCTCCACTGCCCCGGTCGCCGGCCATGGCGTTCACGTGATGGCCGTCCATGCTCTGGTGGGCTGTCGTGGAAATGCTCTGATGGGCCGCGAAGGTGTGGATCGCGACGGAGCCGACAGCCTCGAACCCCGAGGGACCCTGGCCCCGTGCAACCGCTCCTGGTTGACCACCCCCGGGAGTAAATGTCGACTCATTCACAAGTCGTCTTACCTCCTTGGACGTGACCAGGAAACTTTATCGATAGGTCAGCGTGGCACCATGCCGACGGTTGGCGACTCTATGGCGTGTCGGGCGTCCGCAGCAACACAATCCACCGGACCCGGCACGATGTGTCGGTAACCGGACCCCCCGATGTCAAGGGCGCAAGCGGGATCGGACCGATGTTTCGGGGGTGCGCGAATCGGTTAAAGGGTTACGTTCACGGCGAGTTGAGAGACGACGTTCCGGAACGGCGTGCACCCTGCGTCACACACGCCACCGGCCGGGCCCTGTCGACAAGGCCCGGCCGGATGCTCAGCGTTGACGCGCTTCGTTGACGTCTCAGCCCAGGAGGGTGCGGAGTTCGGTGCACTCAAGACCGTGGGCCTCGGCGACCGGGCCGTAAACGACCTTGCCGTCGTGGGTGTTCAGGCCCTTGGCCAGCGCCGGGTCACGGCGCAGCGCCTCGACCCAGCCGCGGTTCGCCAGCTCCACGATGTAGGGCAGCGTGGCGTTGGTGAGCGCGTAGGTGGAGGTGTTCGGCACCGCGCCCGGCATGTTGGCGACGCAGTAGAAGACCGAGTTGTGCACCTCGAAGGTCGGCTCGGCGTGCGTGGTGGGACGGGAGTCCTCGAAGCAGCCGCCCTGGTCGATCGCGATGTCGACAAGGACACTGCCCGGCTTCATCTTGGCGACGAGCTCGTTGGTGACGAGCTTGGGGGCCTTGGCGCCCGGGATCAGGACCGCACCGACGACGAGGTCGGCCTCAACGACGGCCTTCTCCAGCTCGTAGGCGTTGGAGACGATCGTCTGCACCTTGGTGCCGAAGATCTTGTCGGCCTCGCGGAGCTTGTTGATGTCCTTGTCGAGCAGGGTGACGTGGAAGCCGAGGCCCACGGCGATCTGCACCGCGTTCCAGCCGGAGACGCCACCGCCGATGACGACGGCCTTGCCCGCGGCGACACCGGGGACACCGCCGGGCAGCACACCGCGGCCGCCGGCCTGGCGCATCAGGTGGTAGGCGCCGACCTGCGGGGCGATCCGGCCCGCGACCTCGGACATCGGGGCGAGCAGCGGCAGCTGGCGGCCGGCCGTCTCGACGGTCTCGTAGGCGATCGCGGTGGTGCCGGACTCCAGGAGGGCGTCCGTGCACTCACGGGAGGCGGCCAGGTGCAGGTAGGTGAAGAGGGTCTGGTCCTTACGGAGGCGGTGGTACTCCTCCGCGATCGGCTCCTTGACCTTCAGCAGCAGGTCAGCGGTGCCCCAGACCTCGTCAGCGGTGTCCAGGATGGTGGCACCGGCGGAGACGTACTCCTCATTGGTGATGGAGGAGCCGAGGCCGGCGTCCTTCTCGATGAAGACCTGGTGGCCGTGGCGGACGAGTTCGTTGACTCCGGCGGGCGTGATGGCCACGCGGAACTCGTTGTTCTTGACCTCGCGGGGGATGCCGACCTTCACGTCGATCACGGTCCTTGAAAGAGAGGGTGCAGGAGGAATTATCCCCTCATGCGATGCATGACGGAACTGACCGCGCCGTACGCGGCCCAGCCAGTCTATTGAAGGAGCTCCTGTTGTCTAGCCTTGCAAAGCATTAAATCTTGAGAGAGGTACCACCGATTTCGTAGGTCACTCCGGGTGATCTTCCAGGAGTCGTTCCCCCGCGGCGCGGTGGAGCCCTGCCGCGCTTGGGTCCCCGAGCCGTTCGAGGGTGTCCGCGATCCGCAGCTGGAGGGCCGCCTGGAGCCGTGTGTCGTCCGTTTTGCGGACCAGATCCAGGGCCTCCAGACAGGTCCGCAGCGCCTCCTCGGGGCGTCCGGCGTACTCCTGGACCCGCGCCGCCTCCCCGGTCGCCCGCGCCTGGCCGGCGAGATCGCCCAGCCTGCGGTACGTCCGGGCGGCCGCCCGCCACTGCTTGAGCGCCTCCCCCCACCGCCCGCACGCCATCAGCGCCCCGCCGATCCGCCCGTGCACCCGCGCCGCGTCCGCCGCCTCGCCGCGCGCCAGCCGCAGCTCCAGCGCCCGCCCGTACCAGTCGGCGGCCCGCACCCCGTCCCCCAGCTCGGCATACGTACCGCCCAGTGACTCCATGGCCCGGACGGTGGCCACCGGGTCCGCCACCGACCGTGCCGCCTCCAGCGCACCCCGGTAACGGCCGAGCGCCTGGGCCGTCCGCCCCGCACCGCTGTCCAGGTCCGCGAGGTTCAACAGCGCGGCGGCCCGCTCGCGCGCCAGCCCGCGCCGCTCGGCCGCCCGCAGCACGAGGCCGTGCACCGTATAGAGGTCCGGCGCGGCCGCCTCGGCGCCCTGGTGCGCGAGCAGGGTACGGGTCAGCGCGGCCATCAACCGCCGGTCCAGGGTGTCGAGTTGACCGTCCGCGGCGGCCGCGCGGGCGGCGGCGAGCAGCGCCGGGCGGCGGCTGCGCAGCCAGTGCGCCGCGGTGCCCCGGGAGCTGAAGCGCAGCGACCGGGGCAGTCCGGCGGCCTTCTGCCGGGCGGTGGATCCGGCCGGTTCGGTCATCGCCCGACACGACTGGAGCAGCCGCACGGTCCGCTCCAGCACCCGGGCGCGGGCCAGCTGGAGCTCGGCCGGCCGCTCGGCCTCCTCGAGCTGCTCGCGCAGCAGCGGGTCGAGGCAGCCGGGGACGCGGTACTGCGGGTGCCGCGCGGCGTCCGCGGTTCCGGTGCCGGCGGGCGGGGCGTCGGGGTCCGCCGGGACCGGCCGCAGCAGGCCGAGCACGGCGAAGTCGGCGAGTGCGGCGGCGGCCGTCGGCATCGAGCAGCCGGCCAGCGCGGAGGCGGTGTGCGCGTCCACGAGGCCGGCCGGGGCGAGGGTGAGCAGCCGCAGTATCCGGGCGGCGGTCGCCGGCAGCGCCTCGTAGGAGAGCCGGAAGGCCCGGAAGAGGGGGCGGGCGCCGCTGGGCAGGTCCGGCGGCACCGGGACCGCCCGCAGCGCCTGGTGGAGATCGGCCACCGACGATTTGGGGCGGGCGGCGAGCCAGGCGCCGGCCAGGATCAGCGCGGCGGGCTGGCCGCCGCACTCCTCGGCGACGCTGTCGGCGGTCCGCGGGTCGACGGTGATCCGGGTCGGCCCGGCGTAGCGCTCCAGGATCTCCACGCAGGCCGCGCCGTCCAGCCCGCCCAGGGTGCACGGGCGGACGTCGGTGATGCCGGTCAGCGGCCCCTGGGAGACGACCACGACCAGGCAGTCCGGGGCGTCCGGGAGCAGCGGTTCGACGGCGTCGGCGCCCGGTGCGTCGTCGAGGAAGAGCAGTGCGCGGCGGCCGGCGAGCGCCCCGCGCAGCCGCTCGGCCAGTTCGTCCCCGTCGGCGCCCGGCGGGGCGTCCGCACCGAGCGCGGTCAGCAGCTCACGCGCGGTGCTTCCGGTGTCGGCGACCTCCCCGCCCGGTCCGGTCAGCGCGGCGCGCAGCACCCCGTCGGGGTGCTCGCCGGCCAGCTCGCCGAGCAGCTGCTCGGCGAGTGCGGTGCGTCCCGAGCCGGGGCGGCCGGCGATCAGCAGGACCCGGCTGCGGGCGCCCTTGCGCCCCGAGAGGGTGTCCAGGCCGGCCCGGGCGATGTCGGCGTGCAGCGCCTTGAGCTCGCGGCGGCGCCCGGCGAAGCCGGCCGCGGGGGTGCGGCCCGCGGCGGCGGGGGCCGTCGCCGTCTGAGGCGCGAGCCGCCCCGTGCCCACCGCCTGGTCCGTCACCGGTCACGCTCCCGTCCACCTGCGCGTACGAACCCGCCGCAGGCGCGGGCGGGAACCCTTACGAGCGTAGTTCACGGGGCGTCACGTGCCGTGCGGAGCAGGGCGGTTGGGTCACCCGACCGGATCGGGGCCGGCCGCCCGCGGACCGCGGCAGGGGGCGGTCAGGCCTCGAACGGGCGGGCCGGCCAGGGCGCATCGGCCGGCCGCAGCGCGTCCAGGCCCGTGCCGCGCTGCGCCGCGGTGAGGGCCAGCACGCCCACGACCAGGCAGTTGTTGTGCAGCTCACCGGCGAGCACGCCGCGCACCAGCTCCTCCTGCGGTACCCGCGCCAGCTCCATGTCGGCCTCCTCCTCGGCGACCTCGAAGCGCTCGCCCTCGGCCTCGGACAGGTCCCGGGCGAGGAAGATCCGCACGGCCTCGTCGCAGCCGCCGGGCGTGGTGTAGACGTCGGTCAGCACCCGCCAGTCCTCGGCCTTGACGTGCGCCTCCTCGTACAGCTCGCGCTGGGCGGCGCGCAGCGGGTTCTCCCCGGGGACGTCGAGCAGCCCGGCGGGGATCTCCCACAGCTTCATGCGCACGGGGTGGCGGTACTGCTTCAGCACCAGCACCCGGCCCTCGTCGTCGAGGGCGAGGACGGCCACCGAGCCGGGGTGCACCTGGTAGTCGCGGGTGACCTTGGCGCCGTCCGGCATCACGACCTCGTCGGTGCGGACGCTGGTCTTGTTCCCGGTGAACGGCGTGGTGGAGGCGGTGACCGTCCACTCCTCCGGGGTGTCCTTGATCGCCATGGCGCGTCCTCCTGTGTGAGCCCTCTAACAACGCGGAAACCGGGGCACGACCTCGCCGAAGAGGCCGTGCCCCGGCAACCGTAACCGGCCCGGTGGGTGCTACTTCGCGGCGCCCGTCTTGCGCGCGACCGCGGCCTTCACCAGCCCGGCGAAGAGCGGGTGCGGGCGGGTCGGGCGGGAGCGGAGCTCCGGGTGCGCCTGGGTGGCGACGAGGTAGGGGTGGGTCTCGCGCGGGTACTCGACGTACTCGACGAGCTTGTTGTCCGGGGAGGTGCCGGAGAACTGCAGCCCGGCCTTCTTCTCCAGCTCACCGCGGTAGGCGTTGTTGACCTCGTAGCGGTGGCGGTGGCGCTCCTCGACGTACCCCTGGTCGCCGTAGACCTCGCGGACGATGGAGCCCTCGGCGAGCTTGGCCGGGTACATGCCCAGCCGCATCGTACCGCCCATGTCGCCCTCACCTGCGACGATGTCCAGCTGCTCGGCCATGGTGGAGATGACCGGGTGGGCGGTCGCCGGGTCGAACTCGGTGGAGTTGGCGCCCTCGATACCGGCGAGGTTGCGGGCCGCCTCGATGACCACGCACTGCAGGCCCAGGCACAGGCCGAGCAGCGGCAGCTTGTTCTCGCGGGCGTAGGTGATCGCGCCGACCTTGCCGTCCACACCGCGGTCGCCGAAGCCGCCGGGGATGCAGATCGCGTCGCAGTCGGAGAGCTGCGCCGCGGCACCGGCCGGGGTCCTGCAGTCGTCCGAGGTGACCCACTTGATCTTGACGCGGGCCTTGTTGGCGAAGCCGCCGGCCCGCAGCGCCTCGGTGACCGAGAGGTAGGCGTCCGGCAGGTCGATGTACTTGCCGACCAGTGCGACCTTGACCTCGTGGTCGGGGTTGTGGACGCGCTCCAGCAGATCGGCCCACTGGGTCCAGTCCACGTCGCGGAACGGCAGGTCGAGCTTGCGCACGACGTAGGCGTCCAGGCCCTCGGCGTGCAGCACCTTGGGGATGTCGTAGATCGACGGGGCGTCGATCGCGGCGACCACCGCGGCCTCGTCGACGTCGCACATCAGCGAGATCTTGCGCTTGATGGCGGTGGGCACCTCGCGGTCGGCGCGCAGCACGATCGCGTCGGGCTGGATACCGATGTTGCGCAGCGCCGCGACCGAGTGCTGGGTCGGCTTGGTCTTGAGCTCACCGGACGGGCCGATGTACGGCAGCAGCGAGATGTGCACGACGAAGACGTTGTCCCGGCCGACCTCGTGGCGGACCTGGCGGACGGTCTCCAGGAACGGCAGCGACTCGATGTCGCCGACGGTGCCGCCGACCTCGGTGATCACGACGTCGACGTCCTCGGTCGCCATCCGCCGGATGCGGTGCTTGATCTCGTTGGTGATGTGCGGGATGACCTGCACGGTGTCGCCGAGGTACTCACCTCGGCGCTCCTTGGCGATCACGGTGTTGTAGACCTGGCCGGTGGTCACGTTCGCCGAACCGTCGAGGTCGACGTCGAGGAACCGCTCGTAGTGGCCGATGTCCAGGTCGGTCTCGGCGCCGTCGTTGGTGACGAAGACCTCGCCGTGCTGGAACGGGTTCATCGTTCCGGGGTCGACGTTCAGGTACGGGTCGAGCTTCTGCATCGTGACCCGCAGGCCGCGCGCCTTGAGGAGAGCACCCAGGCTGGAGGCCGTGAGCCCCTTGCCGAGCGAGGAGGCGACGCCCCCGGTGACGAAGAGGTGCTTGGTCGTCGTGGATTTGGCTGGCATGGCCAAGAGGGAGCTCCCGTGGTCGCGAGGTGGAGAGGTGCGAAGCGGCGCCGTCCCGCGTCTGTGAGGGGTGCCGTCGCTGCGGTCGGGGGTGCCGTGACATGTTGCCGGGGCCCACCGGTCCACGGGGTACCAGGCTATCAGCGCCCGGGCATGGTCGCGCCCGGCCACGCACCGGAACCTCGTGCGACCCCTCCCCGTCACGATGCGTGACGGGGAGGGGTTGACGCTGTCACGTGACGGAGGCCACCCGTTCGGAGCACTTCACTCGTCGCGAGCGTCGCGCGGATCACCCGCCTGCGTCGTATCCTGCTCGGACACTCGCAACGAGCCGTCCGGGAAGGCACTCCCTCCCCCAGCTACCGCTGGATGGGACCCCCAGCCCGATTTCCGGTCCAGCTGCTCGGCGACGTTTCATGGGCAGGACGGACAGATCACAACGTCCCATGGGGGGCGTGACTCCAGTTCGACGGGAGATGCACGTGGCCGGGCGCATCGAGGACTACGCACTTATCGGCGATATGCAGACCGCCGCTCTAGTGTGCAGGGACGGCACGGTCGACTGGCTGTGCCTGCCCCGCTTCGACTCGCCGGCGGTCTTCGCAGGGCTGCTGGGCACGGAGGAGAACGGCTACTGGCGGATGGGGCCGGTGACCGGTTCCGAGGACGGGCCGCAGCCCGCCGACCGCCGCCGCTACCGGGGCGATTCACTCGTGCTGGAATCCGAGTGGGACACCCCGCGCGGTACCGTCCGGGTGATCGACTTCATGCCTCCGCGGGACGGCGCGCCGCAGGTGATCCGCATCGTGGAGGGCGTCAGCGGCCGCGTCCCGATGCGTTCGGAGCTGCGGATGCGGTTCGCGTACGGCTGGGTCGTGCCGTGGGTGCACAAGATCGACGAGCGGACCGTGGCGGTCGCCGGCCCGGACTCCGTATGGCTGGACACCGAGGTCGAGACGTACGGGAAGGACCTGACGACCTTCTCCAACTTCACCGTCTCGCCGGGCGAGCGGATCGCGTTCACGATCAGCTGGCAGCCCTCGCACCACCAGCCGCCGGCCGTGGCGGACCCGGAGGGGTCGCTGGAGGCCACCGAGGAGTTCTGGCGCGAGTGGGTCGAGCACTGCACGTACCACGGCCCGTACCGCGACGCCGTGGTCCGCTCGCTGATCACGCTGAAGGCGCTGACGTACGCGCCGACCGGCGGGATCGTCGCCGCGCCGACCACCTCCCTGCCCGAGTGCATCGGCGGCGTCCGCAACTGGGACTACCGCTTCACCTGGCTCCGGGACGCCGCGATCACCCTGTCCTCGCTGCTGCGCACCGGCTACCGCGAAGAGGCCCGGGCCTGGCGGGAGTGGCTGCTGCGGGCGGTGGCCGGCGACCCGGACAACCTGCAGATCATGTACGGCATCGCCGGTGAGCGCGAGCTCGGCGAGAACGAGCTCAACTGGCTTCCCGGGTACGAGAATTCACGTCCGGTGCGGGTCGGCAACGGCGCCGCGGGCCAGCTGCAGCTCGACGTGTACGGCGAGGTCACCGAGGCCCTGCACCTGGCGCACATGACCGGCCTGGCCCGCAACGACTACGCCTCGCTGCTGCAGATCAAGCTGATCCAGTGGGTGGAGAAGCACTGGGACGAGCCGGACGAGGGCATCTGGGAGGTCCGCGGTCCGCGCCGGCACTTCGTCCACTCCAAGGTGATGACCTGGGTCGCGGTGGACCGCACGGTCAAGCTGATCGAGTCCGGGGACGTCGACGGCCCGCTGGAGCGCTGGAAGGACCTGCGCGAGACGATCCACCGGGACGTCTGCGAGAAGGGTTACGACAAGGAGCGCAACACCTTCACCCAGTCCTACGGTTCGCAGGAGCTGGACGCCTCGCTCCTGCTGATCCCGCAGGTCGGGTTCCTGCCGCCGGACGACAAGCGGGTCATCGGCACGATCGAGGCGATCCAGCGGGAGCTGACCACCGAGGACGGCTTCGTGCTGCGGTACCCGACGGCCGGCCAGGGCGAGCTGGGCGTGGACGGTCTGGAGGGCGAGGAGGGTGCCTTCCTGGCCTGCTCGTTCTGGCTCGCGGACGACCTGGCGATGATCGGCCGGGTCGACGAGGCCCGCCAGCTCTTCGAGAAGCTGCTCTCGCTCCGCAACGACCTCGGGCTGCTCGCGGAGGAGTGGGACCCCAAGGGCAAACGCCAGGTGGGCAACTTCCCGCAGGCGTTCAGCCACGTTCCGCTGATCGACACCGCCCTGCGCCTGACGGCGAGCGGGGCGTACGGCGGCTGAGCCCGCCGATGGTGTACACCGCGGCCGTCCCCGGGAGTGTTCCGGGGGCGGCCGCGGCGCGTGGGCGTGTGGGGCGCAAGACCGGGCGGTCCGGTGCGTCAGAAGGGGGTCAGGGTGAGGGTGATCTCCTTCGGGGCGCTGTCCTCGATGTACGAGGCGAAGCCGGCGACGTCGTCGAAGGCGAAGCCGTAGGCCCGGCCGTCCTGGGTGGCGGCGTGCATGGCCTTGGCGTAGTGGTTGGTCAGCCGCTGCCGGTAGAAGGCGGCGGGGTCGGTGGTGGGCTGGTGGGCCTGCGAGACCAGGGTGGAGCGGTTGAGGGCCGCGCCCAGGACGGCGGCCACCGGGCCGAGGGTGCCGTCGTTGGGGGCGGCCAGGGTGCCGTCGCAGAAGAGGACGTCGCGGGTGGACGGCTTGTCGAAGGAGACCGTGCCCGGCCCCTGGAAGACGAGCTTGCCTCCGCCGACCCGGCCGGTGAAGCTGCCGGCGTTGGTGGTGACGGTCAGGTCCTTGCTCGCGTAGGCGGACCAGGCCTCGTCGATGGCGGGGGCGAGGTAGTCCTTGGCGAACAGTCCGCTGTCGAGGCCGTGCCCGGGGGCGATCACCCGCTTGTCGCCGATGACCAGCCGGTCGAATCCCTCGGCGGCCTTGACGTCGGCGAAGATCCGGTCGCGGGCGCCGTCCTTGAGCGTGCCGGTGGTCTGCTCCTTGGCGCCGGAGAGCTTGATGGCGAGCGGCACGCTGAACATGTCGACCATGGTGGTGTTGCAGTACAGCCCGCTTGAGTTGTGGGTGAACTCGGCGCAGTCGTGGAGGACGTCGTAGTTGGGGTCACCGGAGACCCAGCCCGCCGGATAGGCGAGCGCGGGTTTGCCGTTGCCGTCCTTGACTGCCTTGAACTTGAGCTTGCTGCCCAGCGCGACGTAGATCCGGCCGGACATCTGGGGCAGTTGGACGGTGGTGGTCCCGCTCGCGGCGAGCGGGATGGCGTAATCGGTGTACCCGTCCGGCCCGTTGTCCCCGAGCGCCACGGGCTTGAGCACTCCGTCCGGCCCGACCCACACCTGCTGCGCCCCGTCATTCCCGACGATGTACACCCACACCGAGGAATTCCGGTACGCCCCGGAGTTGTTGAGGATACGCAGGGGGACCGCCCCCGCCGCCCGTTTTTGCCCCGCGGTCGTACGAGCCTCCAGAGGGGACCCGAGGGCGCGGCCGGCCAGGGTGAGGCCCGAGGCCGTGGCGGCGCCGGCGGCGAGGCCGCCGAGCAGGGTACGTCGAGTGATCACGGGGTGGCTCCTTGGGGGGTGGCTCCTTGCGGGGCGGAGGGGTGCCGGTCGGTGCCAGCGGGCGGGGCGGGCTTGCGGGCCGTACGGGGGGCGGAGGCTGCTGCGGACTGCTGTACGGAGACCGCGATGTGGTCCACGAGGAGTGAGCCGCCGGGGCGGGTGGCGTCGGTGGGGGTCGCCCGGCCCGCGACGCCGTCCGGGAACGCCCCGCCCATCGCGAGGTTCAGCAGCAGGAAATGGCCGTGGTGGGTGGCCTTGGCCCAGGTGTCGGCGTCCATTTCGGCCGACGTCACGGTGTGGAACTTCTGCCCGTCGACATACCAGTTCAGCGACTCCGCGGCGCCGTTGGTGCGGTCCAACTCCAGTGCGTACGTGTGGAAGCCGGCCTGGCAGGCGCTGCCGGGACACTCGCGGGAACTGCCCCTGCCCTGCGTCTCGTTGCACGGCCCGCCGGGGTTGACGCCGCAGTGCAGTGTGCCCCAGACCTTGTTGATGCCGTTGACGTTCTCCATGAGGTCGAACTCGCCGATGCCGGGCCAGTTCTGGTAGTTGCCTCGGTAGTCGGCGCCCAGCGTCCAGAAGGCGGGCCAGTAGCCGAGCGCGGCGTCACCGGTGACGTCAGGCATCCGGATGCTCGCCTCGATGCGGAGCTTGCCGCCGGCCGGTGCGGCGAAGTCGGTGCGCCGGGTCTCGATGCGGGCCGAGGTCCAGGTGGCGCCGTCCTTGAGTGCGGTGATTTTGAGGTGGCCGGCGCCGTCGAGCTGGAGGTTTTCGGGTTTGTCCGTGTACGTCTCGCGTTCGCCGGTGCCCCAGTTGCCGGGGCCGCCGGGGTAGCCGGTACCGGTGTCGATGATCCAGTCGTCGCCGCTCGGGCGTGATCCGGCAGCGCCGTTGAAGTCCGTACGCCACACTTCCTGGAAGGCGGTCGCGGCGTTCGCGGTACGGGCGGTGGTCGCCGTGCGGCCGGCGTTCGAGGTGAGCGTGGTGCTCGTCGTGCGGCCGGTGTTCGTCGCGTGCGCGGTGCCGGTCGTGGGTGCCGCTTCCCCGGCGGAGGCGCTGGGGAGGGCGACGGCGAGGGAGCAGGTGCTGACGAGTGCGGTGCTCATGATGAAGAGCACCGCTCTTTTCCTCATGCTCATGACATTCTCTCCTCGGAAACGGTGGGGGGTAGTGAGGAGTTCTGGGGGGTATCCGTGAGGACATCGCGCTTGAGAGCGCTCTCATGACGTCCTCAGTGCACCCTGCCGACTCGACGGCACACCGTCAAGTCACCTCGTCGAAAAAGGAGTTGGAACGTGCCTGAGCCGAACGGTGGGCGACCCACGCTGGAGGCGGTCGCGGCGCATGCCGGCGTCTCCCGTGCCACGGTGTCCCGCGTGGTCAACGGCGGTGCGGGCGTACGGGAAGCGGTCCAGGAACGGGTCCGCCGGGCGGTGCACGAGCTGGGTTACGTACCGAACAGTGCGGCCCGCACCCTGGTCACCCGCCGCACCGGAGCGGTCGCCGTGGTCATCGCGGAACCGGAGGCCCGAGTCTTCACCGATCCCTTCTTCGGCCGTCAACTACGGGGCATCAGCCGGGAACTGGCCGCCGCCGACACCCAGCTCCTGCTGATGTTCGTCGAGCACCGCGCCGACTACGACCGCATCGGCCGCTATCTGGCGGGTGGCCATGTCGACGGCGCGCTGATGTTCTCGCTGCACCGCGACGACCCGCTGCCGGCCATGGCCGAGCGCGCCGGGCTGCCCACCGTGTACGGCGGCCGGCCCGGCTGGGCGGGCGCCGACCGCGCGCCGCGACCGCTGTACGTCGACACGGACAACCGCGACGGCGCCCGTCAGGCCGTACGCCATCTCCTCGACCGCGGCCGCCGGCGGATCGCGGTGATCACCGGTCCGCTCGACCAGACGTCGGCGCTGGACCGGCTCGACGGCTATCGGGAGGCACTGGGCACGAGCGAGCCCGATCCGCGGTTGATCGCGGACGGCGGCTTCACGGCGGAGGGCGGCGAGCGTGCCATGGCCACGCTCCTGGACGCCGCGCCGGACCTGGACGCCGTCTTCGCGTGCTCCGACCTGATGGCGAACGGCGCCTTGCGGACCCTACGGGCGCGGGGGCGGCGGGTCCCGGACGATGTGGCGGTGGTCGGCTACGACGACCTGGAACCGGCCGCCTGGGCGGACCCACCGCTGACCACGGTGCGGCAGGACGTGGAGGAGATGGGCCGCCTGATGGCCCGGCTGCTGCTGCGGCTGCTGGACACGCGGCGGGCGGGGGGTGCGCGGGGGTCGGGCGCCGGGGCTGAGCTTGAGGGTGCCGGGGCTGAGCTTGGGGGCGGTGTGGATGTTGGAGGTAGGGCGGATGTAGCGGGCGGTGCGGACGTTGGGGGTGGTGCGGGTCGTGGGAGCAGTGCGGGTCTCGGTGGCGGAACGGACCGTGGGGGCGAGGCGGATCTCGGGTCCGGGACGGCTGGCGTGGCGGCTGCGCCGGGGCTGGCGCCGGTGATCACGGAGGCGCGGTTGGTGGTGCGTGAGTCGACGTGAGTCGACGTGAGTCGACGTGAGTCGACGTGAGTCGACGTGAGTCGACGTGAGTCGACGTGAGCGAGCCGTCCCGGTGTGAGGCGCGGGCCGGGCGAGCTTGGTGCCTGCCGCGGTCCGGGACAGGCGGTGGCCGGGACAGGCGGTGACCGGGGTGGGCGGTGGGCCGAACGGGCGGTGGCCGGGGCGGGCCGCAACTGGGACGAGCCGCGACTGGGACGTACGGCGACGGAAGCGGGGCCGCGACCGGGGGCGGGCCGCTCTCCAGCCGGAGCCCGGCTTCCCGGTGCGGCGGCGCGACACCGCTCTCGAACGGAGCCGCCGCTCTCGCACCAGAGCACCGCTCTCGGATGCGGCCGGAGCTCTCGGACGAGCCCGCCGCTCTCGAACCTGGCGTCCGCTCTCGGGCGGCCGCTGCTCTTGAACAAGAGCAGCGCTCTCGGGTGCGGCCGGTGCACTCGGGCGCGACCACCACTCTCGGGCCGAACCGCCGTCCTCGGACCCGACGCCCACTCTCAGACAGAATCCCCGCCCCCAGACCCGACCACCGCTCTCGTACGGAAGCACCGCTCCGCCCCCGGTCCGCGGCCCCCGCCACCCGCGTCGCCTGCGCCCCGTCCGTGGCCCCCGGCACCGGCCTCGCCGTGCGCCCGGCCAGCGGGCCCCGCCCCAGCCCGGCCCCCGGACGGGGAGGCTCCGGATAGCGGACTGCGGGTACCGTTCGTCGGCATGGGGCCGGAAGCAAAAATCGAAGCCGAGATCACGGTACGCAGGGCACTTGAGCTGCCCGCGCTGCGGCGCGGGCTGCCGGAGGTGCTGGCCGGCGGGGACCGGCTGGACCGCGCGGTGCGCTGGGTGCACGCGGGCGAGGTGCCGCACATCGCCTCGCTGCTCAAGGGCGGCGAGCTGCTGCTGACCACCGGTCTCGGACTGGGCACCCGGCCGTCCGAGCAGCGGGCGTTCATCCGTAAGCTCGCGGACCGCGAGATCGCTGCTCTCGTCGTGGAGCTGGGCTCTCGTTTCGAATCGCTGCCCCCGGCGCTGGTGGACGCCGCACGGGACTGCGGGCTGCCGTTGATCCAGCTGCACCGCGAGGTCCCGTACGTCACGGTCACCGAGGCCATCCATACGGAGATCATCAACAGCCACTACGCGCTGCTGCGCCGCGCCGACCAGATCCTGCGCCGGTGTACCGACGTCCTGCTGCGCGGCGGCGGTGCGCCCGAGGTGCTGCGGCTGCTGGCCGTCTTCACCGGCAACCCGCTCTGCCTGGAGGCCCCCGACGGCAGCCCGCTGTACGCCGCGGGCCCGGACGGCGGCGACGAGGACGGGTCCGCCGACGCCGATCCGCTGCTGGCCTGGGAGGGTCTGCGCGATTCGGGCGTCCGGATCGACGTTCCCGGTGGCGGGCACGGTCCCGACGCGGTCCGCGCCCGCCTGGTGCTGCTGCCCGTCAACGCCCCCGTGGCACCGGTGCACCGGATCGCCGCGGAACGCGCCGCCGATCTGCTCGCCGTCGTGATGCTCCAGTCCCGCCAGGAGGAAGTGCTGGCCGCCCGCGGCCGCGGTGACTTCCTCGCCGATCTGGCGGAGGGCCGGATCTCCGCGGCCGAGGCACCCGCACAGGCCCGGCTGCTCGGGTTCCGCCCCGGCTCGGAACCGGTCCTTCCGGTGGTCATGCGGCTACCGGCCGGCCTCCCCACCCCCAACAGCTGGGCGCTGCTCGCCCAGACACTGCGTGAGGAACTCGCCGCCCTCGGGGCGCCGGTGCTCCTCGGCGTTCGCCCCGTGGAGGGCCGGGTGCCGATGCTCGTGGCACTGCGCGCCGGCCAGCCGCGCGAGGCGCTCGCCGACCGCGTCGCCGAGGCGCTGCGCGCCGGGGTGGTCCGCGCGGGGCTGGACCGTCCGACGGCGCACCGCCCGGTGGTCGTCGTCGGGGCCGCAGACGACTGGGCGGCGGCCGGCCCCGGCCTGCGCCACGCCGCGGAGGCCGCGGCGGCCGCCCAGGGCCTGCCGGAACAGCCCTGGTACGACGCGCGCCGGCTGGACATCGAGCTGCTGCTGTGGCGGATGCGCGAACAGGGCGAACAGGGTGTGCTCAGCGATTTCGTGGAACGTGCCATCGGCCCGCTGCTCGCCCACGACCGGGGCGCCCGGCAGCCGTTGCTGCCCACACTGGAGGCGTATCTGGCCAGCGCGGGACGCAAGGCCGAGACGGCCCGCGATCTGAACGTCAACCGCCAGACCCTCTACGACCGGCTGGCCCGCATCGCCCAGCTGCTCGGCACCGACCTGGACGATCCACAGACCGTACTGGGCCTGCGCCTGGCCCTGCGCGCCAGACGCCACACCGACCGGCCGTAGCCCACCCAGGGGGCATCCGGCCTTCCCGGTGAGACCGGCGTTCCGTCGTACGTCTCGTCGCGTACGTCTCGTCGCGTACGTCTCGTCGCGTACGTCTCGTCGCGTATGTCTCCTCGCCTGCGTCTCCTCGCGTACGTCTCCTCGCCTGCGCCTCCTCGGCCCGGGGCCTTGCGGCCGCCGCCCGTGCCCGTCATACAGCCCCGTGCCCGTCACGCAGCCCGTACCCGTCACCCGGCTAGTGCGGGGACGGCAAGGGTTGCGTCAACTCGTCGTAGACGCTGAGGATTTGAGTCACGGTGTCGTTCTCGGTCGGCCAGCCTGCCGCCTGGATGCGGCCGGCCTCGGCGAGCGCGTCCCGGCGGGTGGGGTCCGCGAGCAGGGCGAGCACGCTGCGGGCGAGGGCGGCGGCGTCTCCGTAAGGGACCAGTTCCGCGGCGGGGCCGACCAGTTCGCGAGTGCCGCCGGTGTCGGTGGCGACCAGCGGCACCCCGGCGCGCAGCGCCTCCTGCGCGATCAGCGAGCGCGCCTCCCACCTGCTGGGGAGTACGACGAGGTCGGCGGCGGCGAGGAGTTCGGGTACGTCGTCGCGCCGGCCGAGCAGCTGGACGGGCAGCTCCTCCTGGTCGATCCGGCGCTGCAGCGCGGCCCGTTGGTCGCCCTCCCCCGCGATGACGACCAGCGGCTGTGGGTCGAGCGCGCACCAGGCGTGTGCGGCGTCCAGCAGCAGGTCGTGGCCCTGGCCGGGGTCGAGGCGGCCGACCGCGAGCAGCAACGGGCGGCCGGTCGCGCCCAGTTCGGCCCGCTCCTTGTGGCGCATCCGGTCGCGTTCCTCGGGCTCGGCCGGTGCCCCGCCGGAGCGGGGCCGCGGAATGGCGACCGGGGCGAGCCGGGCGTCGCGCGCACCCCGCTCGCGTGCCCGGTCCACGAGGTCGGAGCAGGCGCCCAGGACCACGGCGGCGGCCCGGGCCACCCGACGCTCCATCAGGTGCACCACGCCGGCCCGCGGGCCTTCGGTGTGCGGACTCGTGTGCCAGGTGATGACCAGCGGGACCCGCCGTCCTCCCCTGGGGCCGCGCAGTCCGCGCAGCGCCATCGAGGCGCGCAGCCCGGCCCGCAGGCCGTGCGCATGGACCAGATCGGCGTCCCAGCAGGCGCTGCGCAGCGTCGCCACGCTCACCGGGTCCATCCGCGGAGGAACGTGGACGAACCGCGCACCGGCGCCGGTGAAGTCGTACGCCTCCTCGGATTCCGGCGTGGCGCAGACGGTGACCCGGACGCCGCGCGCCACCAGTCCCTCGGCCAGCGAGCGGACATGGGCCGCGCTGCCGGCGCCGCCGTACCCCAGCACCTGGACCGTGCGCAGCGGTGACAGCCCGTGCGTCGAGGTCGGGGTACTCACGTGTGCGGGACTCCTGGGTCGAGGCGGAACGGGCCGTACCGGTAGGTCGGTCCGCTGGGTGCGGACGCTGCGCGGCGCGCCACCGGGCGGGCCGGCCCACCGGACGACGGCAGGACGCAGCGAGCGCACCCGGAACCGTGCACCGGGCCCAGGATGCCAGTCCGGCGGCGTCAATTCGGCATCGTCCGCCCGCCGTTCCGGTGGGAAGTCTCACCCCAGCGCGCTTGAGATCACCCACACGGATGACAATCCGCCCGCGCGGGTCGACGGTACGTACGGGTGAGCCGCCCACCGGAGCGCGCTGTCTGCCCCACCGGGAGGCGCGCACGACGCGCTCGCTCCGCGGCCGGGCCCCTACGCGCCGTCTGCCCGAAGAGCTGCGGCCCCTACGCGCCGCGTGCCTGAGGGGCTACGGCCCTGGGCCCAGCGGCCGCTGCCGCGGCACCCAGCCCCCTGCCGCCGCGCCCGCCCCCTGTTGTGGCGCCGCGAACGGCCGTCCGCTCCCCCCACCCCCGAACCCACCCCCCGCCCCCTCCCCCGAAGGGGGAGAGGGGGAGGGGGCGGGGGAAGCCTCGGCCCCCTCAGCTTTCGCCCGCCAGCTCACGCGCCCCCACCCCCGCCCACCGGCTCACACAGTCCCCGCCCCCGCCCCCGCCCACCGGCTCACGCGGTCCCCCGTGATCGTTGCGGCGACCAGGGCGGCGGCGTGGGCGGTCAGGCCGGGGCGGGTGGTGCCGGTGGCGATGGCGAGGCCGAGGGCGGCACCGAGGGCGTGGGCGCCGGCGTCGCCGAGCATGGTGCGTTCCGCCAGGTCGTCGCGGGCGATCACGGCCACGGCCCCCATGGGTGCGGCGGCCAGCGGTCCCGCCGGGCCGCGGCGGAGGAGGCCCGGCGCGCCGAGGGCCAGGACGGCGCCGGCTGCGCGGCCGGGGCGGACGTCCAGGAGGTTCACCAGGTGCGCCGAGCCCGCGATGACCACGCCCGCCAGGAGCTTGTCGGCCGGGCGTTCCTTCAGCAGGGCGCCCGCCGCGAGACCGGCGGCGCCGATGCCGAACAGCTTCACCGCCCCACTGGTGACCTCACGGTTCCGCAGCGCCGACAGGTGGGCCCGGAATCCGCGGCGGGGGTCACTGGCGCCGAAGACGTCGTCGTACGCCCCACAGGCCCCGGCCGCCAGTACGGCCAGCGCGGATGCCGCCCGGGTGCGGGCCGGGAGGCCCGGTGCGGTGGCCACGGCGAGGACGGTGCCGGTGGCCGTGGCGAGCCCGGCGTGCAGATGGACGGTGCGGCCGGCGTGGTTCTTGCGCTCCCACAGGACGGCGCCGCCCGGCGGCCGGCTCCTGAGCGCCCCGTAGGCGGCCCGGGTCGCGCAGGCCGCCCCCAGCAGCGCCGAGATCCGTGTGAGCACCTTGCCGCCTGCCGCCACCATGTCACTCCCCTCGGCCGGCACCCTGCCGGCTCGAACTCCGGTCACCCTAGGGGGCGGAGGCGGGCTGTCCGGACTCAGGGATCACCGCCGGGCGGGGCAGCACACCTAGCGACCCGTTCGGGCCGTTTCGAGGAGTTCCTCGGCGTGGGCGCGGGCCGTTTCGGAGTCTTCCTGGCCGGCGAGCATGCGGGAGAGTTCGCGGACCCGCTCCTCGCCCTCCAGGATCGTGACGCCGCTCCTGGTGACCGAGCCGTCGTTGGTCTTCGCCACCAGGAGCTGGCGGTCGGCGAAGGCGGCGACCTGCGGGAGGTGGGTGACGACCACGACCTGGGCGGATTTGGCGAGCCGGGCCAGCCGCCGGCCGACCTCGACGGCCGCCTTGCCGCCGACGCCCGCGTCGACCTCGTCGAAGAGGTAGGTCGGTACGGGGTCGGAGCCGGCGAAGACCACCTCGACGGCGAGCATCACCCGGGAGAGTTCACCGCCGGACGCCCCCTTGGCGATCGGCCGGGGCGGGGCGCCGGGGTGCGGGGCGAGGAGGAGTTCGACCTCGTCGGCGCCGGCCGGCCCGTAGGCGACGGTGCGGCCGCCGACCACGATGCCGTCGGCGTCCTCGGGCACCTCGGTCTGCCGGATCTCGACGGTCACCCGGGCGTGCGGCATGGCCAGCTCGGCGAGTTCGGCGGTCACGGCGTCGGCGAAGCGCTCGGCGGACGCGGTGCGGGCATCGGTCAACGTCTGGGCGAGTTCGCCCAGTTCGGCCCTCAGTGCGTCGCGTTCGGTGGTGAGTTCGCCGATCCGGTCGTCGTCGCCGTCGAGTTCGGCGAGCCGGGCGGCGCTCTTCTCCGACCAGGTCAGCACCGCGGCGATGTCCTCGCCGTATTTGCGGGTCAGGTGGGTGAGGGCGGCGCGGCGCTCCTCGACCGCGGCGAGCCGCAGCGGGTCGGCGTCGAGGTTGTCGGCGTAGCCGGCGAGCTCGCCCGCCACGTCGGCCATCAGGATGCCGAGCTCCCCGAGGCGGTCGGCGAGGCCGGCGAGCTCCGGGTCGTGGCTGCGTACGGCTTCGAGGGCGCGGTGCGCGCCGGCGACGAGCGTGGTGGCCTCGACGCCTTCGGGGTCCTCGGGGTTGCCGGCCAGCGCGGCGTGCGCGGCGGTGGCGGCGGAGGCGAGTGCCTCGGCGTGGCCGAGCCGCTCGGCCTCGGCGGCGAGTTCGGTGTCCTCGCCGGGCTGGGGTTCGACCGCGGCGATCTCGTCGAGGCCGAAGCGCAGCAGATCGGCTTCCTGGGCGCGTTCGCGGGCGCGGGTGGTCAGCTCGTCCAGTTCGGTGGTGACGGCGCGCAGCCGGCGGTGCGCGGCGGTGTACTTGGCGAGCGGGACGGCGACCGCGTCGCCGGCGTAGCGGTCCAGGGCCTGGCGCTGCCGGGCGGGGCGCAGCAGGCCCTGCTGGTCGGTCTGGCCGTGCACGGCGACCAGGTCGTCGGCCAACTCGCCCAGCAGGCCGACGGGTACGGAGCGGCCGCCGACGTGGGCCCGGGAGCGACCCTCGGCGGAGAGGGTGCGGCTGATCAGCAGGGCGCCGTCGTCGAGTTCGGCGCCGGCCTCCTCGGCGCGTACCGCGGCCGGGGTCTCGGGGCCGACGGTGATCCTGCCCTCGACGACGGCCGACTTGGCGCCGAGGCGTACCAGGGCGGGGTCGGCGCGCCCGCCGAGCAGCAGGCCGAGGCTGGTGACGACCATGGTCTTGCCGGCGCCCGTCTCGCCGGTCACCGCCGTGAAGCCCGGGGACAGCTCGACTACGGCGTCGTCAATGACGCCCAGGGACCGGATCCGCATCTCCTCCAACACGGATACGACCTTACGAGGTCCTGGGGGCGCCCCGCGACGGCCTCCCCTCTCCCGTCCGCCCGGTACTGCGGAAAACCCCACCCGAAAGCGGAGGGTTTCCGCATGGTGCCCGGTGCCGCCGGGCCGCGACCCTGATCACGGGTCCGGGACGACGGCCCCGCGGGCTTCCGGGACGACCCCGCAGGTCACGTCCGGGGCGGCCGGGTCGGTCACGTTCCGGCTCGGCCGCCCTGATCACGGTTGCGAAACGAAAGGTGCGTTCATGCCCAGCGGATTGGCGCGCGCGGCGTTGCGCGGTCACCGGCCGGCGTTCGCGGGGACGGCGGTGGCGGCGCTGTTCGCCGCCGCGGTCGTCGGGGCGTCGGTGACGATGCTCGCGGTGGCCGGTGCGGACGGCGCTCCGGTCGCGGCGCGGCGGACGATGGCGGCCCACGGCGTCGGGGAGATGGCGCTGGTCCTGCTCCTCGGCTCGGTCTATCTGTCGGTCTTCGTGATCGCCTCGACGATGGGTACGGCCGTCGCCCAGCAGCACCGCGAATTCGCGATGCTGCGGGCGGTCGGTGCGCGTCCGTGGCAGATCCGGCGGGCGGTCGCCGTGCAGGCGGTGCTGGCGGCCGTGCCGGCGGCGCTCGCCGGATGTGCGCTGGGCGCGGTGCTGGCGCGCTGGTGGTTCGACGGCATGGTGGCCCGCGGTCTGATTCCCGGCGGGGTGGCCTTCCGGTTCAGGTGGGTGGCGCTGCCGGTGTGCCTGGCGGTGGCGGTGGTGACGTCGGCGGTGGCCGGGCTGCTCGCGGCCGCCCGGTTCGCGGGGCTGCGGCCCGCGCGGGCGCTTGCGGAGGCGGCGGCCGGGCGCCGGAAGCTGGGGCCGCTGCGGCTGCCGCTGGGGCTGCTGGTGACGGCGGGCGGGGTGCTGCTCTCCCGGCTGCTGGCCGACCAGCCCGCCGAGAAGGCCGGTCAGGGCGCGTTCCTGGTGCTGCTGCTGTTCTGTGCCGGGGTGGCGCTGCTGGGGCCGCGGCTGGTGGGCCCGGCGGCGTGGCTGGTGTCCCGGCTGGTCGGCCGGTTCGGCGGCGCGGCCGGGCTGGCGATGCGGAACGTCTCGGCGCAGTCCCGCCGGTTCTCCGCGGCGGTGGTCCCGCTGGTCCTGGTGGTGGCGTTCGGCACCACGAAGATCGCGCTGCACACCACCGCGCAGCATCTGACCGGTTCCGCCGGTCCGCCCGACGAGGTGTGGCTGGACCAGGTCGGTACCGGGCTGTACGCGGGGTTCGCCGCCATCGCCGCCGCCAACACCCTCGCCGTGATCACCGCCGAGCGCCGCCGTGAGCTGGCGCTGCTGCGGCTGATCGGTTCGTACCGCCGCCAGGTGCGGGCGATGGCGGCCTGGGAGGCGGCCGTCGTCGCGGGCACCGCCCTGGTCCTCGGCACGGCCATCGCCCTGCTCACGCTCGCCCCGGTGCTCCGGCGGATGTTCGGTGCCGCGCTGCCGTACGTGCCCTGGACGACGGCCGCCGCGATCGCCGGCGGCACCCTGCTGCTCGCCCTGCTCGCGACCGGTCTGCCGGTCCATCTGACGCTGCGCCGCCGTGCCACGGACACCCTGGCCGCGGCCTGACCACCCTCACGAGGTACGCCATGAACGACCGCTGCGGCCCCGGCCGCTCCCGTCGCCCCCGTCGCCCCCGCGGCACGCTCGCGCTGTTCGCCGCCGTGACGGCCGTGACCGCGCTGACCGCCACCACCGCGTGCGCCGGCGGCCCGGCCACCGCACGGGACCCCGCCGCTTCCCGGCCGGCGTCCGCCGGCCGCGCGTCCCTGGAGGGCGTCTGGCGGATGGACGGCTACGGGACCCTGGTCACCGTCAAGGGCCGCAGCCTGCGGACGTACGAGACCACCGCCGTCAGCTGTCTGCCGGGGGCCGTCACGGGTACCCGGGCGGGCGGGCCCGACGGGCGGGGCGGGAGCCGGTTCACGGTCCCGGACTCGGCGCCGCTCACGCTGACCCCGGAGGGGGCCGGCCGCGCCCGGTGGACGAGTGCGGACAACGCGGGGCGGCGGGTCCTGCACCGGATCGCCGCGCTGCCCGCCCGGTGCGCCGGGCGCCCGCCGCGCGGTCCCCGGGCGGCCTTCGACGTGTTCTGGCGGACGTACGCCGAGAACTACCCGTTCTTCCGGGCGAAGAAGGTCGACTGGGCGGCGGTCCGCGACCGCTACCGTCCCCGGATCACGGCCCGGACCACGGATGCCGAACTCTTCGCGGTGCTGCGCGCGATGATCGAGCCGCTGCATGACGCGCACACCCGGGTCGTGGCCGGCCCGGACCGGTGGTTCGCGGGGAAACGTCCCGGTACGGTCCTGCCCACACCGGCCTTCACCGCCCGGGTCGAGGCGGCGACAGCGGCCGGCCTCGGTCCCGGCGTCCACCGGCGCGAGTGGGCGCAGGGCAGGCTGTCCTATGCCGATCTGCCCGGCCGAATCGGGTACTTCCGTGTCACCCAGTTCGCCCGGTACACGAAGAAGGGCGATTACGCGGGGGACGTCGCCGAGCTCGACCGGGCCCTGGACGCGGTGTTCACGAAGGGCCGTACCCGGGGGCCGGGGGCGCTGCGCGGCCTGATCGTCGACGTCCGGCTGAACGGCGGCGGCGCCGATCCGCTGGGCCTGCGCATCGCCTCCCGGCTCACCGACCGCGGCTATCTCGCCTACCGCAAGCGGGCGCGCAACGACCCGCGGGATCCGGCGCGGTTCACCACGCCGGTGCCGGTGCGGGTCCGGCCGTACCACGGGCCGGTCTACACCGGCCCGGTGGCGGTGCTCACCGGCCGTCTGACCATCAGTGCGGGCGAGACCTTCACCCAGTCCCTGATGGGCCGCTCCCCCGCCCCCACCCGGATCGGCGAGCCCACCCAGGGCGTCTTCTCCGACGTGCTGGACCGCGGCCTGGCGAACGGCTGGCACTTCGGTCTGCCCAACGAGGAGTTCCTGACCGCCGGCGGCCGGACCTTCGACGGCGCCGGCATCCCTCCGGCCGTACCGGTCCCGGTCTTCGCCGACGAGGACCTCGCCGCGCACCGGGATCCGGGCCTGGCCCGTGCCAGGGCACTCCTCGCCGGGCCGTCGTGAGCGGCCGCCAGGGCCTGTCCGACGGGGCAGGGTCGCGGACCCTGCCATGACCCGTCGGACCGGCCCTAGTGGGGCGCTCCCCGCCAGCCCGCCACCGGGAGGGCGAACTTGGCGACCAGGCGGTCGGTGAAGGAGGCGTGGTGCAGCCGGGCCAGGCGGACCGGCACGGCGCCGCGGCGGACCTCGACGCGGGCGCCGGCGGGGAGTTCGACGGTGCGGCGGCCGTCGCACCACAGCACGCCGTGCGGCGTCTTGGGCTGGACCTCGACGGCGAGGACCGAGTGCGGCGAGGTGACCAGCGGCTTGGCGAAGAGGGCGTGGGCGCTGATGGGGACCATCAGCAATGCCTCGACCTCGGGCCAGACCACCGGGCCGCCGGCCGAGAAGGCGTAGGCGGTCGAGCCGGTGGGGGTCGCGCAGACCACGCCGTCGCCGCCGAAGCGGGAGACCGGCCGGCCGTCGACCTCGGTCACGACCTCCAGCATCCGCTCGCGGGCGGCCTTCTCCACCGACGCCTCGTTGAGCGCCCAGTCGGTGTGCACGATGTTGCCGTTGTTGCGGACGAGGATGTCGAGGGTCATGCGCTCCTCGACCTCGTAGGCGCGGGTGACGACCCGGTCGACGACCTTGTCGAGGTCATCGCGTTCGGCCTCGGCGAGGAAGCCGACCCGGCCGAGGTTGACGCCGAGCATCGGGACGCCGGACGTCCGGGCGAAGTCCGCGCCGCGCAGCAGGGTCCCGTCCCCGCCCAGGACCACGATCAGTTCGCAGCCCTCGGCCGCGCACTGCTCCAGCTCGACGCGTTCGACCGAGGGCGGCAGCGGCAGGTCCGCGGCCTCCTCGGCCAGCACCCGCACCCCGATGCCGCTGCGCAGCAGCCCCTGGACGACGAGTTCGGCGCTGCGCACGGCCGCGGGGCGGCCGGTGTGTGCGAGCAGGAACACCGTCCGCCCGGCTCCGGTGTTCTCGTGTGCTGCGCTGCCTTCAACTGCCTGGGTTGTGGTCAACGAGGCCCCTCCGCCACTGCACGGTCGACATCCGCCGGGTCGAGTGCAGGCGCCCCGGCGCGCAGCCACAGAAAGTACTCGACATTCCCGGAAGGTCCAGGCAGCGGGCTCGCAACTACTCCAAGTACGCCAAGTCCCAGTTCCGCCGCCCGGGTCGCGACGGCCGTGACGGCCTCGGCCCGCAGCGCGGCGCTGCGTACGACCCCGCCGCTGCCCAGCCGCTCCTTGCCGACCTCGAACTGCGGCTTGACCATCAGCACCAGGTCGGCGTCCGGCGCCGCGCAGCCGACCAGCGCGGGCAGCACGAGCCCCAGCGGGATGAAGGAGAGGTCGCCCACGACGAGGTCGACGGGCAGCCCGTCGATCTGGTCGAGCGTCAACTCGCGCACATTGGTGCGGTCCTTCACGGTGACCCGCTCGTCGCTCTGCAGCGACCAGGCGAGCTGGCCGTATCCGACGTCGACGGCGACGACATGACCGGCACCGGCCCGCAGCAGGACGTCGGTGAAGCCGCCGGTGGAGGCGCCGGCGTCCAGCGCCCGGCGCCCCTCGATCTTCAGGCCGTGCGGGACGAACGCGGCGAACGCCCCGGCGAGCTTGTGACCGCCGCGCGAGACGTAGTCCGGGTCGCTGTCGTCGGCGCGGACGACCACGGCGGCGCTGGTCTCCACCTGGGTGGCCGGTTTGCTCGCGGTGGTACCGCCGACGGTCACCCGGCCCGCGGCGATCAGCTGGCTGGCGTGCTCGCGCGAGCGGGCCAGCTTGCGGCGCACCAGCTCCGCGTCGAGTCGGCGTCGTGCCACTCCTGCCACCTGTGGTTCAGCTCCTGTTGTCGTGCGTCGTGGAGGACGGTGCGGGCGGCCCGGGGTGCTGGTCAAGACCGGCCAGTACGTCGCGGAGCCCGCGGTGCACATCCTCGTACACCTTCAGGTGTCCGCCCACCGGCAGGTGGTCGGCATCGGCGAGACGCCGCAGTCCGGCGTCGACCGCGGCCTGGCCGGTGGGGGTGACGGCGACGCCGAGCGGCTCGGGCCCGGCCTCCTCGGTGGCCGCCGCCTCCTCGGGGGCCGCCTCCCCGGCGCTTCCGGCCGGCCGCGCGGGCCCGGCCTGCTCCGTGCCGCCGGCCGGCTCCGGCTCCGGGCCGGGCGTGGACTGTTCCATGCCCCCGACGCTACCTCGGCGGGCGGGTGTCCGGGGCGGACCGGCGGCCCGGCGACCTGGCGTATCGTCGATCGGGATGGCAACCCTCGACCAGTGCCGTGCCGCGCTCGACCGGCTGGCCCAGAACCTGTCCTCGGCTGACGGCAAGGTCCGTGGCGCCGCCGCGCTCGACCGTTCGCTCAGCTGCCGCATCACCGACCTGGACGTCACGTTCCTGGGCCGGCTGGCCCAGGGCAGCATCCAGGACGTGACCTGCGCGCCCGGCCCGCCCCCGGACAGGGCCGAGATCCGGCTGTCCATGACGGGCGACGATCTGGTCGCGCTGGTGGACGGGCAGCTGAACTTCGCCCGGGCCTGGGGCAGCGGCCGGGTCAAGCTGGAGGCCGGGCTGCGCGATCTGCTGCGCCTCAGGACGCTGCTGTAGCGGTGCCCACCGCCTCGCCGGCCGCCTGCCGTGCCGCCCGGCCGCCGCGCGGCTGCCGGGCCGCGGGCACGACCAGTGGTGTGCCGGTCTCCGGGTCGTCGATGACCTGGCAGCTGATCCCGAAGACCCGGGCGACCAGGTCCGCGGTGACGATGTCGGCGGGCGGGCCCTGGGCAACGATCTCGCCGTCCTTCATGGCGATGAGGTGGGTCGCGTAACGGGCGGCGTGGTTGAGGTCGTGCAGCACGGCGACCAGCGTCCGCCCCTGCTCCTCGTGCAGTTCGGCGCACAGGTCCAGGACCTCGATCTGGTGCTGGATGTCCAGGTAGGTCGTGGGCTCGTCGAGGAGGAAGAGCGGGGTCTGCTGGGCGAGCGCCATGGCGATCCAGACGCGCTGGCGCTGGCCGCCGGACAGTTCGTCGACGTAGCGGTCGGCGAGCCCGTCGACGCCGGTGGCCGCCATGGACTCCGTCACGATCCGCTCGTCCTCGCCGGACCACTGCCGCAGCAGCCCCTGGTGCGGGTAGCGGCCGCGCGCCACGAGGTCCGCGACGGTGATGCCGTCCGGGGCGACCGAGGACTGGGGCAGCAGACCGAGCGTCCTGGCGACCTTCTTGGCCGGGAGGGACGAGATCGCCGCGCCGTCCAGCAGCACCGATCCGGCGCTCGGCCGGAGCATCCGGGAGAGGGCGCGCAGCAGCGTGGACTTGCCGCAGGCGTTCGGGCCGACGATGACCGTGAAGGACCGGTCGGGGATGGCGACCGAGAGGTTCTCGGCGATGACCCGCCGGTCGTAGGCGAGGGTGACGTTCTCGGCCGTGAGACGGCTCACTTCGAAAACTCCTGGGGTGGTGGTGAGGACGTGGTCGCGCTGCTGTCGGCGCTGAGGCCCGGGTGGCCCGAGTCTCCAGGGTGTCCGGGTCTCATACCCGCCCGGCCTTCCGCTCGACGGCCAGCAGCCACAGCAGGTATCCGCCGCCGAGGACGCCGGTCAGCACGCCCACCGACAGCTGGTCGGCGCCGAAGAGCCGCTGGGACGCCCAGTCGGCGGCGACCAGCAGGACGGCACCCATGAGGGCGGCGGGCAGCAGGTTGGGGCCGGGCGAGCAGGTCAGGCGCCGGGCGAGCTGGGGCGCGGTGAGCGCCACGAAGGAGATCGGGCCGGCCGCCGCGGTGGCCGCGGCGACCAGCACGACCGCGGCCAGCAGCACCACGATGCGCACCCGGTCGACGCGTACGCCCAGTGCGTACGCCGCGTCGTCGCCCATCTCCAGCATCCGCAGCGGCCGCCCGTGGAGGAGCACCAGCGGGATCAGGACGGCGCAGACGGCGGCGAGCGGCCCCACCTGGTCCCAGTCGCGGCCGTTGAGGGAACCGGTCATCCAGGTGGTGGCCCTGGTCGCCTCGACGATGTTGGCCTTGGTCATCAGGTAGAGGACCATCGCGTAGAGCATGGCGCTCGCCCCGATGCCGACGAGCACGAAGCGGTAGCCGTGGATGCCGCGCTTCCAGGCGAGCAGGAAGATGGCGACTCCGGTGGCCACGCCGCCGGCGACCGCTCCGGCGGCGACCGCGAAGGTGCCGGCCTGGAAGTAGACGATGGCGATCAGCGCGCCGACCGAGGAGCCCTGGGCGAAGCCGAGGACGTCCGGGCTGCCGAGCGGATTGCGGGAGACGGTCTGGAAGACCGCCCCGGCGATCCCGAACGCGGCGCCGACCAGCAGCCCCACCAGCACCCGGGGCAGCCGCAGGTCCTGCACGACGAATTGGGCGCCGGGGTCGCCGCCGCCGGTCAGTGTGGCAATCACCTCGCCCGGCGCCAGCGGGTAGTCGCCGGAGCCGATCAGCGCGATGCCGGCGGCCAGCGCGAGGACCAGCAGCACCAGTCCGACGACCACGGCACGCACGTCCAGGCGCAGCGAGAGCCCGCCGTCGGCCCCACCTTTGATGCGCAGCGCCGCCGCGCGCTTCGTGCCCTGCGCGGGTTTCACAGCCTGGGGGTTCACAGCGTCTCCTTGCTCGCTTCTCCGCCCCCGCGGCGCAGAGGTGCGGCTTTCGTACTCGACTGCGGCCCGGCGGCCGCGGGTGCGACGCTCACAGCTGGGCCATCCTCCGCCGTCGTACGAGATAGATGAAGACCGGTCCGCCGATGACCGCGGTGACGATGCCGACCTGGAGTTCGCCGGGGCGGGCCGCCACCCGGCCGAGGACGTCCGCGCCGAGCAGCAGGACCGGTGAGAGCACCGCGGAGTACGGCAGGATCCAGCGCAGGTCGGGGCCGGTGATGGCCCGTACGACGTGCGGAACCATCAGGCCGACGTAGACGATCGGGCCGCAGGCGGCGGTGGCGCCGCCGCACAGCAGGGTGACCGCGACCATGGCCAGGACCCGGGTGCGGGTGAGCCGGGTGCCCAGTGCCCGCGCCTGGTCGTCGCCGAGCGCGATGGCGTTGAGCGGCCGGGCGAGCAGCAGCGCGAGGACCCCGCCGACGGCCAGGAAGGGGGCGACATCGGTGACCGTCGGCATGGTGGCGGCGGCCAGTGAACCCACCGTCCAGAAGCGCATCTTGTCGAGCGCCGCGGTGTCCATGAGGTTGACCGCGTTGATGTAGCCGACGAGGACGGCGGTGAGTGCGGTGCCGGCCAGCGCGAGCCGTACCGGGGTGGCGCTGCGGGTGCCGCCGAGGACGTAGACGGCGACCGAGACGACCGCGGCGCCGGCGAACGCGAACCACACATAGCCGGTCAGGGAGGTGACGCCGAAGAAGCTGATGGCGGAGACGACGGCGGCCGAGGCGCCGGCGTTGATGCCGAGAACTCCGGGGTCCGCCAGGGGATTTCGGGTCAGTGCCTGCATGACGGTGCCGGCCAGGCCGAGGGCGGCGCCGGCCATCAGGCCGAGCAGGGTGCGGGGGATGCGCACGTCGTGGACGACCACGTCGGTGTCGGTGCCGGAGTAGTGGAACACCCCGTGCCACACCTGGTCGAGCGGGATCGGTTTGGCGCCGACGGCGATGCCGAGGACGAGGACGGCGGCGAGGACGGCCACGGAGCCGAGCAGTCCCGCGGAGCGCAGGGCGTGCCGCCTCCGGGGTGCCGTGGGGGCCGGGGCCGTTGATGCTTCGGGGGGACTGTCGACCAACACGGTAGTTAGGTTAGCCTACCCTCACATCGACTTGCCGGCCCTCCCAGAGAGAAGCGCAGCCACCATGAGCACTTCCCGAAGCGTATCCCTGTCCCGCCGCGGCGTCCTTGCCGCGGGCGGCGCCGTCGGCATCGGCGCCCTGCTGGCCGCGTGCGGCAGCGAGAAGGGACCGGCGGACGCCAACGGCGGCGCCAAGGGCGGCCCGTGGAGCTTCACCGACGACCGCAAGCACAAGGTCTCCCTCAAGGGCACCCCACAGCGGATCGTCGCCTTCACCGGCACCGCGGCCGCCCTGCACGACTTCGGGATCGACGACCAGATCGTCGGCGTCTTCGGCCCCACCAAGCTCAAGAACGGCAAGCCCGACCCGCAGGCCGGCGACCTCGACGTCGACAAGGTCACCATCCTCGGCAACGCCTACAACCAGTTCAACGTCGAGAAGTTCGCGGGGCTGCGGCCGGATCTGCTGGTCACCAACATGTACGAGCCGGGTGCGCTGTGGTTCGTCCCGGACGACAGCAAGGACAAGATCACCAAGCTCGCCGAGTCCGTGGCCCTCACCTCCTCCCGCGTCCCGCTCGTCAAAATCATCGAGCGCTACGCCGAACTGGCCGGATCGCTCGGCGCCGACCTCAAGGCAAAGAAGGTCACCGACGCCAAGTCCCGCTTCGAGGAGGCCGCCGAGAAGCTGCGCAAGGCCGCCAGGTCGAACCCGGTCAAGGTGCTCGCCTGCTCCGGCAGCCCGGGCCTCTTCTACGCCTCCAACCCCGGCATCAACGCCGACCTGATGTACTACAAGTCCCTCGGCGTCGACCTGATCGTCCCCGACCACCTGGACAAGGGCGGCTACTTCGAGAGCCTGAGCTGGGAGAACGCCGACAAGTACAAGGCGGACGTGCTCCTGCTGGACAACCGGACCGCCACCCTCCAGCCCAAGGACCTGGCCGCCAAGCCCTCCTGGGCGAAGCTGCCCGCCGTCAAGGCCGGCCAGATCACCCCGTGGTCGAGCGAGCCGCGCTTCTCCTACGCGGGCTCCGCACCGCTCATCGAGACGCTGGCCAAGGCCGTCGAGAGCGCCAAGAAGGTCGGCTGACGCACCGACGTGCCGCGCGGACCGGCTCCGGGCCGTCCGCACCGCACGTCCGCCGGCCGCGGTGGGCCGCCCGCCCGCACCCGCGCGTCCCCGCGGCCGCCCCCACCCCCACCACCGTCCGGGAGGTTCCCGCATGACCACGACCGCCGCCCCCGCCACCGCCCCGTTCCGCTTCTTCGACGTGCATGTCGTCCGCTCCCGACGGCTCGGCCCCGCCATGCTGCGGGTCACCTTCGGCGGCGAGCGGCTGGACGAACTGGCCTCCGGCGGCCGTGACCAGCGCTTCAAGCTCTTCCTCCCGCAGCCCCACCAGGACCGGCCGGTCCTCGACGACCTGGGCGAGGGCTGGTACACCGCCTGGCGGGCCCAGGATCCGGCCGAGCGCGCGGTGATGCGCTCGTACACCATCCGCGAACAGCGCCCGGACTCCGGGGAGTTCGACGTGGACTTCGCGCTGCACGGCGCGGAACCCGGGGCCTTTGCGACGAAGGGCGGGCCGGCCTCGCGCTGGGCCGCCGCCGCCCGGCCCGGCGACCGGCTGACCGTCCTCGCCCCGGCCGTGGAGGACAACGGCGGCGTCGACTTCCGGCCGCCGGCCGGCACCGACTGGATCCTGATCACCGGCGACGAGACGGCGCTGCCCGCAATCGCCGGCATCCTCTCCTGGCTCTCCCCCGGCACCCAGGCCAAGGTCTTCATCGAGATCGGGCACGAGGACGACCGGCAGCCGCTGCCGACCTTCGCGGACGCCGAGGTCACCTGGCTCGTCCGGGACCCGGCCGCCGCGGCGCACCACGAGCCGGTGCTCGACGCGCTGCGCGTCGCCGCGCTGCCCGCCGGCACGCCGTACGCCTGGGTCGCCGGGGAGTCCGGCACCGTCAAGGCGGTGCGCCGCCATCTCGTCCGCGAGCGCGGCTTCGACCGCCGGGCGGTCAAGTTCACCGGCTACTGGCGGCGCGGCGCCTGTGAGGAGGACCTGCTCGCCGAGCTGACGGCGGGCACCGCGGCGGCCGAGCAGGACTGAGCCATCGGCCGCCGAGCGCCGGGGCCCCGCCGCGGGCCGGGCCCCGGGGCGCCGTCCTCACATCCCGATGCGGGCCAGCGCCTTCCCCGCGTCGGCGCGGCAACTGCCGTCCCCCGCCTGCGTCCAGGCCGCCGCGCACAGCGCCCGCAGCCCGTCCAGCGGCTCCCCCTCGCCCGCCAGGGCGAGCACCTCGCCGGCGGCCTCGGCCCGCCAGCCGCCGCACCGGAAGCCACCGCCGTCCGCGGTCACCTCCGGCTGCGGTGCGAGCAGCCCGCGCAGGTCCGCGTCCACGTAGGAGGGGCGGTGCTCCGGCGGGGCGGCCAGCAGTTCGGCGGGGGTGGTCACGCCGGTGAGCACCAGCAGGGAGTCCACCGCGCCGTTGTGGGCGCCCTCGATGTCGGTGTCCAGCCGGTCGCCGATCACCAGCGGCCGCCGGGCACCGGTCCGCAGCACCGTCTCGCGGTGCATCGGCGGCTGCGGCTTGCCCGCCACCTGGGGCGTGCCGCCCGCCGCGATCCGGACGACCTCCACCAACGCCCCGTTGCCGGGCGCGATCCCGCGCTCCTTGGGGATCGTCAGGTCGGTGTTGGACGCGAACCACGGCACCCCGCGCTGCACCGCGTACGCGGCCTCCGCCAGCCGTGCCCAGTCCAGGGACGGGTCATAGCCCTGCACCACGGCCGCCGGGTCGTCGTCCGCGGAGAACACCGGCTCAAGACCGCGCTCGCGCAGCGCGACCAGAAGTCCCTCGCCGCCGATCGCCAGCACCCGGGCCCCGGCCGGTACCTGCTCGGCGATCAGCCGGGCCACCGCCTGGGCCGAGGTGATCACGTCCGCGGCGCCGGTGGGCAGCCCGAATCCGGACAGCTGGTCGGCGACGGCCTGCGGGGTGCGGGCCGCGTTGTTGGTCACATACGCCAGGTGCATCCCGCCGTCCCGGGCGCAGGTCAGCGACGCGACGGCGTGCGCGATGGCCCGCCCACCGGCGTAGACGACCCCGTCCAGATCCAGCAGTGCGGTGTCGTACGCCGCGCTCAGCGCGCGCCGGCTCCCGTCGGGCTGCCTGCGAACCTGCTCGTTCATGCCGTCCTGCTCCTCGCACCTACCGGTATTTCCAGCCACATCCGGACTGTCCCCCGATCTTCCCTCATCGCCCCCGCGGCATAGCATTCTTCAATGACCGATACCGACGGCCTCCGCCTCCTCCCGTTCCGCGGACTGCGCTACGCCCCGGACCGGATCAGCAGCCTCACCGCCGTGACCTCGCCGCCGTACGACGTGGTGGTCCGGCCGGAGGGGGTGCGCCATCTGGAGACCGCCGATCCGTACAACATCGTCCGGCTGATCCTCCCGCACGCCGCGGACCCGGCCGCCCGGCACCGCCAGGCCGCCGACACCCTGCGCCGCTGGCGCGCCGAGGGCGTGCTGGCGCAGGACCCCGACCCCGCACTGTACGTGTACGAGCAGCGCTCCGGCGAGGTGCTGCAGCGCGGGCTGATCGGCGCGCTGCGCCTGGACGGCCCGGTGCTGCCGCACGAGGACGTGATCCCCGAGGTCGTCGAGGACCGGGCCGCGCTGATGCGTGCCGCGGCCGCCAATTTCGAGCCGTTGCTGCTGTCGTACCGTGGCGGGAACCCGGCGAACGGCGCCACCGCGGTGATCGAGCGCGTGGTGGAGGGCACCCCGCTGCTGTCCACCACCACGGAGGACGGTTTCACCCACCGCCTGTGGGCGGTCACCGCCCCCGCCGACCTCGCCACCATCGAGGCGGACCTCGCCCGCCGGCAGGCCCTGATCGCCGACGGCCACCACCGCTGGGCGACCTACCAGCGGCTGTACGAGCAGCAGCCGGGTGCCACCGCCGCCTCCCCCTGGGCGTCCGGCCTGGTCCTGCTCGTCGACACCGCCCGCTATCCGCTCCAGGTCCGCGCGATCCACCGGGTACTGCCGCATCTGCCGCCCGCCAAGGCGCTGGCGGAGCTGGCCGGCGCCTTCCGCACCCGTCCGCTCGCGGGCGGGCTGCCGGACGCCCTGCGCGCCCTGGAGGAGACGCCCGGTACCGCCTTCGTCCTCAGCGGCGGGCCGGACACCTTCCACCTCCTGGACCGCCCGGATCCCGAGCTGCTGGACCGTATGATCCGCCGAGACCGGCCCGAGGCGTGGCGGCGGCTGGACGCCACTGTGCTGCACTCCGTCCTGCTGGACGAGGTATGGCACATCCCTGACCACCCGTCGGACATCGGCTATCTGCACCACGCCGAGGCCGCCGTCGCGCACGCCGCCCGGCACGGCGGATCGGCCGTGCTGATGCGCGCCACGTCCGAGGAGACCGTCCGTCAACTCGCCGAGTGCGGTGTGACGATGCCCCGCAAGTCCACGTCCTTCGGGCCCAAGCCCGCCACCGGCCTGGTGCTGCGGACGCTGGAGGACGACAACTGAGCCGCGGACGGGGCCCGGTCCGGGCCCCGTCTCCCCACCTGGGACGTAGTTAGGTTAGGCTTACCTCACTACGTCGCCGGGCGGGCCTCCCTGCCCCTGCGCACACCCCACCCTGCGCAGGACGTGGTCAACTCCGCACCAGGGAGGACACCTTCATGAGTCTCCTCGCGCACTCCGCCGAGGACCCGGCCGACAGCCGGACGTATCTGCTCAACAACGGTACGGCCCACCGCTACCACAGCGCGGTCACCGAGAGCGTCACCCGGATCAGCGCCAAAATCGCCGGTACCACCCGCCCGTTCACCGGCATCTCCGTCGACGACCTCGCCCCCGCGATCGCCGGTGTCGACCTCGACGCGCCGCTGCACGACGCGGCCGCCGCGCTCGACGAACTCGAAGAGGTCTACCTCCGCGACGCGGTCTACTTCCACCACCCGCGCTACCTCGCGCACCTCAACTGCCCCGTGGTGATCCCCGCCCTCGTCGGCGAGGCCGTCCTCTCCGCCGTCAACTCCTCCCTGGACACCTGGGACCAGAGCGCCGGCGGCACGCTCATCGAACGCCGGCTGATCGACTGGACGGCCGCCCGGATCGGCCTCGGCGAGCTGGCCGACGGCATCTTCACCAGCGGCGGCAGCCAGTCCAACCTCCAGGCCATGCTGCTCGCCCGCGACGAGGCCTGCCGCCGCGCACTGGCCGACACAGCCCCGGACGCCCGGCTCACCGACGTCCTCCCCCGGCTGCGCATCCTGACCTCCGCCTGCAGCCACTTCAGCATCCGCAAGTCCGCCACCCTGCTGGGCCTGGGCGCCGAGGCCGTCATCGCCGTACCCGTCGACGCCGAGAAGCGGATGCGCACCGACGCACTGGCCGACGAACTGGCCCGCTGCCACCGCGACGGCCTGATACCCATGGCGGTCGTCGCCACCGCCGGCACCACCGACTTCGGCTCCATCGACCCGCTCCCGGAGACCGCCGACCTGTGCGCCCGCCACGGTGCCTGGATGCACGTCGACGCCGCCTACGGATGCGGGCTGCTGGTCTCCCGCCGCCGCGACCTGCTCGACGGCATCGAGCGCGCCGACTCCGTCACCGTCGACTACCACAAGTCCTTCTTCCAGCCGGTCAGTTCGAGCGCCGTCCTGGTCCGCGACCGCGCCACCCTGCGGCACGTCACCTACCACGCGGACTACCTCAACCCGCGCCGGATGGCCGAGGCCAGGATCCCCAACCAGGTCGACAAGTCGATCCAGACCACCCGCCGCTTCGACGCCCTCAAACTCTGGCTTACCCTGCGCATCATGGGCGCCCGGGCCGTCGGCGAACTCTTCGACGAGGTCGTCGACCGCACCGCCGACGCCTGGAAACTCCTCCACGACGACCCCCGCTTCGAGGTGGTCACCGAGCCCCGGCTGAGCACCCTGGTCTTCCGCTACGTCCCCAGCGCCGACCCCGATCCCGAGCTCGCCGACCGGGTCAACCTGCACGCCCGCGAAGCGCTGTTCGCCTCCGGCGACGCGATCGTCGCCGGCACCAAGGTCGACGGGCGCCACTACCTCAAGTTCACCCTGCTCAACCCGGAGACCACCCTCGACGACATCGCCACCGTCCTCGACCTGATCGCCGAGCACGCCGGCGCCTTCCTCGCCGAGCAACCCCGGCCGGCGCTCAGCGCGCGCTGACCCTCCCCGAGCCGAACCCCCCATCGGAGACCCCGTGTCCGCCCCTTACGACTTCCTCGCCATCGGCCTGGGCCCCTTCAACCTCGGCCTGGCCTGCCTGACCGAGCCGATCGACGGACTCGACGGCCTGTTCCTGGACGACAAACCGTCCTTCGACTGGCACCCCGGCATGATGCTGGAAAGCAGCCACCTCCAGGTGCCGTTCATGGCCGACCTGGTCACCCTCGCCGATCCGACCTCCCCGTTCTCCTTCCTCAACTACCTGAAGGAATCCGGGCGGATCTACCCGTTCTACATCCGCGAGAGCTTCTATCCGCTGCGCGCCGAGTTCAACGACTACTGCCGCTGGGCGGCCGGCAAGCTCGACAGCATCCGCTTCGGACACCGCGTCACCACCGTCGAGTACGACGCCCGCGAGGAGCTGTACACCGTCCACGCCGAGCACCTCCCCACCGGCGAACGCCTCACCTTCCGCGCCCGCAAACTCGTCCTCGGCACCGGCACCCCGCCGCACCTCCCCGAGGCGTGCCGGGGCCTGGGCGGCGACCTGCTGCACAACGCCGGCTACCTGGACGCCAAGCCCGCCCTCCAGGCCAAGGACTCGATCACCCTGATCGGCAGCGGCCAGAGCGCCGCGGAGATCTACTACGACCTCCTCACGGACCTCGACGCCCACGACTACCACCTGACCTGGGCCACCCGCTCGCCGCGCTTCTTCCCCCTCGAATACACCAAGCTCACACTGGAGATGACCTCACCGGAGTACGTGGACTACTTCCACGCCCTCCCCGGGGCCACCCGCGACCGGCTCAACGCCACCCAGAAGCACCTCTACAAGGGCATCGACTCCGAGCTGATCAACGAGATCTTCGACCTGCTCTACCAGAAGAGCCTGGCCGGCCCGGTCCGCACCCGCCTGCTCACCAACACCGCCCTGCACACGGCCTCCTACGACGAGACCTCCGGCACCTACACCCTCGGCCTGCGCCAGGAGGAACAGGGCACCGACTTCACCCACGACACCCAGGGCCTGGTCCTCGCCACCGGATACCGCTACCAGGTACCGGACTTCCTCGCACCGATCCACGACCGGATCGCCTGGGACGACGCCGGCCGCTACGCCGTCGCCCGCAACTACAGCATCGACACCACCGGCCAGGGCATCTTCGTGCAGAACGCCGAGCTGCACACCCACGGCTTCGTCACCCCCGACCTCGGCATGGCCGCCTACCGCAACTCGTGCATCGTCCGCGAGCTGCTCGGCCGCGAGTACTACCCGGTCGAAAAGGCCATCGCCTTCCAGGAGTTCGCCGCCCCGGCCGGCCCGCACCACCCCATGGAGATACCCGCATGAGTACCCCCGTCTTCAGCCGCACCGATCCCGCTCTGGGGGAATTCTCCCTGCGGCCCGTCGACCCCACCGCCGACGCCGCCGTCCTGCACTCCTGGGTCACCCACCCCAAGGCGGTCTTCTGGCTGATGCAGGAGTGCGACCTCGCCGCCGTCGAGAAGGAGTTCGTGCGGATCGCCGCCGACCCCCACCACGACGCCTTCCTCGGCCTGCACAACGGCACCCCGGCCTTCCTGATGGAGCGCTACGACCCCGCCCACCGCGAACTGGTCGGCATCCACATCGCCGAGCCGGGCGACATCGGCATGCACTTCCTCACCGCGCCCACCGCCAACCCCCTCCACGGCTTCACCCACGCGGTGATCACCACCGTCATGGAGATGCTCTTCGCCGACCCGGCCACCCACCGCGTCGTCGTCGAACCCGACACCCGCAACACCGCCGTGCACGCCCTCAACAAGGCCGTCGGCTTCGAGATCCGCCGCACCGTCTCGCTGCCCTCCAAGGACGCCTACCTGAGCACCTGCACCCGCGACCAGTTCCTGGCTGCCCGAGGAGACCACTGATGCCCACCGCCCAGGACGCCGTCGCCCACCTCACGCCCGCCCTGTGGGCCCGCGCCAACCGCCTGCTGATCCGCAAAGGCCTGGCCGAATTCGCCCACGAGCGGCTGCTCACCCCCCAGCGCCTGCCGCAGGACGGCCACTACGCCGTACGCAGCGACGACGGCGGCACCGAATACCGCTTCGCCGCCCGCAGAACCGCCCTCGACCACTGGCAGGTCGACGCCGACAGCATCACCCGCCACCGCGGACCGGACGAACTCCCCCTGGACGCCCTGGAGTTCTTCCTCGAACTCCGCACGGCCCTGGGCCTCGGCCAGGAGATCCTGCCGGTCTACCTGGAGGAGATCAGCTCCACCCTCTCCGGCACCGCCTACAAGCTCGGCCTCGACCAGCCCTCCGCCGCCGAACTCGCCAAGTCCGGCTTCCAGGCCATCGAGACCGGCATGACCGAGGGCCACCCCTGCTTCGTCGCCAACAACGGCCGCCTCGGCTTCGGCATCCACGAGTACCACGCCTACGCCCCCGAGGCCGCCAGCCCGCTGGCGCTCATCTGGCTCGCCGCCCGCCGCGACCACGCCACCTTCACCGCCGGCGCCGGCGCCGGCCTCGACTACGACACCCTGATCCGCGCCGAACTCCCCGAGGAGACCCGCACCCGCTTCACCGCCACCCTCACCGGCCTCGGCCTCGACCCCGACGACTACTACCTCTTCCCCACCCACCCCTGGCAGTGGTGGAACAAGCTCTCGGTCACCTTCGCCGCCGAGGTCGCCCGGCAGCACCTGGTCTGCCTGGGCCCCGGCGACGACGAGTACCTCGCCCAGCAGTCCATCCGCACCTTCTTCAACACCACCGACCCGGCCAAGCACTACGTCAAAACGGCCCTCTCGGTCCTCAACATGGGCTTCATGCGCGGCCTGTCCGCCTCGTACATGGAAGCCACCCCGGCCATCAACGACTGGCTCGCCCGCCTGATCGACGCCGACGACACCTTCCGCGCCGCCCGCTTCTCGATCATCCGCGAGCGCGCCGCCATCGGCTACCACCACCGCCAGTACGAGGCCGCCACCGAGAAGGGCTCCCCGTACCTGAAGATGCTGGCCGCCCTCTGGCGGGAGAGCCCGGTCCCCACCCTGGAACCGGGCCAGCGCCTGGCCACCATGGCCTCCCTCCTCCACACCGACCGCGACGGCGGCTCCCTCGCCGGCGCCCTCATCGAGGAGTCCGGCCTGGAGCCCGCCGTCTGGCTGCGCCGCTACCTCGACGGCTACCTCGTCCCGGTCCTGCACGCCTTCTACGCCTACGACCTGGTCTTCATGCCGCACGGCGAGAACGCCATCCTGGTCGTCGAGGACGGCGCCGTGGCCCGCGTGATCTTCAAGGACATCGCGGAGGAGATCGCCGTCATGGACCCCGATGCCGTCCTGCCGCCCGCCGTCGAACGCATCCGCGCCGACGTCCCCGAGGACAAGAAGCTCCTCTCCGTCTTCACCGACGTCTTCGACTGCTTCTTCCGCTTCCTCGCCGCCACCCTCGACGACCGGGGCATCCTCGACGAGGACGCCTTCTGGCGCACGGTCGCCGAATGCGTCACCGACTACCAGACGGCCCACCCCCACCTGGCCGACAAGTTCGCCCAGTACGACATGTTCACCGACGAGTTCGCACTCTCCTGCCTCAACCGCCTCCAGCTGCGCAACAACCAGCAGATGGTCGACCTCCAGGACCCGGCCGGCGCCCTCCAGCTCATCGGCACCCTCCGCAACCCGATCGCCCCCCACGCCCCGGCCCGCTGAGCCGGACACCCCCACAACGCCGAAGGGCGGGACCCCACCGGGGTCCCGCCCTTCGTCATCACCTCATCCGGCGACCGTCAGCCCTTCTCGGGCCGCTCACCGCCGTCCGCGTCACCGTCCGCGTCACCGTTCTCCTCCGACTCGCCGGACTCCTCCAGCACGTCGGTGAACTCCACACCGTCCAGCTCCGCCAGCCGGTCCGAGGCGTCCGTGGTACCGCCCTGGTCGGCCTCCAGCGCCCTGGCGAACCAGTCACGGGCCTCGCTCTCACGCCCGACCTCCAGCAGCGCATCGGCGTACGCGTACCGCAGCCGCGCCGTCCACGGGTGCACGGCCGTCGAGGCCAGCTCCGGACTCTGCAGCGTCACCACCGCCGCGTCCGCCTGCCCCATGTCCCGACGGGCACCCGCCGCGACCAGCCGCATCTCGACCTGCCCGGCCCGGTCCAGCTTCTGCACCTCGGGCTCGCCGGCCATCGCCAGCGCCTTCTCCGGCCGGCCCAGCCCACGCTCGCAGTCCGCCATCACCGGCCACAGCTCCACGCTGCCGGTCATCCGCCGCGCCGCCCGGAACTCCGCCAGCGCCTCGCTGTACTTGCCGACCGCGTACGCGGCGAAGCCCGCGGCCTCCCGCACCGCCGCGACCCGCGACGCCAGCCGCAGCGCCACCCGCGAGTACCCGTACGCCTTCTCCGGGTCCTCGTCCAGCAGCCGCGCGACCATCACCAGGTTCCTGGCGACGTCCCCGGCCAGCGTCTTCGGCAGGCTCATCAGCTCCTGCCGGACGTCCTTGTCGATCTCCTCACCGGTGACGTCGTCCGGAATCGGCAGCCGCTTGATCGGCTCCCGGTCCCGGTCACGACGGTCGTCCCGCCGGTCGTCCCGGCCGCGCCCGCCACCGTACGGCCGGCGCCCACCGCGCTCGTCGTCCCGCCGGAACCCACCACGGTCGTCCCGCCGCGGCCCCCGGTCGTCCCGCCGGAACCCACCGCGGTCACCACCGGACGGACGGTCATCGCGCCGGAACCCACCACGGTCATCGCGCCGCTCGTCCCGCCGGTCATCCCGCCGCTCATCGCGCCGGAACCCGCCGCGGTCACGGTCACCACCGTGCCCACGCTCGTCCCGACGGAACCCACCACGGTCGTCCCGCCGCTCGTCACGACGGTCGTCCCGCCGCTCGTCGCGCCGGAAGCCACCGCGGTCGCCACCGCCCGACCGCTCGTCACGCCGGAACCCGCCCCGGTCACGGTCGCCGCCACCCGGCCGGTCATCCCGCCGGAAGCCCCCACGGTCACGGTCGCCACCCCGGTCACCCCGGGAGAACCGCTCGTCCCGGTCCCGCGAGAACCGGTCGTCCCGCCGGTCGTCCCAACGGTCGTCGCGCCGCTCGTCCCGACGGAACCCGCCACGGTCGTCCCGGCGGTCGTCCCGACGGAAGCCACCGCGGTCACCACCGGACGGACGGTCGTCCCGGCGGAACCCGCCGCGGTCGCCACCGCCCGACCGGTCATCGCGCCGGAACCCGCCGCGGTCACGGTCGCCACCGTGCCCACGCTCGTCCCGACGGAAGCCGCCCCCGCGCTCATCGTCACGACGCGGCCCACGCGGCCGCTCGTCCCGGCGGTCGCCCCCACGGAAGCCACCGCGGTCACCACCGGACGGGCGGTCATCGCGCCGGAACCCGCCACGGTCGTCCCGCCGCGGCCCGCGGTCGTCCCGCCGGAACCCACCGCGGTCGCCGCGGTCACCACCACGGCCGTCCCGGCTGTCGCGGGCGTCGCGGCTGTCGCGCCGCGGCCCCCGGTCGTCACGCCGGAAACCACCGCGGTCACCGTCGTCACGCCGCTGCGGCCGGCGCTCCGAACGATCGTCGGAAGAGTTGGTGGACATCGACGTGACTCCTGTCTTCGGTACTGCATTCATTCTCACGCACCGACGACTTCGGCGCGCTTCGGAAAAACAAAAGGACCCTTGGTCCCAGCATGTCGCTGGGACCAAGGGTCCTTGAAAGATTGTTCGGCGGCGTCCTACTCTCCCACAGGGTCCCCCCTGCAGTACCATCGGCGCTGAAAGGCTTAGCTTCCGGGTTCGGAATGTAACCGGGCG
>NZ_JBIDAJ010000029.1:0-97851 GCF_043202395.1 Streptomyces sp. NPDC048197
TCGGACGAACTCCCACTCAGCATCGGATAGTTCATGGCGACGTATCACCCGACCATGGTCCACCACCCGAGATCATTTGAAGACACCCCCTAGGAGCGACGGCGCGGTTTGCCGCTCCTGCCGCTTCTGGCGCTCTTGCCGCCTTGCGGGCCTCCGGTGCCGCGGCGCCCGGCCCCGGCCGACCGGCCGCCCGCCTTGCCGGCCGACGCACCGGCGGCGGGCTTGCGCCGGGCGCCGCCCGATTCGGCGCGCTTGGCCTTCGGCGACTGTTCGGGGGCGGCGGCCGGGCGCCGGCCGCGGGAGCTGTTGACCGTACGGCCGCGGACGATCCCGATGAAGTCCTCGACCATGTCGGTCGTGGCGTCCTGCGGCCAGGACAGCGCGACCCGCGAGGCGGGGGTGTCCGACACCGGCCGGTAGGTGAGGTCCTTGCGATGGTGCAGGCGGGCGAGGGACTGCGGGACGACGAGGAGACCCACCCCTGCCGCCACCAGCTCGATGGCGTCCGCCGTGGTGGCGGGCCGCTCGAACGCGGGCAGTCCCGGCGGACGCTCCCAGTCGAGGGTGTCGTCGAGGGGGTGCAGCAGGATCTCGTCGGCGAGGTCCTCGGCGCTGACCTCGTCGACCGCCGCCACGAGGTGGTCCTTGGGAATCACGACCACCGTCGTCTCGGTGTAGAGCGGGATCGCGGCCAGGTCCTCCCGGTCGACCGGCAGCCGCACGAAACCCGCGTCGGCCTCGCCGCTCCGCAGCGCCCCGAAGGCGTCGGCGGCGGGCACCTGCACGAGGGTGAGGGGGATGTCGGGCAGCCGCTCGTTCCAGATCCGCACCCACTTCGTGGGGGTCACTCCCGGGACGTAGGCGAGCCGGAACGAAGGGGATGCTTCCGAGCCTGTCACGCCGCCAGGGTAACCGGTCGTGGTCAGCGGTAGCGCATACGCTCGATATCCTTGGCTGCATGACGTCGCACCAAACCACCCAGACGATGAAGCCCGCCACCGCGGCGAAGAAGCTGGGTGTGTACCTCGAGGCCACCCCCGCCGAGTTCCAGGAGGGCGTCGTCTCGCGCGCCGAGCTGAACGCCTTGCAGGCCGATCCGCCCGAGTGGCTGCGCGAGCTGCGGCGCAACGGTCCGCACCCCCGCCCGGTGGTCGCGGCGAAGCTGGGCGTCTCGATTTCGGGCCTCGCCCGTGGCGGCATCACCGAGGCGCTCACCACGGAGCAGATCGACGCGCTGAAGGAGGAGCGTCCCGAGTGGCTGGAGCGGGAGCGCGCCACCCAGGCCGACGTCCGCAAGGAAGCGCAGCGCGTCAAGGAGAAGCGCCTCCAGGAGGAGAAGAAGAAGCAGGCCTGAGGCTTTCCAGGGGGCCTGAGCCGCACTTTCGGGGGTCGCCCCACCTACCTGTCCGCACCCGGTCCGCACGACGCCCAGCAGGGCGTCCATGGCGGTCCGGGTGTGGTTTTTCCTGCCCGGCCAGGCCGCCACCGGATCCCCTTATTGCACACGACTTGCAGTTAATAAGGACGAGCAAGAGCATGGAGGGGTGGTGCAAGGCGGGCTCTCCCGGCGGGAGCGCCGTGCGCGGTCGATGACCCACGGGGAGTGCGGCCGGTGGGCGGGCATGGCCGGGTTCATCCTGGCGCTGCACGTCATCGGCTGGTTCACGCTGGTGGCGATCGTGGCTCCCGCGCACTACAGCGTGGGCGCCAAGACCTTCGGGGTCGGCATCGGCGTCACCGCCTACACCCTCGGTATGCGGCACGCCTTCGATGCCGACCACATCGCCGCCATCGACAACACCACCCGCAAGCTGATGGGCGAAGGCCGGCGCCCGCTGTCGGTCGGCTTCTGGTTCTCCCTGGGGCACTCCAGCATCGTCTTCGCGCTGGCCTTCCTGCTCTCCCTCGGCATCAAGGCCCTCGCCGGACCGGTGGAGAACGACAACTCCCCGCTGCACCAGATCACCGGGCTGGTCGGCAGCACCGTCTCCGGCGTCTTCCTCTACGTCATCGCCGCCCTCAACCTCGTCGTCCTGGCCGGCATCCGGCAGGTGCTCCGGCAGATGCGGGCCGGCCGGTTCGACGAGGCGGCGCTGGAGGCGCGGCTGAACAGCCGCGGTTTCATGAACCGCCTCCTGCGCCGGCCCATGAAGTCGATCACGAAGCCGTGGCACATGTACCCGCTCGGCCTGCTCTTCGGCCTCGGCTTCGACACCGCCACCGAGATCGCCCTGCTCGTCCTCGCCGGCTCCGGCGCCGCCTCCGGGCTGCCCTGGTACGCCGTCCTCTGCCTGCCCGTGCTGTTCACCGCGGGCATGTGCCTGCTGGACACCATCGACGGCTCGTTCATGAACGTCGCCTACGGCTGGGCGTTCTCCAAGCCGGTCCGCAAGGTCTACTACAACCTCACCGTCACCGGCCTCTCGGTCGCCGTCGCCCTGATCATCGGCACCGCCGAACTCCTCGGCCTCCTCACCGAGAAGCTCGCCCTGCACGGCGCCTTCTGGGACTGGATCGCCGGCCTGGACCTCAACGCCCTCGGCTTCGCCGTCGTCGGCCTCTTCCTCGCCACCTGGGTCCTCGCCCTCGCCGTGTGGAAGTGGGGCCGCATCGAGGAGAAATGGACGGCGGACCTGCGCCCCGCGGGCGGCCACCGGCGACGGCGCGTCAGGCGACCCACACCGTGACGATGCGGCCGGAGGCCTCGACGACGAAGAGCTCATGGCGCGGATCGTGCCTGCCGAAGCCGAGGGGAACGCGGACGCTGGTGGGCATCCGCAGGCCGCTCGCCAGGACGCAGGACCGGCCGGTGACCGGGTCCACCCGGAGGAGTTCCCCGGCACGGAACGACGCGACGACCAGATCGCCCCGGAACGACGTGAGGTCGTCGAGGAGTTTGGCGTCCCAGGGGTGGCGGCTCAGCTCGGTGACCGTGGTGTGGCGGGCCGGGTCCTTCAAGGGGATGCGGACGATCGGCGACGCGGTGCTGGTGAGTACGCTCGCGTAGAGCTGGTCGCCGACGATCTCCAGGCCGTTGGTGCCGAAGACGGAGGCGGCCCGCGTCCACCGCTCGTCCGCGGTGCCGTCCGGGCGGAACTTGAGGACGCCGGTGACCAGTTCACGGCTGACGTAGAGGTTGCCGGCGGCGTCAACGGCCAGGCCGTTGATGCCGGACAGCCCGTCCACGACCCACTCGGGCCTGGGGCGGGCGGCGGCCGGGTCGAAGCGCAGGATGCCACTGCCCAGGCCCGTGGTCAGCGGATTCACGCCGTAGTTGACGTACATGCGGCCGTCCGGGCCGCGCCGGATGCCGCCGGGTCCGTTGACCGGGAGGGTGACCTTGAGCGTGCCGTCGGGGGCGTAGCCCTCGACCCGGTGCCCGGTGACGTGGGAGACCCAGAGGGTGCCGCGCCCGTCGAAGGCCAGGTTCTCCCGCCAGTCCAGGAACGGTATGCCGCCCGGCCGGAAGACCTCGGCATGCGTCCGCGCGCCGCACGGCTGCGTGGACGTGGCCCCCGGCGCGTACCGCCCGGATGCCGCCGCCGGCGGTTGCGCACCGCCGAGCAGCAGCCCGGACAACAGCACCGTCACCGCAACCGCCGCGCTCCCCCGACGCCCCATCCTCGCTGCCTCCCGCTCGCCCGCTCGTCCGCGCGCCCGCGCGTCCCTGATCTCCTGCGGCCGTCAAGTCTGCTGTGCCACAAGGGAGTTGGGGAGAGGGTTTCCGGCAGGGGTGATGTCCGGTAACCGGTGGTGCGGCGGATCGGCCCTCGCCCGGCGGCTCGTGGTCAGCCCAGGTCGTAGCGGAAGGTGTAGGCGACGGAGGGGGCGCCCGGCTTGGCGGTGTAGCTGCCGGTCCCGCTCAGTCCGGTCAGTCCTCCGGTGGCCGCGCCCGGTACGACCTCGAAGGTGCAGTGCACCGTCCCGTCGGGCTCGAACGAGCCCCGCTCCTCGACGACGAAGGTGCCCTCGCGCCCGTCGAGCCGGCCTGCCAGGAGCTGCATGCCGGTGAAGGTGCCGGTCTTCTCCGTGACGTAGACGATGGTGTACTCGCAGTCGGTGCCGGCGGCCTCGATGCCGCCGGAGAAGGCGTTGGTGACGGAGGCGTGGGCGAGCTTCGGGCTGGTCCCGCTCCGGCCGACCGTGCGCTCCTCCCAGTTGGCGAAGGTGAAGTGGCCGGTGGTCTGCGTGGGCATGGTGGTCCTCTCGGTTCGGCCGCCGGCACGGGCTCGTGCCGGCGGTGCGTGACCAGCATCGGCCCCGTACCTGACACCTTCTGTCAGGTACGGCGGAGGGCCACGGGACAATGGCCCCATGCGCGCCGACCGGCTCCTCTCCCTGCTGTTGCTGCTCCAGAATCGCGGGCGGCTGACCGCTCCCGAACTCGCCGCGGAACTGGAGGTGTCGGTCCGCACGGTCTACCGGGACGTCGAGGCGCTGATCACGTCGGGCGTCCCGGTGTGCGTGGACCGCGGGCCCGCCGGCGGGTACCGCCTGATGGACGGGTACCGCACCCGGCTGACCGGGCTCACCGACGCCGAGGCGGGCGCGCTGTTCCTCGCCGGAATCCCGGGTCCGGCGCGCGATCTGGGCCTCGGGGCGGTGCTGGCGACCGCTCAGCTGAAGTTGCAGGCCGCGCTCCCGGCGGAGGCGGCGGACAGCACCCGGCGCATCCAGGACCGGTTCCACCTGGACGCACCGGCGTGGTTCCGGGACGCCGATCCGGTACCGCATCTGGCTCCGGTCGCCCGGGCGGTGTGGGAACAGCGCATCCTCCGGGCGCACTACCGGCGTTGGGGCGGTGAGGTGCACCGGGAGCTGCACCCGCTCGGCATCGTCCTCAAGGGCGGGCTCTGGTACCTGGTGGCGCGGGCGGACGGGGCCGTGCGGACGTACCGGGTGTCGCGGCTCCTGGCGGTGGACCTCACCGACGAGGTCTTCGAGCGGCCGGCCGGGTTCGATCTGGCCGCCTATTGGGAGGAGTCCTCCCGGCGGCTGGCGGCCGCGCTCCACCAGGGCACGGCCCGGCTGCGGATCTCCCCCCGGGCGCAGCGGCTGCTGCCCATGCAGTTCGGCGCGCTCGGCGCCCGGGCCCTGGAGAGCGCCGGGCCGCCGGACGGGGACGGCTGGGTCGAGGTGGAGATGGCGGTCGAGGGGGAGGCCGTCGCGGTGAGCGATCTCCTCCGGCTGGGCACGGAGGCGGAGGTGCTCGGCCCGGCCGCGCTGCGGCAGGCGATGGCCCGGGCCGTGGCCGTACTGGCGGAGCGCTACGCCACGGCGTCCTGAGCCGCCGGCAACCGGGCGTCCGGGCACGCGCCCGACACGCGTCCGGCGGGCGCATACCCAATCGTTATGCGGGATCAATGGGGAGGAGCGAGACACCGGATGGCATAAGTGACGTGAGGCGCCTTGACGGGCTCCTGAGGTCCCCAGGAAGCTGAGCCGCCCCCCACGGCAACGTTCCCCTTTCACCGTTGGAATGCCCATGCGCCCGCTTGTTTCCGCAGGCTCGCTCACGGCCGCCGTGGCCGCGGCCCTGCTGACCGCCCCTTCCGCTTACGCCGCGCCCCCCGGCGACAACGGCACCGTGAAGATCCACGACGCCAAGACCGGCGTCGAGCTCCGCAAGAACGAACCGCACGTCTGCACCTTCTACCTCGACTCCTTCGGCTTCGACGGTGCCCAGCAGGTCGACTGGCACATCGAGGCCTGGGCCCCGACCGCCCACACCAAGGGAGAGACGGTCACGTCCGGTTCCCTGACCCTGGACGGCGAGGGCCACGGCCGGACGCAGGACCTGTCCCTGCCCGACGGCCACTACAAGCTGTTCTGGAACTTCGCCGGCGAACACGTCCGGGCCAAGCACAAGGTCTTCTGGACCGACTGCAAGGACGCCGGCGGGCCGGGCGGCGGCAAGCCGTCGGCGTCCGCCACCGCGGGCGGGCCGGCGACCAAGCCGAGCGCCTCGCCGACCTCCTCCGCGCCCGCGGGCACCGCCCCGACGTCCTCGGCGGCCGCGTCCGCCGCGCCGTCGCCGTCGCCGTCCCGCTCCGCGCAGAGCGGCGACCTGGCCGAGACCGGTAACGGCGCGCCCGTCGGTCTGCTGTCGGCCGCCGCGGCCCTGTTCGTCGCGGGCGGCGGCTACCTGGTGTTCCGCCGCCGCAAGGCCCAGCAGCACTGATCCGGCCGCTGCCTCGGGCCCCTGGTCGTGCCCCCGCGCGGGCCGGCCAGGGGCCCGAGGGGCGTTGTCAGTGGCAGCGGTTAGCTTGGGGCCATGAACGTGATCGTGCATGAGATCCCCGGCGACGACCGCCGTTCCCCGCCCGCGCTCGCCGCAGTGGCCAAGGCCGAGTTCGACTTCGGCGATGACGGCGAGGGCGTCGACTTCGAGCCGTTCGACGCGTTCGAGTCGCCCGAGGAGACCACCGACTGGCTGCGTCACTGCACCGGCAACCACGAACTCGACGGCGACGCCTTCCGGTTCTTCGGCATGGACGGTACGGGTGGCCGGGCCGCCATATGGTGCGCCCGTCCGGGGCGTCCGCTCGCCGAGCAGCCCGTGGTGTTCCTGGGCTCGGAGGGCGAGTGCGGTGTGGTGGCCGGGGACCTGTCCGGGTTCCTGTGGGTGCTGGCCGACGGCTTGGGGCCGGTGGAGGCCGTGGTGTTCGACCGCGATGCGTACCCGGACCCGGCCCTGACCGCCCTCGCCGAGCGGTATGCGACCACCCCGCGCCGGACGGCCGAGCGGATCATCGAGGAGACCGCCGCGGAGTTCCCCACCTTCTGCGAGGACATCGACGCCCTCTGCCGCTGAGTGCCCCGGGATCCCCTCCGGGGGCGGGCGGCCGCGGGCACCGCGTCCCCGATCCGGCCCAGCGCCTCGCCAACCTTCCTGACCTGCAACCGAGTTGGGTCCCTCAGTCGTCTCACACGGCGCTGCTGCTGCCTCTAGAATCCGCAGCAACGGGAAGGGTGGCTCATGACGATCACGGGGGACGTCACCGTCGTCGTGCACGACGAGGACGCCGATGCGCAGGAACTCGACGAACTGACGCGAGGGCTCCTGGAGGAGTTGCTGGCGCTGGAACTGCCCGATGTGGTGCGCGGGCAGGAGCCCGGGGCGGTGGGCGGCAAGAGCGGGGTGCTGTCGTCCCTCACGACGCTGGTGGTCAGCGGCGGGTTCTCGGTCGCCGCGCTGCGGTCCCTGACGCTCGTGGTGCGGGACTGGATCAAGCGCAGCGGGGCCCGTAAGGCCGTGCTGGTCAGCGGGGAGCGGCGGCTGGAGATCGAAGGGGTGTCGAAGAAGACGCAGGAGGCGGTGGTCGAGGCCTGGATCCAGGCACTGGCCGCCGACGACGGGTCGGGCGCGGGTACCGCACCGCTGTCGGAACCGTCGACACCGGCGGCCCTTGAGGGGTCGGTGGAGGGCACCTGATGCTCCGTCACCATGCCGTCGTCCGGGCGGCGGTGAGCGCGGGAGGACCGGGTGGGTGAACGGCGTGCCCTGCTCATCGCCACCGAGCGCTATCTCGACGACTCGCTCCCCCAGCTGCGGTCGCCGGTGCATGACGCGCGGAAGCTGGCCGCGCTCCTCGAAGACCCCGACGTCGGGCAGTTCGACTCCGTGCAGGTGCTGGTCGACGAGTCGAAGGCCGTCATCGAGGAGGCCGTCGAACGGCTCTTCCAGGCCCGCGGGGTCGACCTCGCCCTGGTCTACCTGTCCTGCCACGGGCTGAAGGACGGCCGGGGGCGGCTGCACTTCGCGACCGTCAAGTCCAGTCGTGAGATGGTCCGGGCCAGTTCGGTCTCGGCGGAGTTCATCAAGGAGTCGATGGAGTACAGCCGGGCCAAGCAGAAGATCGCCCTGCTGGACTGCTGCTTCTCCGGTGCGTTCGGTGCGTCCAAGGGCGGTGCGGACGCCGAGGACATCCCCCGGCAGTTCGTCGACCGCGGCAGCTATGTGATCACCGCCGCCAACTCCGTCCAGGAGGCCCTGGAGGACGAGACCCCGGGGGCCGGCGCGGCCGAGTGGAGTTCGGTCTTCACCCGCGCGGTGATCGACGGCCTCACCACGGGCCGGGCCGATCTCGACGAGGACGGCTGGGTCACGGCGCAGGAGCTGTACCAGTACGTGGCCGAGGTGGTCGCCCGTACCCATGAGCAGAAGCCGACGTTCTTCGGCAGCGACATCCAGGGCGGCAGCCGGCTGCGGCTGTCGAAGGCGGCCGCGCACGCGCACCGGCCGTTCCCGAGCCTCACGGAGACCGAGGGCCCCGCTCCCCTGACGACGCTGGACCAGCTGCTGCCGCCGCTGACGGTGACCGAGGAGCGCGGGCTGTCGGCGGTGGACTGGCGCGACAGCGGCCGCCTGATCACCCCGGTCGGCCGGTCGCACCGCACGGAGGGCCGCCGGGTCCGCACCCACTGCGTGGATCTGTCCGGAGGCGCCGGGCACGTGGCGGTGGCCGGCGGTCCGCGCAGCGGCAAGACGCTGCTGCTGCAGACCCTGGTGACCTCGCTGGCCCTGACGCACACCCCGCACGAGGTCGAGTTCCACTGCCTGGACTTCGGTGGCGGCGGACTGCGCCGGCTGACGCATCTGCCGCACGTCCGCGGCATCGCCCACCGGCAGAACCCCGACGAGGTGCACCGCATGGTGGCGCACGCCGTCTGGCTCAACACCCTGCGGGAGAACCAGTTCGGGCAGCTGCCGTCGATCGACTCCATCGAGGCGTACCGCGGTGCGCGGGCCCGCGGTGAGCTCGCCGACCAGCCGGTGGGCGATCTGTTCCTCCTGGTCGACGGCTGGCCGGAGTTCGCCGACAACTTCCAGGACCTCGCGGTGGCGCTGCGCGGCATCGGGGCGACGAGCCTGCGGCACGGCGTGCACCTCGCGGTGACCACGCCGCACTGGTCGGCCCTGCCCAAGTCGCTGCTCGACGTGATGCTGACCCGCTTCGAGCTGGCGCTCAGCTCCCCCGACGAGTCCCTCGTCCATCCGGAACCGGCCGCGCGGCTGACCCCGGCGACCCCCGGTGTGGCCCTGTGCACCGACCGGACCGAGAAGCGGTACGTGCACATCGCCCTGCCCCGGACCGACGGCCTCACCACGGTGGACGATCTGGCGACGGCGGCCGCCGCGCTGGGCCGGCAGGCCCGCGGCGGCTGGTCACGCTCGGCGGCCGACGACATCGCGCCGCCCGTTTCCCGGGTCGCGGACCAGCTCGACTTCACGCAGCTGATGGGGATCGGGGACCCCGGGACGTTCGACGCCGTCCAGGCATGGCGCCCGCGTAGCGCGCAGGAGCGGCTGCGGGTGCCGATCGGCATCGGGCCGGACGGCGGTCCCGTCATGCTCGACCTCAAGGAGGCCTCGCAGGAGGGCATGGGCCCGCACGGGCTGTGCGTCGGCTCGACCGGTTCCGGCAAGTCCGAGCTGCTGCGCACCCTGGTGCTGGCGCTGGCCGTCACGCACTCCTCGGAGAACCTCAACTTCATCCTGGCGGACTTCAAGGGCGGTGCGACCTTCGCCGGTGTGTCGATGCTGCCGCACGTGGCGGCGGTGATCACCAATCTCGCCGACGACACGGCCCTGATCGACCGGATGCGGGATGCGATCACCGGCGAACTCCAGCGCCGCCAGGAGCTGCTGCGCTCCGCGGGCAACTACGCCAACATCACCGACTACGAGAACGCCCGGGCCGCCGGCGCGGATCTGATGCCGCTGCCCTCCCTGGTCCTGGTGGTCGACGAGTTCAGCGAACTGCTCACCGCGAAGCCGGACTTCATCGAGATGTTCACCCAGATCGGCCGGATCGGCCGCTCCCTGGGCGTCCACATGCTGCTCGCCTCGCAGCGGCTGGAGGAGGGCAGGCTGCGGGGCCTGGACACGTATCTGTCGTACCGGATCGGGCTGCGGACGTTCTCCGCCGCGGAGTCACGGGCGGCGATCGGCGTACCGGACGCCTACCACCTGCCGAGCGCCCCGGGATCCGGCATCCTGCGTTACGACGGCGACGTCATGGCCCGTTTCAAGGCCGCGTACGTCTCCGGTGTCCACCGGCCTTCCGGCGGGACGTCCGACCCTCCGGACGCGCTCGCCGACACCGTCCTGGACGTGCTGGTGCAGCAGATGGAGGGCCGGGGCCCGGCGGCGCACCAGGTGTGGCTGCCGCCGCTGGACGAGTCGCCGACGGTCGACCAGCTGCTGCCGCCGCTCGCGGTGACCCCCGCCCGGGGCCTGCACGCGGAGGTGTTCGCCCCCGGCGCGCTCATGGTGCCCGCAGGGGTGGTGGACAAACCGTACGAGCAGCGGCGCGACGTGCGGTACCTGGACTTCTCCGGCGCGGCCGGCCACGGGCTGTTCGTCGGCGGCCCCCGGTCGGGCAAGTCGACCGCGCTGCGCTCGGTGATCGCCGCGTTCGCCCTCACCCACACACCGCGTGAAGTGCAGTTCTACTGCGTCGACTTCGGCGGCGGCGGACTGCTGGACGTCGAGGACCTGCCGCATGTCGGTACGGTCGCCTCCCGGCTGGACGCCGACAAGGTGCGCCGGACGATCTCCGAGGTCGCGGGCCTCCTCGACCGCCGCGAGGAGTTCTTCCGCTCGCACTCCCTCGACACCATGGCCACCTACCGGAAGCGCCGGGCCGCCGGGCACTTCCCCGACGAGGCGTGCGGCGACGTCTTCCTGGTGCTCGACGGCTGGTCGTCGTTCCGGTCCGACCACGAGGAGCTGGAGCCCGCCGTCCTCGACATCGCCGGCCGCGGCCTCGGTCTGGGCGTCCACCTCCTCCTCGGCGCCAACCGGTACAGCGAGATCCGGCCCGCGCTGCGCGATCTGCTGCTCAACCGGGTGGAACTGCGCCTGGGCGATCCCATGGAGTCGGAGGTCGACCGCCGGCAGGCCGAGAACGTGCCGATCGGGCGGCCCGGCCGCGGTCTGTCGCCCGACCGGGACCACTTCCTCGCCGCGCTGCCGCGGCTGGACGGCCACCCCGACCCCGACACGCTCGGCGAGGCCCTGTCGGACCTGGTGCGCGCGGTACGCACGCACTGGAACGGGCCGGCCGCGCCACCGGTCCGCATGCTGCCGGCCCTGCTCTCGGTCGATGCCCTGCCGCAGCCGGGCGACGGCCCCGCCACCGGCGTCCCGTTCGCCCTCGACGAGGCCACGCTGGCCCCCGTGCGCCTCGACTTCGAGACCGATCCGCTGCTGGTCGTCTACGGCGAGAGCGAGTCCGGCAAGTCGTCGCTGCTGCGGCTGCTGGCCCGGCAGATCGCCGAGCGCCATCCGACGGAGCGGGCCCTGCTGGTCGTCGCCGACTACCGCCGGTCCCTCCTGGGCGACGTCCCCGACGGTCATGTCTCCCACTACTGCGGTATGGCGCCCCAGTTGAAGGAGGTGATCGCCGGGCTCGCCGGTTCGCTGAGCCGGCGGATGCCCGGCCCGGACGTCACTCCTGAGCAGTTGCGCCGGCGCAGCTGGTACGACCTGCCGGACGCCTACGTGCTCGTCGACGACTACGACCTGGTGGCGACCAGCAGCGGCAATCCGCTGCAGCCCTTGCTGGAGTACCTGCCGTTCGCGCGCGATCTGGGGCTGCGGCTGATCCTGGCGCGCAGTTCCTCGGGCGCCGGCCGGGCGTCGTTCGAGCCCGTGATGCAGCGCACGCTCGAACTGGGCGCACAGGGGCTGCTGTTGTCCGGGGACCCCGGCGAGGGGCACCTGGTCGGCCACCACCGTGCGCGCCAGCTCCCCCCGGGCCGGGCCGTGTTCGTCAACCGCAGGCGGGAGGCACGGCTGGTCCAGACGGCCTGGTCCCCGCCCTCGTGACACGGTGCCCGGGCCGCGAGGTCGCGGCCCGGGCACCTGGGGGGTCGGTCAGTTGTTGAGGCTGGTGTGGTTCCACCAGCCCTGGCGGCCCACGGTGAAGTCGATGTTCGTGCCGTTGCCGTTGAGCTTGCCCTCGTACTGCTGGCCCTTCTTGAGCGGGCTCTCGATGAGTTTGCCGTGCGCGTCCTTGATCGACTCGATGACGAAGGTCGGGACCTTCTTCAGTGTCGCCGGGTCGACGGCCGACGCGGGGTTGATGGTGACCGCCTCGTCCCAGTTCGGGCGGGCCGCGAGCTGGTGCGCGAGGTGGATCTCGTCCCCCTCCCCGAACATCAGGTACGTGAGGTACTCGGGGTAGGGGAGGTTGCCGAGCTTGCGGAAGTGGCGGACGTCCTCCTTCTTGCACTCCACCTCGGTCTCGGACGTCGTCATCTGCTGGAAGTCGCGGTTCCCGTCCTTGTCGACGACGACCCGCTCCAGGTGGACCTTGAAGACCTTGCCCTGCTGGAGCTCCGGGAGCTCGAAGTGGTGCGGACAGCGCAGCGAGTAGAAGACCCGCTCGCTCTCGTGCTGCGCCAGGTCCTTGAGGTACATGTCCCGCAGCTCACCGTTGTCCTTGATGCTGAAGGTGAAGACCGCCTGGTAGTCGTGGCCGGACTGCGGGTTGTACAGGGCCAGGTGGTAGAAGAACAGCTTCTTCTTGCCGAGGATCAGGAAGCGGTGGATGTGCTCGTGTCCGGCGTGGCCGGCTTCGGGGGTGGTGCTCATGGTGTGGTCGTTGCCTTTCGTGTGGGGGGTGTTCGGGAGGGTGCGGGCGTCCGGAGGGGGACGGTGCTGCCGTCGGGCCCAGAAGGGGCGGTCGGGCCAGCGGGTTTCCCGGGCGTGCACGACGCGGTGGTCGTGCCGGTAGGCCGTACGGGCCGTGGCGACCTGCGCCGCGTAGCCGGCCAGTGCCGTCCGGTCGCCGTGGAGCCGGGCGTCGACCGCCCGGCCCGCGCTCAGCCCGGTGTAGAGGGCGGTCAGGATGCCCTGGGAGCTGAGCGGGTCGAAGGCTGCGGCCGCGTCGCCGGCGGCCGTCCAGCCGTCGCCGTGCACCCGGTCCAGATGGGCGGTGTGCGCGGCGGCCCGCCGGGGTGGCGGGAGGTGGGTGAGGCCGTGCGGGCGGGCCCGGCCGACGACGTGCCGGGTGGCCAGCAACCGGTCCCGGAACCGCTCGGCGCCGCGCCCGCCGGCGACGGGCAGATCGGGGTCGGTGAAGTAGGCCACCAGCCGGCGCCGGGAGGGCAGCAGGGCCGTGTACCACCAGCCGTCCTGGTCGGACTCGACCAGGGAACGGCCGTCGGCGGTGTGCTGCGCGGCCGGGTCCAGAGTCAGGTGGAGCGCGGTCAGCCGGTCCCCGGTCCGCCGCCGGGCGCCGGCGCGGACGGCGATCGCCGCACCCCGCCCGGTGGCGTCCACCACCCAGCGGCAGCGGACCGTGCGTTCCTCGTCCCCGCGGGAGCGGTCGCGCAGGGCGAGCCGCCAGGTGCCGTCGGGTTGCCGGGCGGGGCGCCGTACGGCGGTGCGCTCGGCGAGGTCGGCGCCGGCCGCGCGGGCGGCGGCGCGCAACCGCCGGTCGAACAGCCCACGGTCGAGGTGCCAGCCGTGCCCGTACGGGTCGTGGAGGAACTCCACGGCGTGCAGTTCGGCCGAGCCCCAGGCGGACAGGTTGCCGTGGCAGGGCAGATGGCCGGCGCCCAGGACGGACCGGTCGACGCCGAGGTCGGCGAGGAGCAGCCGCGCCACGGGGACCAGCGCCTCACCGGCCTTGGGCGGCCCGGTGCCGGCGTCGGCCAGCAGGACCGTGCGCCCGGCCCGTACGAGGGCGAGCGCGGCGGCGCAGCCTGCCGGACCGCCGCCCGCCACCACGACGTCGTAGGCGGGCGCCGGGCTCACGGGGAGCCGTGCAGGGGGTCGAGCTTCTCCAGGTATCCGGCGGCGATCGCCGCCTCGTCGTGGCCGGTGGCCTCCTTGACCTCCTGGACCGCTTGCTGCACGAGCATGGCGGAGACGTCCGCGGCGGCGACCTCGCCGGTCCAGGCGTCGGCCGCGCCGGCCAGCTGGGGCGCGCCCGCCTCGGGCACCTGGATGTTGATGAGGTTGGCGTGGTCGGGGGCCTGCGGATACCCGGGCTCGGACTCCACCTGGACGTAGCGGGGGAACTTGCCGTCCCCGACGGTGTATTCGTGGGTCTCGACGATGCCGAACTTGTACCAGTCGTCGATCATCTGCCGCCGCTGCTTGTCGAAGTCGGTGCCCTTCAGGCCGCGCAGCCATACCGCCCGGTTCTCGAAGGCCTTCTCCCGGGCGCTGTCGTCACCGCCGGTCGGCTTGGTGTTGACCGTGGTGAAGTCGGACTTCTTGAGCACGTGGTTGGGCATCTGGGCGGGCCAGAAGGTGGGCAGGTAGGGGCTGTAGCGGGGGCCGAGCCCGGACCGTACCTGGTAGCCGGAGCGGCAGCTGGCGGTGTCGCACTGCCAGGGGGCGGCCATCCAGCGGGTCAGGTCGCCCGGACCCTGGGCGTACAGCGGCCCGTTCTTGCTGCGGACGTCCTGGTCGGTGAGCACGTCCCCGTAGTCGCGTTCGGGGTTCTCCGGTGTGCGGTGGAGGATGCGGAAGGGCTCGGAGTACATGGTCTTGTGGCGCACCGGCCAGGTGACCTCGCAGCCCGGGTGGAACGCGTCGGCGGCGCAGTTCTCCAGCGCGCCCCGGTCCAGCAGGGCCGGCTGTTCGGCGGCGGGTGCCTGGTCGACGTCCGGGTAGCCGGTGCGGGGCGGGCCGGAGGTGAAGTGTCCCTCGGCCCACAGGGCCAGCATCCGGTCCTGCTCGGCGGAGAGCGTGATGTGCTGGCGGACGGAGGTGGGCTTGCCGCTGGACATGGCGTCGCCGTAGAGCCACGGCCAGGGCAGCGGCGAGGTGCCGTCCCGCTCGTAGTCGCGCATGTGGACGTAGACCTGGCGGCGGAGTTCCTCGCTGGACCTGCCGGGGTCGGCGAGCCGCTTGCGCATGACCGGGTCGAGGAAGTCGTAGGGGCCCTGCCAGCCGAACTGGGTGGCGAAGCCGTGGTTGACCCACTGCAGTTCGCAGAAACGGCGCAGGATCGGTTCGATGTGGTCGGGGTACGAGACCTCGGGCACGACGGGCAGCGTCTGTTCGGTGACGAACACGTCGTGCAGCAGGTCGTAGAGGGTGCGGACGGTCTTCACGCCGGGGGCGTAGTGCGGCGGCGCGACCACGACCCAGCTCGGGGTGGCGGTCTTGGTGGCGCCGTTGATGGTGACCTCCGCGGTGACCGGTCCGTCGGAGACGTCGTCGTACCAGGTGTCGTTGTTGGCGACGCCGGAGATGGGTTTCTCCGGGGTGGCGTAGGACGCCGATTTGCCGACGCCACCGACGACCAGGAGGCGACCGTCCTGCTGGGTGGAGATGGACCCCAGGGAAACCGGTTTGTCCATGATCTTGCCGTCGAAAGTGGCGGTCTCGTGCGCGGAGGCACGAATCTCCTTGCGGCCGGGGTCGATGACGAGTTTCTTCCGGTCCGCGCCCTTGACGTCGAAATTGCGCCGGCGCCGCTGGGTGTCCGGCAGGGCGGTGGCTTCGGGGATGTCGAGCGGAATGTGGAACTGGTACCAGGCGGCCTTCTTGTTCGCGAGGTGTACCGACCATTTGATTTCCGTCACGCCGTCCTGGCCCTGTTTCAGCTCCTTGACGACCTCCCCCTTCTCGTTGTAGCCGTAGATCCGGAACCGGGCGGCCTGCCGAATGACCTTGCCCGAGCTGTCCTTGTACGAGCCGGCCGGAAGAGCCGGCTGATCCGGTGATTCCGGGCCGATGAAGGGCTGCTGGTCGCTGTTGCCCACCCGGGCTATGCCGATGGCCGGGTGAATCTTTATTTGCACGATCTGGTTGTCCATGGAAGAGCCTTCGTTCGGGTGGGGCCATACCTGCCCACCGATGACTCAACCGTAGGAACACCTCAAAGAAGACCGCGCTCCCGAGGCGTCACAATGAGTGCACGAATTCACCCTTCCGGCCGCCACCCGGCCTGTTTCACCCGCCGTCAATTCACCGACGGTGACGGCGGGCGACAGGCCTGCGGTTTTCCGGCCGACAGGCTCAGACGGGCGCCGGGAGGTCGCGGATCAGGTCCGCCGCCTTTTCGGCGATCATGATCGTGGGGGCGTTGGTGTTGCCCCGTACGACGGTGGGCATCACGGACGCGTCCACCACCCGCAGCCCGCGCACCCCGTGCACCCGAAGGCGCGGGTCGACGACGGGACCGATGGCGCAGCTCCCCGCCGGGTGGTACAGGGTGTGCAGTTCGCGCCGGACGAAGTCCAGCAGGCCCGCGTCCGTCAGGGAGGCGGGGTGGCGGAAGTCGGCCCTGCGGTGCTTGCGCAGACTGGGCCGGTCGGCGATGTCCAGCAGCAGCCTGACCGCCCGGACCACGGTGTCCCGGTCCTCCTCGGTGGCCAGGTAGTTGTGCAGGATGCGCGGCTGTGCGCTGGGGAGCGCGGAGCGCAACGAGACCTTGCCCCGGCTGGTGGGGGTGAGCAGGGCCGCGCCCACCATGAACGCGTGGTCGGTGACCGCGCCGAGGCCCTCCTCGTGGAACATCACCGGGGCGGCGTGCACCTGGATGTCGGGGGCTTCGAGGCCGTCGAGGGTGCGGTGGAAGCCGCCGGCCTCGCCGACGTTGGAGGTGAGCGGGCCGGTCCCGTCGTTCTCCAACTGCCGTACCGCGTCCGGGTTTTCGGCGGCCAGCAGGGACGGGGTGTCGGTCAGGAAGATGAGGCCGACGTGCGGGTGGTCCTGGAGGTTCTCCCCCACCGGGAGGTCGACGCGGGCGGTGATGCCGTGGGCCGCCAGTTCCCCGGCCGGTCCGATCCCGGACAGCATCAGCAGCTGCGGGGAGTTGTAGGCGCCCGCGCAGAGCACCACTTCGCGTTCCGCCCGCCGCCGCAGCAGTTCGCCGCCGCGGTCCAGCTCGACGCCGGTCGCACGGTCGCCGTCGAACAGCACGCGGGTGCACTGGGCTCCGGTGAGCACGTCGAGGTTGGGCCGGGCCAGGGCGGGCCGCAGGTAGCCGACGGCGGTGCTGCAGCGCAGGCCGTCGCGTTGGGTGAGGTGGTAGTGGCCGACACCGTCCTGTTCAGGGCCGTTGAAGTCGGCGGTGAGCGGATGGCCGGCCTCCTGCGCCGCCGCCACGTAGGCGGCCATCAGGGGGTGGCGGGAGCGGCCCTCGCTGACCGTGAGCGGCCCTCCGGTGCCGTGCCAGGGGGAGGGCGGCCCCTGGAAGTCCTCGGCGCGCAGGAAGTACGGGAGGACGTCGTCCCAGCCCCACTGTTCGGCGCCGGCGGCGGCCCAGGCGTCGTAGTCGCGCCGGTTGCCCCGGATGTAGATCATGGCGTTCATCGACGAGGAACCGCCGAGCATGCGGCCCCTGGGGAGGACCCGGCGGCGGCCGTCCAGCCCGGGTTCACAGTCGCTGAGGTAGCGCCAGTCGTACTTCGTCTGGAACAGCTTGGCCAGCGCGGCCGGTACGTGGATCTCCCGGGCGTCGTCCGGCGGCCCGGCCTCGACGAGCAGGACCCGGACGTCCTCGTCCTCGCTGAGCCGGGCTGCCAGTACGCATCCCGCCGACCCGGCACCCACGATGATGTAGTCGTACACGTGCACCGTCCCGTCCCCTCCCCAACGCGGTGGTGGATCCCCCACCCAAGCCGGATCGGCCGGTCCCCCACACCGGGAAACCGGCCATTTTCGGACCGACGGGACGAAGGGCGCGAAGGGACAGAGGGGATTGAAGGGCCCGACCGGACCAGCGGGATCGGCGGGACTGACGGGGTGTCCCTCTCCGGCGGGGTGTTCGGCTGTCGGGGTGCCCGCTAGGCGTCGCTCATCCGCGGCATCTCGCCGGCCGTCGTGGCCGTGTCGATGACGGCGAAGGCCGCGCCCTGGGGGTCGGTGAGGGCGGCGAAGCGGCCGAAGGGGCTGTCCATGGGGCCGAAGTGCAGCCGGCCGCCGAGCTTCTTCGCCGCGGCGACGGCATCGTCGCAGTTCGCGACGGTGAAATACACCTGGATGTAGGAGGGGATCTCGGCCGGGAATTCGTCACCCATTTTCATCCGGCCGAGCACCGGATTTCCGGAGTCGCCGAGGCTGAAGACCTTGAAGTCCATGCCCTGGGCCTCGGGGTCGTCACCCGGCTCGATCTTCTTCGCGGAATACGGGAACACCGCCTGGAGGAAGGCGTCGGCCTTTTCCGGGGCGCGGGTGAACACCTCGGCCCAGCAGTACGCGCCGGGTTCGGCCACCTTCTCGAACCCGTGGTGTTCACCGGCCTGCCAGACCCCGAGGACGGCACCGCTGGGCTCCCTGGCGAGTGTCATCGAGCCGAACGAGCCGACCTGCATCGGCTCCATGAGGAGCGTGCCGCCGGCGCCCTTGATCTTTTCCGCGGTCTTCGCCACGTCGTGGGACGCGAAATACAGACACCACGCGGAGGGCACGTCGTCGCCGCCGGGCATCGGCGGGACGACGGCGGCGACGGCCTTGCCGCCGGAATACGCCTGGGTGTAATTGCCGAATTCGCTCGCCGCCTCGCCGAAGGTCCAGCCGAGCACCTCGCCGTAGAAACTCTTGGCGCCTTCGACGTCCTTGAACATGGCGTCCGCCCAGCAGGGGGCGCCTTCCGGGAAATCGCTCATGGTGTGCCTCACTCCTTCCGACTTTCACGCTAGGCGCGCGGCGTGCGGTCCGCGCGCCGAACGGAGTGCGGCGCCCGTCGGGTGGCTACTCGAACCGCGCGGTGTCGCCCGCGCCACGGCGTACGATCTCGGGTTCGCCGCCGGAGAAGTCGATGACCGTGGTCGGTTCGGTGCCGCAGTCCCCGGAGTCGAGCACGGCGTCCACCACGTGGTCGAGTCGTTCCTTGATCTCCCAGCCCTGTGTCATCGGCTCGTCCTCGTCGGGCAGCAGCAGGGTGCTGGAGAGCAGCGGTTCGCCGAGTTCGGCGAGGAGGGCCTGGGCGACGAGGTGGTCGGGGATGCGGACGCCGACGGTCTTCTTCTTCGGGTGCTGCAGCTGCCGCGGGACCTCCCGCGTCGCGGGGAGGATGAAGGTGTAACTCCCGGGCGTGGCGGCCTTGATGGCGCGGAAGACGTCGTTGTCGACGTGCACGAACTGCCCCAGCTGCGCGAAGTTCTGGCACAGCAGGGTGAAGTGGTGGCGCTCGTCGAGGTTCCGGATCGACCGGATCCGGCTCATGCCGTCCCGACTGCCCAGCTGGCATCCCAGCGCGTAGCAGGAGTCCGTCGGATACGCGACGAGCGCGCCGGAGCGGATGCTGTCGGCAACGGTGGTGAGGGTGCGCCGCTGGGGATTTTCGGGGTGGACATCGAAGTACTTCGCCATCCGGCGAGTCTAGGTGATCGGGGCCGGGCCGCCCCGGTGGCCTGCGGGTGGTGGCGGGGCGGCCGGGCGGCGCCGGGGCGGCCGGATCACGGCCGGCCGTCCCGGCACCGCGGGTGGCGTCAGACCGACGGGACCGGTTCCGCCTCGGCGATGAGCACGTCCAGCAGCGACAGCAGGGCGCCGCGGACGTCCTCGTGGGAGCGGGCGTCGAGCATCAGCAGGGGCGTGTCCGGGTCCTTGAGGTGCAGGGCCGCCCTGATCTGCTCGGCGCTGTACGGCTGCTCGCCGTCGAAGCAGTTGGCGCCGACGACGAACGGCAGTCCGCGGTTCTCGAAGAAGTCGACGGCCGGGAAGCTGCGGTCCAGCCGCCGGGTGTCGACCAGGACGATCGCCCCGAGCGCGCCCGCCAGCAGGTCGTCCCACATGAACCAGAAGCGCTCCTGGCCCGGTGTGCCGAAGAGGTAGAGGACCACCCCGGCGTCGCTGAGGGTGATCCGGCCGAAGTCCATCGCGACGGTGGTCGCCGACTTGTCCTCGATGCCCTGGAGGTCGTCGACGCCGACGCCCGCGGCGGTCAGCCGCTCCTCGGTGCGCAGCGGCTCGATCTCGGAGATCGCCTCGACCAGCGTCGTCTTGCCGACCCCGAATCCACCGGCGATGAGGATCTTGACGGGCGACTCTTCCAGGGCGGCTGTGTCATATCCGGGCAAGGTTGTCCCTGATTTTCCTGAGCAGATGGACATTGGACGTTTCGGCCGCTTCCAGCGGCGGCCGGTGATGGATCAGACCGCGGTCCGCCAGCTCACTGAGGAGGACCGCCATGGGCGTGAGGCGCATGTGCATGCGCGCGGCGATCTCGGCGACGGCCCGCCCGTGGGGCGGCCGGCACATGGCGAGGATGGCCTGCCATTCGGTGGACAGGCTGCCGTCGGCATCCGCCGCGACCGTCGCCATGATCAGGGTGTCCATGGTCAGGACGGTGCGCGGTGCGGTGGTCCGCCCGTCGGTGAGGGCGTACAGCCGCGTGCGCCGCCGCCGGGCCGGCTGCGGGCCGGCCGTCATGACGGCTCGGGGGCCGCGGTGCGCTCCGGGGTACCGAGCCACTCCCCGAGCGCCTGCGAGGCCCGTACGACCTCACCGCCCAGCTCGCCGAGGCGGGCCTTGCGCGAGGTGACGACGATCAGCGTGCTGCCCTCGCCGCAGCCGACGAGGCAGAGGTAGCGGTCGTCCATCTCCACCAGTTGCCGGATCACCCGGCCGCCGCCGACCTCCCGGGAGATGGCCTTCATGGTGGCCGCGATGCCGGAGGAGGCCGCGGCTATCCGTTCGGCCTGGTCCCGTTCCAGCAGGTAGGCGCTGAGCCGGATCCCGTCGTTGGACAGCAGCACGGCACCTTCGATGCCGGCGATCCGGCTCAGGTTGTTGTCCAGAATGCTGTAGATCATGTCGTTCGTCGTCATGGCTGTTCCTGTCGGAGCTCGATTTCCACTGTTTCGGTGCCCTGCTCGTAATCCGCCCAGGCGTCGGCCACCTCTTCGGGGGTCGCGGTGTCCTGGCCGGCCGGCTCCACGGTGCGGGGCTCGCGGAGCTGTCGGGCCATGTGCGTCTGGGGCACACGTTCCGGCAGCGGTGGCGGGGCGGAGCCGTCCCGGGTCAGCGGCCGGACCGTCGCCCGGGCTTCGGCGGGCCGACGGCGCGGCAGCCCGGCCCCGGCGGGCTCCGGTCCGGCGGGTTCGGCCGGTGCCACGGGACTTGCGTGGAGGACGAGTTCGGGCTTGCGCTCCTGCTGTCGTGGCGGCGCGGGGATGCGCGGGGACGGCCGTTCCGGGGCGGGGACACGCGGTGCCGTGGCGGCGGGGTCCGCCGCCTCGGTGCGGACCAGGTGGTCCTGGGGGATGATCACGATGGCCGCCGTTCCGCCGAATGCGGAGCGGCGCAGGGTGACCCGGGCCTGCAGCTGGTCGGCCAGGTGGCCGACCACGAAGAGGCCGAGCCGGTGGGCGTTCTCGGCGAGGACGGCGTACGGCGGGGCGGCGTGCAGCCGGGCGTTCATCTCCTCGTAGCGCTCGGCGGCGACGCGCGGGCCGCGGTCCTCGATCTCCACGGACAGTCCGTCCGTGACGAGTTCGGCCCGGATGGCGACCTTCGACGCCGGCGGGGAGAACCGCGTCGCGTTGTCCAGCAGCTCGGCGAGGAGGTGGCTGATCGCGCTGATGGACCGGGCCTCCACGCTGATCTCGTCGAGCGCGACCCGGTCGATCCGGCGGAAGTCCTCGACCTCCGCGGCGGCCTCCCGGAGCACGTCGGCGATGCGCATGGGCTCGGTGTGCGGGTCGGTGATCTCACCGCCGGCGAGGATCAGCAGGTTCTCGATCTGCCGCCGCATACCCACCGTCAGCTGGTCGGACTTCATCAGCTGGGCGAGCAGCGCCTCGTCGTGCCCGAAGGTGTCCTGGAGGTCCTCGGTCAGGCTCAGCTGACGGCTGACCAGGTTTCCGGTGCGGGCGGCGATGCCCGCGGCGAACATGCCGAAACCGTGCCGCTCGTCGGCGAGCTGCCGGTAGCCCTCGACGGACACCGTCACGGCCCGGGCGAACGCGTCGCTGATGCGGCCGACTTCGTCCCGTTCCCGGCCGGGTTCGGGCAGTGCGGCGGCATCGACGGGCCGGCCGCGCTGCAGCCGGTCGACGATGTCCGGGAGGGTCTGCTCGGCGACGGTGACGGTGCGTTCGTGCAGCATGGCCATGCGGCGCAGCACGGTGCGGGTGGTGAAGACGACGACGGCCACGACGAGCAGCAGGCCGGCGGCGCTGCCCGTGACCATCCACCAGACCTCGGCCTCCAGCGCGTCGGCCGTGGCGTCGGCGCGCTCGATCACCGCTTGCACCCGCTCGGAGTTGAGGGCGGTCAGCCGCGGGACGAGCTTGCCGTAGGCGGCCGGCCAGTCGCCCACCGCGCGGGGCAGGGCGACGCCGTTCGGGATGTCGTGGTGGTCGGCGAGGGCCGCGTCCTCGATGCGGGACATGGACTTCCACGCGTCCGAGGCGGCGATCCGGGCATAGGCCTTCCGGCCGTCCTCCGGCAGATAGGGCACGATCGACGTGCCGTAGAGGAAGCGGTGGGCGCCGATGGAGTTGGTGAGTTCGCCGAACCTGGCACCGTTCAGCCGTCGGGCCGGGCCGGCGGACGCGAAGAGGGTGTCCTCGCGGGCCAGCACCTCGGAGGCCGCGAACAGGGCGACCACCGGCCGGCTTTCCTGCGTGAGCCCGGCGTCGTCCATGTTGCTGAACTCTTGGTAGACGCGGATCATCCGGCCGATCGCGTCGCTGTAGTAGCCGGTGGTCCGATCCGCGCTGCCGGAACGGGCATCCGTGCGCTCGCGGTAGGCGTCCAGCTCCCCGAGCTGTTTCTGCACCTCACGGACGTAGCGGTCGACCTGGTCGTCGTCCCGGGCGTCCCGGACACCGGCCGCCCGCTGGAACGCGGCGACGGCGCGGTCGGTGGCGGCGCGCTGACGTGTCAGGGCGGTGCGCGCAACCGGCGAGCCGGCCCAGCGCGCCGCCGTCATGCTGCGCTCGGCCTGCATCTGGGCCATGAGGCCGTACAGCGGCCGGCCGATCCGCTCACCGTCGGCCACGTCGGCGCGGAGGTTCGCGGACTGCTGCAGCAGCCGGTCGGCGGAGACGAAGACTTGGGCGCCCATCGCGACGGTGGGCACCACCGCCAGCCAGATGAGGAGGGTGCGCAGCCGGACCACACCCCGCCGGCGGTTTCTTGCTTGCTTTCGCTGGCCTTCGGGCGGTGGGCCCTCAGGGTCTGTGGGAGTCATCGGTCCTCGGGGGCGGAGACAGGGAACAGAAGACCATCAAACGGTCCGGCCGCTCCGCGTGGGGGAAACGGAAGGCGCCGGTCCGTGATCGTGAGGCGGTGGGGGTTGCCGATCATAACCAGCCACGACGCGAAAATGAGAGGTTGCCGCAATGATCATTACGTGCTAGTAGCCACCGCAAAAGGACACGAACAGGACGCGGAGAAAGGGGACTTCACCGCGCGCGCAGACCCGCCGCCCGGACCGGCCGCTTCCCCGGTCGGCGCATCCGCGGGGACGGGGGCACGATGGAAGCCGGGGCAGTGGAAGGAGTGCCCGGGTGAGCGCAGCCGAAGACCCCGGGACCCCGCCGGCCGGCGACGGGCCCGAGGCCGGTCTGCCGGAGGGACGGTGGTCCCCGCCGAGCGGGCTGATGGACCTCCTCGGCGTGGCCGCCGTGCTCGTGGACGCGGACGGCCGGATCGCGCTGTGGAGCCCGCAGGCCGAGGACCTCTACGGCTACACCGCCGAGGAGGCACTCGGCAAATACGCTGCGCCACTCCTCGTGCACGAAGAGCACTGGGACCTGGTGCTGAAGAAGTTCGCCGAGGTCATGGAGACCGGCGGGAGCTGGGGCGGCACCTTCCCGGTCCGGCACAAGGACGGCACCGCACGCATGGTGGAGCTGCGCAACATGCGGCTGCTGGACGACCGCGGCGACTTCTACGCCCTCGGCCTCGCCACCGACTCACCGACCCTGCGCGAGCTGGAGCGGGACGTCGCGCTGTCCACCCGGCTGATCTCCCAGTCCCCCATCGGGCTGGCGATCCTCGACACCGAACTGCGGTACGTGGCCGTGAACCCGGCCCTGGAGCGGATGCACGGCGTGCCCGCCGAGGAGCACCTGGGCCGGCACTACCGGGAGATCATGACCGCCCCGAAGTTCGAGGTGCCGGAGACCGCGATGCGGCAGGTCCTGGCGACCGGCACCCCCATGGTCGACCAGACCACCATCGTCGGCCACACCCCCGCCGACCCCGGCCGGCTGCACGCCTGGTCGATCTCGCTGTACCGGCTGGACGACCCCCAGGGCCGGGTGCTGGGAGTGGCCGACCTCGTGGTCGACGTCACCGACCGCTACCAGGCCGCCATGGAGGCGACCGAGGCCCGCCGGCGGCTGGCCCTGATCGCCGACGGCACCGCCCGTATCGGCACCACCCTGGAGGTCCGGCAGACCGCCCGCGAACTGGCCGAGGTCACCGTCCCCGAACTGGCCGACGTCGCCACCGTCGACGTACTGGACTCCGTCCTGGACGAGCACCGCCACGACGCCGCCGACGGGCCCGCGCTCTTCCGCGCCCTCGCGGTCAAGGCCGCCTACCCCACCGAGGCCGTCCAGGCCGCCGATCCCCCCGGCCAGACCGTCGCCTACGCCCCCGACCGCCTGGCCACCCAGTGCGTCCGCACCGGCCGCCCGATCCTGGTGCCCCGGACCGACGACCGGGACCTCGCGCGCATCGCCCGCGACGCCCCCTCCGCCGCCCGGCTGGCCCGCGCCGGGGTGCACTCCTACCTGCTGGCCCCGCTCACCGCCCGGGGCCAGATCCTCGGCTTCCTGGGCATGTCCCGGGCCCGCACCCCGCAGCCGTTCGACGAGGACGACCTCGCGCTCGCCGGTGAACTGGCCGCCCGAGCCGCGGTGTGCATCGACAACGCCCGCTCGCACCAGAGCGTGCGCAACGCCGCCGAGACCCTCCAGCGCAGCCTGCTCCCGGACCACCCGCCGCAGCTCCCCGGCCTGCAGATCGCCTCCCGGTACCGGCCCGCACAGGCCACGTACGAGATCGGCGGCGACTGGTACGACGTGCTTCCGCTGGACGACGACCGGACCGCGCTCGTCGTGGGCGACGTCATGGGCAGCGGCATCGACGCCGCCGCGACCATGGGCCGGCTGCGCACCGCCACGAGCGCCTTCGCCGACCTCGATCTGGATCCGGCGCAGGTGCTGACCCACCTCGACAAGATCACCTCGGCGCTGGAGCACTACATCGCGACCTGCGTCTACGCGATCTACGACCCGCACGGCGCCGCCTGCCACCTGGCCACCGCCGGCCATCTGCCGCCGGTCCTCGTCCGCCGCGGCCGGCACCCCGCCTTCCTCGACCTGCCCACCGGCACCCCGCTCGGCGTCGGCGGCGTCCCCTTCGAAACCACCACGGTGCACCTCGCCCCCGGTGACCAGCTCGTCCTGTACACCGACGGCCTGGTCGAGACCCGCCACCACTCCCTCGACGAACGCCTGGAGACCCTCCTGCACCTGCTGGACGCCCCCGACCGCTCCCTGGAAGAAACCTGCGACCGCCTCCTCCGCGAACTACGACGCCCGGAGGACCCGGACGACGTGGCGCTCCTCATTGCGAGTTGTGTCTGACGCCCACGTACTCGGCTGCAGCGCCGTGATCGTTGCTCGCCGTTGCGCTTTGCGGCGCCGCCCACGTACCCGTCTGTCCCGCCGCGGGGCTTGGTCGCCGTTGCGCTTTGCGGCGCCCCGCACGTAGTTGTCTGCGGCGCCGCGGGTCGTCTCGCCGTTGCGCCTGCGGCGGGCTGGGTTGGTTGTGGGTGCGGTGACGGGCCTCCGGGGCCGGTTGTGTGGACTGCTGTCGCTTTACGTCCACACAACCGGCCCCTCCGGCCCGTCCCCTCCCGTTGGGGGAGGGGAAGAAGGTGGGTGGGGGTGGGCGTTACGGGTACAAGGGGGCCTGCGGACCCGTAGGGGTCGGTCGAACAGATCCCGTAAGGGTCGCGAGCGCCCCCTGCGGGCCACAACTTGGCAGGCGAGGGGCGGTATTCCCTCTGACTGGCGACGTCAGGTGTACGTGCCACAACGCGCGCCCCCACTCACCCGCACACTCCCTCAACGGGAGGGGACGGGCCGGAGGGGCCTTGTTCGTGGACGTAAAGCGACAGCAGTCCACGAACAAGGCCCCGGAGGTCCGTCACCGCACCCACCAACAACCCAGCCCGCCGCAGGCGCAACGGCGAGCGAGCCCCGCGGCGCCGCAGACAGCTACGTGCGGGGCGCCGCAAAGCGCAACGGCGAGCGAGCCCCGCGGCGCCGCAGACAGCTACGTGCGGGGCGCCGCAAAGCGCAACGGCGAGCGAGCCCCGCGGCGCCGCAGACAACTACGTACGCGGCGCCGCAAAGCGCGCAACGGCGAGAAACCACCGCGGCGGGACGGCCAAGTACGTGGGAAGGAGCTCAGCCGCGGCGAACCGTGAGGGTTGTCCAAGCCCCCACGTGTACCCGGTCGCCCTCGTGGAGCGGCACCGGTACGTACGGCTGGATCGGGTCCTCGGCGAGGTTGATCGTGGTGCCGTTGGTGGAGTTCTGGTCCACCACCGCCCAGCTGCCGTCCTGCTGCTGCACCAGCAGCGCGTGCTGGTGCGAGACGCCCGGGTCCTCCGGCGGGCTGCCCAGGTCGATGTCCGGGGACTCGCCGGTGCTGTTGCGGCGGCGGCCCACCGCGAGCTGGCCGTTGGCGAGCGGCAGCACCTGCTCCGGGGAGTAGGAGGGCAGGTTGAGCCCCGCCGCCTCCGGGCCGCTGCGGCCCATCATCGCCATGAAGTACTCGCGGTCCGGGGCGATCGCCACCACCCAGCCGTCACCGAGGACCGGCGGCGGGCCCTGCGGCGGCGCGGCGGGACCCTGGGCGGGACCGCCGTTCCACTGCTGGTCCGGCCCGGGCCCCTGCTGCGGCGGCAGCTGCTGCTCGAACGGGGGCGGCGGCTGCTGGTCGTACGGACCGGGCTGCTGGTCGTACGGGCCGGGCTGCTGCGGCGGGAACGGCGCGGGCGGCTGCTGCTCGAACGGTGCCTGCGGGCCGGGGCCCGGAGGTGCGGGCGCCATCGGCGGCGGGCCCTGGGCGGCGGGCGGGGTCAGCGGCCAGTCGTCGACCTGCTGCGGCGGGGGCGGGCCGGGCTGGCCGGCCGGGCCGGGGCCGGGCATGCCGGGCGGCGGGCCGGGCTGGCCGGGGAAGCCACCGGGGCCGGGCTGGCCGGGACCGGGCGGCATGCCGTGCGGCTGCTGGGGCTGCGGCGGCGGGAAGCCGTAACCGCCCTGACCGTCCTGGCCGCCGGGGCCGGGCATCGGCTGACCGGGGCCGGGGCCACCGGGACCCGGGCCGGGGCCGCCGGGGCCGGGTGCGGGTGGCGGGAAGCCGTAGCCGCCCTGGCCGCCCTGAGTGCCGGGGCCGGGCATGCCGGGCGGCGGGCCGGGCTGCTGGCCCATGGGCTGGCCGGGCGGGGCGTAGGACATCGGGGAGTTGGTGAGGAAGTTGTAGCGGCACTCGGCGCAGAACGGTGCCACCCCGTCCCGCGGCGTACCGCACTGCGGGCACGGCTCGCCCGGTGCGCCAGGACCGGACTGGTCGGGTCCGGGGCCGGGCATCGGCTGGCCGAGGCCGGGACCGCCGGGGCCCGGGCCGGGGCCGCCGGGACCGGGTGCGGGCGGCGGGAAGCCGTAACCACCCTGGCCACCATGGGTGCCGGGGCCACCGGGGCCACCGGGGCCGGGTGCGGGGGGCGGCGGGAAGCCGTAGCCGCCGGGGGCCCCCTGCGGGTCAGGGATGCCCGGGCCGGGGCCGGGGCCGGGGGCGCCGGGCGGCGGGCCCGGCTGGCCCTGCGGCGGACCGGGCTGGCCGGTCGGCTGGCCGGTCGGCTGGCCGGGCGGTGGTGTGTTCAGGAAGCCGGCAGGCAGGGAGGGCGGCGGGGGGACAGCACCCGGCATCCGCTGGCCGCACACCTCGCACCAGTCTTCGGCCACCGACTGGTGGCCGTTCGGGCAGGTCGGCATGTCGGTTCTTCCCCCTCCGTACCGTTTCGTGTTGCTGGTACTGCTCGGTACTGATCGTGGTTCTCTGTCGCTTATTCCTCGCGCGAACGGTGCGCGCGGCGCGTGCGGCGGGAGTCGTCCCGCCTGCCCCGGCACCCTTCGCCTTCGTCGCACAGTACCGGGCGCCGCATTGCCGACGCCCACCACCTTCGCAAGGAGTTTCGCACTCTCCTCCTTCCGTGCGACGCCGGACGGCCGGTCAACACCGCCCGAAGTCCCCGTTCCGCGGCCGGAATCGGGCCGAACCTCCGATAAGCCGTCATCCCTCCCCTGATGACCGGCTTGTGGTGGTTCAGCCCGTCCGGCCGGGGGCCGGCGCCGGGAACGGCACCACCGCCACGGTGACGTTGTCGTGCCCGCCGCCGGCGAGCGCGTGGGAGACCAGCGCCCGGGCCGCCGGCAGCGGCCGGGCCGGCGCGTCGTACGGCAGCACCGCGGCCATCTGCTCCGCGGTGTCGGCGTAGTTCCACAGCCCGTCCGTGCACACCACCACGACGCCCGGGCCGTCCGGCTTGAACGACGCGGTGTGCGGCTCGACCTCGTAGGCGTCGGCGCCCAGCCAGCCGGTGATGGCATGCGCCCGCTGGTCGGCGTTGGCCTCTTCCTCGGACATCAGGTTGTTGGCGACCATCTGCGCGGCCCAGGAGTCGTCCTCGGTGAGCCGGACGGGCGGCGCCGTACGGTCGTTGGGGATCCAGTACGCGCGGCTGTCGCCGACCCAGCCGACGGTCAGCAGCTCCCCGCCGACCAGCACGCCGACGAAGGTGCAGGCCGGGGCGTTCTGCTGGCGGTGCTCGTCGTGCACGACCGAGGGGTCGGCGGCGAGTGCGTCCACCGCCGCTGAGGCGGTCAGGACGGCCTCGTGCATCGCCTGCTGGGGGTGGGTGCCGCGCGGCAGCGCCGCGGCCAGCGCCTCGCCGGCCGCCTCGGACGCCGCCCGGGAGGCGTCGTCCGGGCGGGTCGCCGAGGAGACGCCGTCACAGACCACGGCCACCACGGCGGGCGCGCCGTCCGGCAGCGCGGCGGCCCGCAGTGCGAAGAAGTCCTCGTTGCGGTGGTGGCGGTGGCCCCGGTCGCTGACCGCCGCGATGCCCGCCAGTTCCCGCTCCATGTGGTCCCGTTCCGGTCCCGTGGCGACGGGCTCCGGGGCGGCCTCCGGGGCGGGCGGGGCGACGGGCGGTGCCGGCGCCGGCGGGGGATCGAAGGGCGACCCGCCCGACGGCGGGTCGAACGGCGACCGTTCCGACGGGGGATCGAGGGGCGGCTCCTGCGGGGCGGCGGCGCCGGGCCCGTCGGCGTTCGCCCCGGCCGCGGCGTCGGCGACCGCTTCGTACCCGGCGACCCGCGGATCGGCCGGGGGACCGGCCGGCGGACCTGCGTCCGCACCCGGCAGACGGGTTCCGGGGGCGGGAGGCGGCGGCCCGGCCGGGGAGCCGCCGGCGGGCGGCACGGGCGGCACGGGCGGCACGGGCGGCACGGGCGGCACCGGAGGCGCGGGCGGCGCCAGTTCGTACGCCGACGGCTCCGAAGTCTCCGACGACTCCGGCGACGCCGAAGGCTCCGGCACATCCGGCGACCCCGGAGTCTCCGACGGCTTCAAAGACGCCTGTGTCGCCTGTGTCGTCGATGTCGCCTGTGTCGCCGGCGCCCCGGACGCCGCCGGCAGGGCGGCGCCGCACCGTCCGCAGAACCTGTCCGCCGCCTCGTACGGCTCGTTGCAGCCCGCACACCGGAACGGCCCAGTCACACCCATGTCACACCCATGTCCTGGGGCGGAAGCGGTTGGCCCGTTCCACCAGTTCGATCCTTCTCTCACCACGTTCCGCCAGCCGCGCCAGCAGGCGGTACGACCGTTCCAGGCCGAACCGCAGCCCGCGCTCGTCCAGCGGGCTGCCGAGCAGCACCGGCGGTCCGGCACCGGCCGCCGTACCGTCCGGTCGGGCACCGTGGCTCCCGGAGAGTACCCAGTCCAGGGCCGCGCCGAGTACCTCCGTGGCGAGTTGTTCCCGCCGTCCGGCGTCCAGGCCGAAGTCCGCGAGCGCCTCGACCTGTTGGGCGGCCGCCCGCAGGTCCGGCAACAGCGGATCGTCCGGCGGGCGCTGCCGCAGCCGCGCGCGGACCGCCGCGATGCGCGCCGCGGTGTAGTGGATGGACGAGGCGGGGACGGACTCCATGGCCTCGACCGCGCCCGCCCGGTCGCCCGCCGCCAGCCGCACCCGCGCCAGCCCGAACGCCGCACTGACGTAACTGCGGTCGGTCGCCCACACCAGGCGGTAGTACTCCACCGCGTTGTCCCACTGCTCCAGCAGTTCGGCGCACAGGCCCAGCGCCAGCTTGGGTGCCGGCTCGCCCGGGAACGCGTCGTAGACCGCGTCGAAGGCCAGCGCCGCGGTCTCCCGGTCGCCGGTCGCCAGGGCCAGCAGGCCGCGGTGCCACACCACGCGCCAGTCGGCGCCCCGGTCACCCGGCCCGTCACCGGATGCGTCGGCGGACCGTACGGCGGTGTCCCACGGTCCGGCGGGCGGGTCCGCCACCTCGTCCAGTACGGCCCGCGCGGCCGCGCCGTCGCCGTTCTCCAGATGGGTGCGCAGCTCCCGCAGCCGTATCTCCAGGGAGGCGACGGGCGCGGCGCGCAGCGCGGCCAGAAGTTCGGCCGGGGCGGCGGCCGGCAGGCCGGCCAGCAGCCCCGCCCCGGGGTCGTCCGGGTCCACCCGCGGCACCGGCAGCGCGAGCGCCGCACCGGCCACCTCCAGCGGCCGCAGCACCGGTCCGCCCGCCGCCGCCTCCGCGGCCCGGCCCGGGGTCGTGCCGCGGGCCCCCAGCAGCGAACTGTCGCCCTCCTGCGGTGCCAGCAGCTCGGTGTCCGCCGCCCGCAGCTCCGGGCCGAACAGCTGCGACAGCGCCGGCCGCGGCTCGCCCGACCGGACCGCCACCACCTCCCGCAGCACGCCCGTCAGCTGCTCGGCCATCTCCTGGGCCGAGCCGAACCGGCGGTCGCGGTCCGGGTCCGTGGCGCGCACCAGCAGCCGGTAGAACGACTCGTAGGTGCGGAAGACCTCGATGTGGTCCGGATCGGGCAGCGAATCGGCGAAGACGTTGGTGTAGCCCTGGAAGTCGAAGGTGAGGACGGCGAGGGTGCGGGCGACGGTGTACAGGTCGGAGGCGACCGACGGGCCCAGCGCGGCCATCTCCGGTGCCTGGTAGCCGATCGTCCCGTAGATCGGGCTTTCGTGGTCGTCCATCCGGCGCACCGCGCCCATGTCGATCAGCTTGAGCTGGTCGTGCTGCTGGATGGCGTTGTCGACCTTGAAGTCGCAGTACAGGTAGCCGCGGCTGTGCAGATGGCCGAGCGCCTCCAGCGCCTCGATGCCGTACGCGCAGGCCTGTGCGACCGGCAGCGGATCGCGCCTCCCCTCGGGCGTCCGCCGGTCGTTGGCGATGTCCTTGAGCGACTTCCCGCCGACGTACTCCATGACGATGTAGCCGTCGAGGCTGCCCGTGTCCCGGTCGAGGTGCTGCACGAAGTTGTAGATCCGCACGATGTTGGCGTGCTCGATCTCCGCCAGGAACCGCCGCTCGGACATCGCGACCGCCAGCGCCTCCTCGTCGCCGGTGTCCAGCAGCCCCTTGAGCACCACCCAGCGGTCCGACACCGCCCGGTCGATCGCCAGATAGATCCAGCCCAGCCCGCCGTGCGCCAGACAGCCCACGACCTCGTACTGGCCGTGCACCCGCTCCCCGGGCCGCAACTTGGGGACGAAGCTGTACGGATGGCCGCACTTGCCGCAGAAGCCCTCCGAGCGGCCCGGCCGGCCCTCGCGCGAACGGCCCACCGGCGCACCGCAGTCCGCCCGGCTGCAGAACCGCTTGCGCTCGGGCACCTCCGGATGCGCCAGCACCGCCGCCCGCGGATCGGGCCGCGGCACCTGCTCCACCGTCACCAGGCCCGCGCCCAGCCGTCCCCGCGCCGACCCGGACGACGCCCCGCCGCCGGACCCGCGCACCGACACCGCCGCCACCCCGCGCGCCGCCCCGCCGGACCCCTCGCGCGGCAGCCGCCCGGACACCGAACGCCGCGACACCGGCCGCCGGGACCCGGGGACCCGCCCGGACGCCCCCGCACCGGCACCCGGCCCGGGGGAGGGGACGGTCAGCAGCGCCCCGGCCGCCTCCCGTTCCGTCGGGCCGGCCAGGTACGCCCGGCCGGTGATGCCCGTCGGCGGCGCCGCCAGCAGTCCGTCCGGCGACACCACCGGCGGCAGCCCGCACACGTCGCAGTACCGCTCACCGCCGCCGACGTCCTCGTAGCCGCCCGCGCAGTCCCGCCGCTGGCAGCGCTCACCGGCCCGCTCCGTCACGAATCCCCCCTGCCCTCCGGCACCTGCGGGGCCAGCACCTCCGCCGCCGCCTGCTGATAGCGCCACACCGCCTGCTCCGCCGCCCGCAGATCGCACGGCGCGCTCCACAGCATCCGCCGCGCGAGGTCGTACCGCTCCACCAGCAGCGGATCCTCCGCCAGGCCGTGCCGCGCCACCCGCGCCCGGCACGCGTCCAGCCGGCCGCGCAGCTCCGCCCGCACGGCCAGCGGCGCGGTCACCGCCGTCAACGACTCGCGGGCCCGCTGCAGTTCGTCCTCCGCCCGCTCCTCCAGGCTGTCCAGCAGCGGCGACAGCCGGTGCCACTGCGCCCGCCGGCGGTACTCCGCGGCCGCCGCCAGCTGCTCGTGCAGCGCCGTCGACGGGCCGCTGACCGCCGGCACCTCCGACGCGGCGATCTTCGCCAGCACCTCGCCGCGCGCCTGCCGCGCCTCGGTCAGCGTCCGGTCCGCCCGCGACAGCACGTCCCGCAGCTGCATCAGCCGCTGCTCGGCGTCCTGCCGGACGTCCAGCACCGCCGCCACCTCCCGCCGGATGTCCTCCAGCGCCCGCGCCGCACGGTCGTAGCGCGCGGTGTCCGGCCGGCCGCCGCCCGGCGCCGAACTCCCCGTCGACGACGACACCCAGAACGCCAGCGGATCGGCGATCACCTGCGCCCGCAGCCGCGCCAGCTCGCCCGTGATCCGCTCCAGGTCGTCGCCGGCCGGATGCTCACCGGGCCGCACGCCCACCGAATGCGCCAGCGACCGGGTCCGCTGCAACTCGGCCGACAGCAGGTCTATCCGGGCCGGCAGCGCCGACCACACCGCGTCGGCCGCCACGATCACGTCCAGGGAGCGCGCGTACAGCCCGTTCATCCGCGCCACGAGCTCCTCCAGGCAGTACCGCTCACCCGGCCCGCTCACCCCCGGCACCGTCACCCCCGCGCCGTGCAGCAGCTCCGTCAGCGCGGCCAGGTCCTCCGGGGACGGCCAGCGCCGCCGCGCCCGCAGCTCACGCGCCGCCGCCAACGCCCCCGTATACGCGTCGAACAGCGCCCACAGCACCGTGATGGACCGCTCCGTGGCGGCCCAGCGCTCCTTCGTGGTGCCCGACAGATCCGCGCCCTCCAGCAGCCGGCGCCCGGCATGGTCCTGCAGCGCCAGCAGTGAGGTCTCGATCGCCTCGTACTCGGCGCCGAGCCGCGCCAGGGCGCGGTCCACCTCCTCCAGGCCCAGCACCGGGGCGTCGGAACTCCCCGCGGCACCGGGGACAGGTCCAGGGACCCCCATCGATCACCTCTCCAATACGCGTACGCTGCACGGCGATTGCTGCGACCGAGTCCGCACGGCTGCTGCGGTCCGGCTCCCTCCGCCTCCTGTTCTGTCCGCTTTCCATAGTGACGGCATCGGGCACTTCGTGGGGCGATCGACCGGGTGACACCGCTCCCGGGGGCCTCTTGACTTTCGCCGGGCCGTTGTTGACGTTCCGGGGCGCCTGGGAGACCCCGGGCTGCTGTTGACGCCACGGGCCGGCTTTGCCGCCCCGTAGTGGTGCGCAGAGTCAGTCGCTGTACTCCGGCGACGGCGGCCCCGATATGTCCGGCAGATCGGCCTTCAGCCACTTGCGGTACGCCCGCATCCACGGACCGTCGGGCGCCCCGCCGGCCCGGTAGTCGTCCAGGACCTTGTTGACCCGGCGCACCAGATCCGTGTCGGCCTCGTTCATCGCCACCCCGTACGGCTCGTCCGTGAACGGCCGGCCCTTCAGCTCCACCGCCGGATCCTGCGCCGCCTGCGCCGCGGCCAGTGCGTTGTCGGTGACCACCGCGTCCGCCTGGCCCAACTGGAGCCGCACCAGGCAGTCGAGCTGGTTCGGCACCGTCAGCACCTTCGCGCCGTGCGGCCGCGCCGCCAGCTCCGCCTCACCCGTCGAACCGGCCGCCGTACACACCCGCTTGCCGCGCAGCGAATCGTCGAACGCCTTCACGGCCGACGCCTTCGGCGCCAGCACCTGCTGCCCGCCCTGGAAGTACGACGTCGAGAACGCCACCAGCTTCTTGCGCGCGCAGTTGATCGTCATCGTCCGCACCACCATGTCGACCCGGCGCTTCTGCAGCGCCGGAATCCGCTGGTCGGTCGGTACCGCCTTGAACACCACCTTCGGGTCCGGGCCCAGTATGTCCGTGGCGATCGCCCGCGCCAGATCGATGTCGAAGCCCGCCAGCTTGCCGGTCGCCGGATCGCGGTAGCCCCACCGGTAGGTGTTCTGGTCGACCCCGACGACCAGCTGGCCCCGCTCCTTGATCCGCGCCACCGCCGGCCCGTCGTCCGACGACGGCCGCAGGCTCTCCGCGGCGTTCCGCGGCGTGCACCCCGCCGCGGGGGACGTGGTCGACGCCGTCCCCGGCCCGTACGCCGGGTGCGTCACCACGGGCGTCGCGGCCCGGCCCGCACCGCCGCCCACGGCACTGGCCCCGCCGGCCAGCGTCGGCACCAGCACCGCCGCCGCGGCCGCCATCACCCCCATGCCCGCCGCGACCGGCGCCAGGACGGCCCGCAGATTGCCCAGCACCCGCCGGCGCACGCTCATGCCCCCCTCACCACGCCTTCTCCCCACGACCCCGCCACTCACCGGCACTTCACCACCCGCCGGCACTTCACTGTCCACCGGTCCTTCGCCGCCCACCGGTACTCCGCCCACCGGCCCTCTGCCGCCGGCCGGTCGTTCGCCGCTCACCGGTACTGTGCCGCCAACCGGCCGTTCGTCCCTCACCGGTACTGTGCCGCCTGCCGGCCGTTCGCCGCCCACCGGCCCCCTGCCACCGGCCGGCCGTTCCCCGCTCATCGGTACTCCGCCAGCCTGCGCCCGATCCCCAGCACCGCGCCCAGCGCCCCCACCAGCGTCAACGCCCCCGCGCCCACCGGCAGTCCGCCCAGCGCCCCCCGCCCGGCGTCCGCCGCCGTACGGAACTCCGCCTGCTCGTGCACCAGCGCCCGGGAAAGCCCCGCCGCCACCCGGTCGAAGGACTCGCCCGTCGAACCCGCCCCGCCGACCACCTTCGCCAGCGCCCGCTCGTAATCCCCCTTCTCGTCCGCCGCCCGCGCCTCGGCATGCCGCACCTGCCACTGGCGTACGGACCCCAGCGCGGCGCGCACCGGCGCCCGCCCCGCCTCGTCGTCCGCCAGCGCCAGCGCCGCCCCCAACCGGCTCCGGGCCGCCGCCGGACCCCGCTCACCCGCCCCCGCGAGATCCGTCATCCCGGTGCGGAAGCCGGACTCGTAGAAGTCCTGCTGATCATCCGTGAGCACCGCACCGCGCGCCACCAGCGTCAGATTCTCGTCGCCGCGCGCCTGCAACGCATCGATCCGCGCCTCATTGAGCACCCGCAACGACCGGGCGCCGTGCTCGTACGACTCCGTCAGCCCCGCGCGCGCCACCGCATGCCCCACCACCAGCCACAACAACACCGCCACGGAAGCGGCCGTGGCGGCCAGCAGCCCGCGGTTGAACACGCGGTTCGTCCGCCGGTAATGCCGCCGCTGCGCCCACCCCAGCGCGGCCACCGCCAGCACCCCCGCGACCAGCGCCGCCCACGGCCAGGCCTTGGCATCGGCGTAGTCCGCCGCCAGCCGGTCGGATTCCGCCTCGTACAACGCCCGGGCGGCGGGAAGGAGTTCCGTCCGCATCCGCTCGTTCGCATACCGCAGATACGCCCCGCCCAGCGGCAGCCCCTGCCGGTTGTTCGCCCGCGCCGTCTCCACCAGCCCCGTGTACTGCGGCAACTGGCGATTGAGCCGGGCGATCTGCTCACCCGCGCCGTCCGGACTCCGGGCACTCTGCGCCGCCTTCGTGAGCAGCTCCGCCGCGGTGGCGATGTCCTTGCCGTACCGCTGCCGGGTCGCCGCATCGCCCTTCCCGCCGGCCAGGAACCCGCCGGCGGCCGTGGTGTCGGCGTCCGCCAGCGACCGGTAGATGCTCGCGGCGTCCGCCGTCAGCGGCTGGCTGCGCTCCACCACGTCGTCCGCGGCCGCCGCCCGGTCCGCGACCTGCCACGCCGCGGCCGCCCCGAAGACCAGCACCAGCAGCGCCAGCACCGCCCCGATCACCCGCAGCCGCCCCGGCTCGGTCGTCGCCGCGGCGCGCAGCTCGTCCAGCCCCTCGGCCCAGGCCGGACGGCGCGCCGGAGCGGGCGGCGCCACGCTGCTGGTCGGCACGGACGACACAGATCCTCCCCCTGGGTCGCTGACACGCCACCGGTCCGCCCGTACGCGGCGCCCGAACGCGCTCACGACAAGGACCGGTGCATGGGCAGCAGTATGTCCGCCGCCACCGACACGCACACCGCGATTGGCTCGATCTTGCCCCGAACGCCCTCGCCACCGGCGCACAGCGGTCCCACGAGCCGGTGGCACAGGGGGACCGGCGCACGACCCAGGCCCGCCGCCACCGCACTAAAGTGACGGCCGGAGCCCGCGGTGCCGGCGGGAGCCCGCGCAGCCGCGTGACCGGTACGGATGCCGCACCGTTCCGTCGCCCCCGCCGCCCACCCGGGCCGACGGCCCACCATCCGGGCCGATGGCCACCACCCGGGCCGATGGCCCCCTACCGACGTCAATGGCCCACCACCCGGGGCGATCGCCCGCGATCGTCCGCCACCGCACCGGGCCGACCGCCCACCACCCGAAGGGAAGTGATCTCATGCAGCCCGTCCGCAAGGGCAGGGTGTCGCTCGTGGAGACCGCGACCGACGAGATCCGCTCCCAGATCGTGAACGGCACCTGGCCGGTGGGCACCCGCATCCCGCCCGAGAACGCCCTCTCCGAATCCCTCGGTGTCAGCCGCGCCTCGGTACGCGAGGCCGTCCGCTCGCTGGTCCACTCCGGCCTCCTCGAACCCCGGCAGGGCGACGGCACCTTCGTGATCTCCGACGACGACAGCGCGGTCGCCCTCCGCCGGCGCCTCGAACGCGCCGAGCTCAGCCACGTCACCCAGGTCCGCCAGGGCCTCGACGTGGTCGCCGCCCGCCAGGCCGCCAAGCACCGCACGGACGCCCAACTTACCGGCATCGAGGCCGCACTGGGCCGCCGGAACGCCGCGCTCGCCGCCCAGGACGCCGAGACCTTCACCGCGGCCGACGCGGAGTTCCACGTCCTGGTCGCGGAGGCCAGCGACAACCCGGTGCTCGCCGACATCTACCGCTCCCTCAGCGCCGCCCTGCGCGAAGAACTCCGCCGCGCCGCCTGCCTGGACACCGCCACCGCGGCCCCCACCGACCCGCACTCCCGGCTCACCGACGCCATCCGCGCCCAGGACCCCCAGGCCGCCGTAGACGCCGCCGTCCTCCTCCTCGCCGGCCACGTACGCGACCTGGCCCTTCCCCTCGACGACTGACACTCGACGCCTGGCACTCACGCCTGGCACTCACGCCTGAGCCCTCCTCGGCACCTGAGCGCTCCTCGACCACTGGGCCCTCCTCGACCACTGGGCCCTCCTCGACGACTGTCGGTCGACGACCGAACCCTTCTCGACGACTGTCCGGTCGACGCCTGAGCCCCCTCTCGACGGTCGGGTCGTCACCCCCAAGGGGGCGCGTACGTCCCACCCCCACGCCCTTCCCTCGCCCCGCGCGCCGCTACCGCCCCCACCCTCCTTCAACTACTCTCAGTGACGAACGCAAGAGCAGTCGCGCGCGGAATCAGCCGACCTGACCACCGTGCCCCAAGATCGGGAGCTCATCATGAACCGCATCCGCACACTCCTCGCCCCACTCGCCACCCGCCTCCACGCCGACCCGCCGCCTCCCCTAACCGGCCCCCTCGCCAGCGGACTTCTGACCATCGGCGCCACGACGTACATCGACCCGCACGGCACCTACCCCCTCGACCACCGCTCGGACGGCACCCCGACCGTCGTCATCAACAACACCACCCACCCCATCACCATCCTCACGGAGAGCAACCACTCACACCCCGCCACCGCACCCCCGAACGACCTGCCACCGCCCCTCGTCCTGGCCCCAGGCGAACGCACGGAGACCCGCCGGGGGGACGGGGTGCGGGTGGGCTGAGCGGAGATCCCATACGCCGCGCCCCTACGTCGCGCCCCTACGCCGCGTTCATGCACCACGCTCGTACGTCGCCCGCAGGCGGGCGTAAGCGTCCGGGTGGGAGGTTGTCCGGTCCAGGGTGGCGAGGGCGGCGCCCAGGACGGGTGGGGTGGTGAGGACGTGGGGGACGGCCTTGGGGGCGCGTTCGGACAGGAGGTGGGTGAGGCGGTCGTGGAGGAGGGGGTGGCGGGCGGCCAGGACACTGCCGCCGAGGACGACGGGGGTGGGGTCGGCGAGGAGGTCCAGGCGGTGCAGGGCGACGGTGGCCATGGCGGCGATCTCCTCGGCCTGGCGGGCGACGAGGGTGCGGGCGATCGGGTCGCCGTCGGCCGCCACGGTGAACAGCAGCGGGGTGAGTTCGTGGCGGCGGTGCGGGGGGATGCGGCCCAGGTGGAGGGCCTCGATCAGCTCGGCCATGGTGGGCAGGCCGAAGTGGGCGGGCAGGGCGTGGGCGAGTTCGGTGCGGGCGCCGCGACCGTCCTCGGCGCGGGCCGCCGACCACAGTGCCTCGTCGGCGAGGTGGGCACCGCCGCCCCAGTCGCCGGAGATCCGCCCGACGGAGGGGAAGCGGGCGGTGGCCCCGCCGCGGCCCAGGCCCGCGCAGTTGATGCCGGCCCCGCACACCACCGCCACCCCCACCGGCTCCCCGTCGTCCGGCAGTCCGGCCCGCAGCAGCGCGAAGGTGTCGTTGCGGACGGACACCGTACGGGCCCAGCCGCGGGCGGTGATCTCCGCGGCCAGTGCCTCCTCCTCCGCCGGGAAGTCGGCGTTGGCGAGGAAGGCGGAGAGGTGGTCGACGGGTGGGGACAGTTCCGCTTCTGCGAGGGCGGCCGTCACCAGGGGCGCGAGGGTGTCGACGGCGCGGGCGGTGCCGACCACCGGTGGCTGGAAACCGCCGCCGCGCGCCGAGCCGAGCAGGTGGCCGGCGGTGGACACCAGCGCCACGTCGGTCTTGCTGTTGCCCGCGTCGATGGCGAGCGCCGTACCGGTCAGGCCCACGTGAGGTGCTCCCGGTTGTGCGCGATCAGAAGGTCGGTGAGCCGGTCGGCGCGGTCGATCTGGCCGATGAGGGGATGGGCGAGCAGCGCGGCGAAGACCCGGTCGCGGCCGCCGTGCAGCGCGGCGTCCAGGGCCAGCTGCTCGTAGGCGGTGACATGGGCGATCAGACCGGCGTAGAGGGGCTCCAGCGGGCGTACCGGGAGGGGGGTGGCGCCGGTCGCGTCCACGGTGGCGGGGACCTCGATGACCGCGTCATCGGGGAGGAAGGGCAGCGTGCCGTTGTTGAGCGCGTTGACGACCTGGGTGTCGCCGGCGTCCGCCAGCAGGGACGAGGTCAGCGCCACCGCCGCCTCGGAGTAGTAGGCGCCGCCGCGCCGGGACAGCAGTTCCGGCTTCTCGTCGAGCGTGGGGTCGGCGTAGTGGGCGAGCAGCTGCTGCTCGATGGCGGCGACCTCGGCGGCCCGGGACGGTTTGCCGCGCAACTCCTCGACGACGGCGTCGTGTTGGTAGTAGTAGCGCAGATAGTAGGAGGGGACGGTGCCGAGGCGGTCCAGGACGTTTCGGGGGAGGCGCAGATCGGCGGCGAGGGCGTCGGCGTGCTCGGTGAGGAGCTTGGGGAGGACGTCCTCGCCGGCGACGCGGACCGACCGCTCCCAGGTGAGGTGGTTGAGCCCGACGTGCTCCAGGACGACCTGGTCGGGGGCGACGCCCAGCAGTGCGGCGAACTTCCGCTGGAAGCCGATCGCCACGTTGCACAGGCCGACCGCCTGGTGGCCGGCCTGCAGCAGTGCGCGGGTGACGATGCCGACCGGGTTGGTGAAGTCGACGATCCAGGCGTGCGGGTTGGTGCGGCGGATGCGTTCGGCGATGTCGAGGACGACGGGAACGGTCCGCAGCGCCTTGGCGAGGCCGCCGGCGCCGGTGGTCTCCTGGCCGACGCAGCCGCACTCCAGCGGCCAGGTCTCGTCCTGGTTGCGGGCGGCCTGCCCGCCGATGCGCAGCTGGAGCAGGACGGCGTCGGCGCCGTCGATACCGGCGTCCAGGTCGTCGGTCCAGGTGATCCGGCCCCGGTGGCCCTGTCTGGCGAAGATCCGCCGGGCCAGGCCGCCCACCCTTTCCAGCCGGTCCCGTGCCGGGTCGACGAGGACGAGTTCGTCCAGCGGCAGCGCGTCCCGCAGCCGGGCGAAGCCGTCGATGAGTTCGGGGGTGTAGGTCGAGCCGCCGCCGACCACTGCGAGCTTCATATCCGTTCTCAGCCCTTTACTCCGGTGAGGGTGACGCCTTCGACGAAGGCCTTCTGCGCGAAGAAGAAAACGAGGATCACGGGTGCCATGACCAGCAGCGTCGCGGCCATGGTGAGGTTCCAGTTGACGCTGTGGGCGCTCTTGAAGGACTCCAGTCCGTAGGAGAGCGTCCAGGCGGCGGGGTTCTGCGCGGCGTAGATCTGCGGGCCGAAGTAGTCGTTCCAGCAGAAGAAGAACTGGAAGAGGGCGATGGCGGCGATGCCCGGTCTGGCCATCGGTACGACGATCCTCAGCAGGGTGCGCAGTTCCCCGCAGCCGTCGACCTTCGCCGATTCCAGGTATTCCTGCGGGACGGTCAGCAGGAACTGCCGTAGCAGGAAGATGGAGTAGGCGTCACCGAACGCCATCGGGATGATCAGCGGCCACAGCGAGCCGGCCAGGTGGAACTGCTGGGCCCACACCAGGTACATCGGGATCACGACGACCTGTGGCGGCAGCATCATGGTGGCGAGGACGAGGACGAGCGCGGTGCGGCGGCCGCGGAAGCGGAACTTGGCGAGCGCGTAGGCGACGGGCACGGCCGAGCAGACCGTGAAGAGGGTGCCCAGGCCCGCGTACATGAGGGAGTTCTTCCACCAGTCCAGGAATCCGGGGGTCCTGAAGACCGTCAGGTAGTTGGACCAGTGCCAGCGATCCGGCCACAGCTCGCCGCTCATGGCCTGGCCGTCGCTCATCACGGACGTCAGGAACACGAAGACGAAGGGGAGTACGAAGAAGAGGGCGGCGGCGACGGCGACGGTGTGCACCGCGATCCAGTGCAGCAGCCGGGTGCGGCGGGCGCGGGTGCGGGCGGTGCCGTCGGCGGTGTGGCCGGTCCGGACCGGGGCGGTGCGGGAGCTGAGGGTGGTGGTCATCGGTCAGTCCTCCGCCGGGAGCAGGCCGGCGCGCTTGCGCATCAGCAGGGTGGTGACGGCCATGGCGAGGACGAACAGCACGAGGGAGAGCACGCACGCCGCGCCGGTGTTGAAGTTCTGGAAGCCGAGGGAGTAGACGAGCTGCGGGACGGTGAGGGTGGCGTGGTCGGGGTAGCCGGGCTGGATGACGGTGCCGGGCCCGATGGAGACACCGGAGGCGAGCTTTCCGGCCACCAGCGCCTGGGTGTAGTACTGCATGGTCTGGACGACGCCGGTGACCACCGCGAACAGCACGATCGGGGTGATCGACGGCCAGGTGACGTACCGGAACTTCCCCCAGGCGCCCGCGCCGTCCAGTTCGGCGGCCTCGTACTGCTCCTTCGGCACGTCCAGCAGCGCCGCCATGAAGATCACCATCAGGTCGCCGATGCCCCACAGCGACAGCATCACCAGCGAGGGTTTGGCCCAGTCGGGATCGTTGAACCAGGACGGTGCGGGAATGCCGAGCGTGCCGAGGATCTCGTTGACGGGCCCGGTGCCGGGATTGAGGAGGAAGACGAAGGCGACGGTGGCGGCCACCGGCGGCGCCAGATACGGCAGGTAGAAGGCGGTGCGGAAGAATCCGGCGCCGGTTTTGATTTTGGTGACGAGCAGGCCGATGCCCAGGCCGAACACCACCCGCAGGGCGACCATCACGACGACCAGCCACAGCGTGTTCCACAGGGCCGGGCCGAGCAGCGGCATCTGTGTGAGGACGTATTTCCAGTTCCGCAGGCCTACGAATTCGGGCGGTTCGATCTGGTTGTAGTGCATGACGGAGAAATAGCCGGTGGCGAGCAGCGGATAGCCGAAGAACACCGAGAATCCGACCAGCCACGGGGAGAGGAAGCCGAGGATGCGCAGCCGTTCGCGGGCGCGTCTGCGCCGGAGGGCGGGCGCCGGTGCGGGGGCGGTGGTCGTGGGTGCCATGGCGGTTCTCCGTCGGTTCACCGGCCGTCGTTCCCGGCCGTCATTGCGCGGACCGGAGGGTGCCGGCCGTCAGTTCTCGGACTGGAGGGTGTCGGCGTCGATCTGGGCGTCGAGTGCGCGCAGGCCCTTGCCGAGATCGGGGACCTTTCCGGCCTCGACGTCGTAACTGAAGTCCTGCAGGGCGGTGACGTACTGCCCGCCGTTGGTGGACGGTGGAAGGGCGACGCTGTGCGGGTTCTGCGCGATGCGGAGGAAGGTGCGGAACGTCGGGTCGGCGTCCAGCTCCGGGGATGTCAGGGCGGCTTTCGTGGACGGTACGTTGTGGATGGCGTTGGCGAACCGGACCACCTGATCGGTGTTCGTGGTCAGGAATTTCACCAGTTCCCAGGCCGCGTTCTGGTGGGTGCTGCTGTGGGCGATACCGACCACGGTGCCGGTCAGATATCCCTTGCCGTAGGTGTCGGCCTGGTTGTCGGGCACCGGCATCGGCGCGGTGTCCCAGCCGAACGGGACCTTGGCCTGCCGCAGCATCAGTCCGCGCCATTCCCCGTCCATGTGCATGGCCACCTTCTGCGTGTGGAAGGCGTTCTGCGAGGACATCTCGTCGCCGAAGGTGGTGCGGAATTTCTCCAGCGGCCCGTAGCCGCCCTGGGCCTCGATGAGGTCCCGCTGGAAGGTGAGGAACTGCCGGGTGGCCGGTTCCTTCGCCAGCCGGGACTTCCCGTGGGCGTCGAAATAGCGGGGTTCCCACTGGGCGAACAGCCGGTCCGGACTGTTCTGGTAGAGGCGGAAGTTGGGCATGATTCCCACCCGCCGGTAGGAGCCGTCCTTGGTGCGCCGGGTGAGTGCGACGGCGTCCCGTTTCAGTTCGGACATGGTCCGCGGGGGCCGGGTGAGGCCCGCTTCCTTGAAGGCGTCCTTGTTGTAGTAGAGCCCGAAGGAATCGGCGAGCAGCGGCAGCGCGCACTGCTCTCCCCGGTAACTCGTGTAATCCAGCAGGGTTTTCGGGAAGACCTTCTCCTTCACCACTCCGGTTTTCTGCAGGAACGGGTCGAGGTCCGCCCACATTCCCGACGAGCAGTACTGCCCGACGTTGTTGGTGGTGAAGGAGGAGACCACGTCCGGTGCGTCGTCCCCGCCGGCCCGCAGGGCCTGGTTCATCGTTTCGTCGGTGACGTTCGGGACGACCTTCACCGTGATGTTGCGGTGCTGCTTCTCGAACCGGGCGACCGAATCGTTGATGGCCTTCATTTCGCCGGGTGTCGACCAGCCGTGCCAGAAGGTGAGGGTGACCGGCTCGGTCGGGTCGTCGTGGTCACTGCCGACGCTCGGGTGGGCGCAGCCGGAAAGGAGCAGCCCGGCACCGGCCAGCGCCACGGAAAGCCGGTTGCGCAGACGGGAAAGCGGCATGGCGGACTTCCTTTACGGCGAGAAGGACTTCCTCTACGGCGGAGACTTCCTGGCGAATGGCCCGGCCGGGCGGGTCAGCCCGTCGTGTCGAACACCGCATCGCGGGCCTGTGCGAGTGCCGTGCGCAGCGCGCCGATGAGAATCGGATTGCCGTCGATGTCGCTGAGCCGCAATTCCGGGCGGGGCAGCGCGAGTCCGTCGAATTCGTTCTCGACCAGGGCGCGCAGCGCCTCCCCGCCGGCCTGCGGGACCTCCCCGGAGAGCACCACCAGCCGCGGGTCGACCACCGCCACCACGGCCGCCAGACCGGTGGCCAGCCGCCGCGCGACCTCCTGCCGTACGTCGTCCCGGGCCAGCGCCCCGGCGACGGTGCGGACGTCGGGCGCCCCGTACGCATGGGCCAGTTCGATGACGCTGGGGGAGCCGACCAGCCGCTGGAAGCCGCCGCCGGCGTCCGGCCGTGCGGCGCTGCGGTCGCCGCCCCGGGACAGCGGCGCGCCCGGCAGCGGCATGTAGCCGATCTCGCCCGCGCCTCCGGTGGCCCCCCGCAGCAGCCGGCCGCCGAGCACGATGGCGGCACCCACGCCCTCGTCGGCCCACACCAGCACGAAGTCGTCGAAGTCCTGGGCCACGCCGTCGTGTTGCTCGGCGACCGCGGCCAGGTTCACATCGTTCTCGATGGTGATCGGGGTGCCCAGCACCTCGGCGAGCTCTTCCTTCAGTGCGCGCGAGTGCCAGTCCGGCAGGTGCGGGGCGTAGCGCAGCCGGCCGGTCTGCGGGTCCAGGGCGCCGGGCGTACCGATCACCGTCCCGTGCAGCTGCTCGCGGCACAGTCCGGCCTTGGCCAGCGCCCCGTCGACGGCCTTGGCGACGAGCCGTGCCGTGCGGTTGGGTACGTCGGCCTCTATGGCCTCGGTGCCGACCCGCTCCTCGCCGAGCACCTGCCCGGTGATGTCGGCGACCGCGGCGGTGATCCCCAGCTGGTCCACGGCCAGCGCGGCGACCTGCGCGGCCGCCGGATCGACCTCGTACAGCTGGGCGCTGGGCCCTGGCCGGCCGGTCACATTGCCGGTCGTGCGCACCAGGCCGGCCGCCTCCAGCCGGGCCAGCAGCTGGGAGGCGGTGGGCTTCGACAGCCCGGTCAGCTCGCCGATCTGCGTACGGGTCAGCGGGCCCTGCGCCACCAGCAGGTCGAGCGCCGCCCGGTCGTTCATGGCGCGCAACACCCGGGGCGTTCCGGGTGTTCCCTGCGTCTGCTGCCCACCGGCCAAGACCGTCACCCCGTTCACCGGTGGCCGGCCCGGCCACCACATCTGTTAGGAAACCTTCCAATCGATGAACAGGAAGGTAGGCGGCGCACCGGGCGGCGTCAATGGGTGCGGCAGGGTGAGTTGGCCGAACGCAGCCGGCGCACAGGTCGTGACCCGGAGGGCGCGCGGGCAGCGGACGGCGCACGCGGAACGGGGCCGGCGTACACGGAAGGGAGGGGCGCACCGCGCAACGGCGGCACGACCCTCCCTTCCTCTACGGCGAGTGGCGGCCTACTACACCGACTTCGGCGCCGCCGTCAGCGGCTCCACGGCCTGGGCCTGCGGCGACGTGGGGTTGTTGAGCGCCGAGGGGGCGGCGATGGTGGCGGCGGCGTCGGCGGCGGGGAGCTCTTCCTCCTCGTCGGGGGCCGGGCGCGGGGCGAGGTGGACGCCGGCGGCGTCCAGGGCCCGCTTGATGCGCCAGCGCAGTTCGCGCTCCACGCCCGCGGCCTTGCCCGGCATGGTCTTGGCGGCGACCGAGAGGGTGACCGTGTCGAGGTGCACCTCGCTGAGGCCGAGCACCTCCACCGGCTCCCACAGCTGCTCGTTCCACGGCTCGGACTTCGACATCTCCGCACCGGCCGCGGTGATCGTGTCGCGGGCCCGCTGGAGGTCCTGGTCGGCAGCGAGGACGACGTCCACGGCGGCGGTGGACCAGCCCTGGCTGAGGTTGCCGATCCGCTTCACCTCGCCGTTGCGGATGTACCAGATCGCGCCGTTCGGGCCGCGCAGCTTGGTGACCCGCAGGCCGACCTCGATGACCGTACCGGTGGCCACCCCCGCGTCGATCTCGTCGCCGACGCCGTACTGGTCCTCCAGGATCATGAAGACGCCGGAGAGGAAGTCCGTGACGAGGTTGCGGGCGCCGAAACCGATCGCGACGCCCGCCACGCCCGCGCTCGCGAGCAGCGGCGCCAGGTTGATCTTCAGGACCGACAGGACCGTCAGCGCGGCCGTGCCCATGATCACGAAGGAGGCGACGCTGCGCAGCACCGAGCCGATCGCCTCGGACCGCTGCCGGCGGCGCTCGGCGTTGACCAGCAGCCCGCCCAGCGCGGTGCCCTGGGCGGCGGCCGCGGTGCGGTTCATCCGCTCGATGAGCTTGGTTATCGTGCGGCGTATCACATGCCGCAGCACGACCGCGATCACGATGATGAGCAGGATCTGCAGGCCGGACGTGAGCCACGTCCCCCAGTTCTCCTGCACCCAGCCGGCGGCGTTGGTGGCCTTCTCCGTGGCGTCGTCGAGCGAGGACGAGCCGGTGGAGCCGGCGGGGGCGGCGCGCAGGTGCGCGGCGGCAACCGTCGAAGCGGACCAGAACACAGTCGAACCTTCCGTATGGGACAGCAGACCCGGGCCGGTGTGGGTGCCGGCGACCGGGCTGGCCAACCACACTAACGGGGCAACCTGGGTGGCCCGCGCCCGTGTTCGACCGGTCACGTCCGCGGAAGGCCGTAATGAGCCGTATCCGGCGGGACCGGCGGGGGTGTGGTGGAAAACACCTCAGGGCCGTTACCCGGTCATGGTGGCGCTCCGACCAGGCACCGGGGGACACTGTGGAGAGATCGTCCCGGCGCGAGCCACGCGCCGCCGGCGTACAAGGAGGCACCCGTGCCGCATGTCCTGGTCCTCAACGCGTCGTACGAGCCGCTCGGCGTCGTACCGCTCCGCCGCGCGCTCATCCTCGTCCTCAATGAGAAGGCAGTCAGCCTCGAGGAGTCCGGCGCCCTGATGCACAGCGCGACCCGTGTTGTTCCGGCCCCCAGTGTGGTCCGCCTGAAGCGGTTCGTGCGGGTGCCCTTTCGTGGCCCCGTGCCACTGACCCGCCGGGCGCTCTTCGCGCGTGACGGCGGGCGATGTATGTACTGCGGTGGCGTCGCAACCAGCGTCGACCACGTCATCCCGCGCAGCCGCGGAGGTCAGCACACCTGGGAGAACGTCGTCGCCGCCTGCCGGCGCTGCAACCACGTCAAGGCGGACCGCCACGTCGCCGAGATCGGCTGGCGGCTGCGCCATCAGCCCGCCCCGCCGTCAGGACTGGCGTGGCGGATCATCGGCACGGGGCATCGTGATCCGCGCTGGCTGCCGTATTTGCAGCCGTACGGCGCGGACGACGCCTTGGCCCGGATCGATGCCGTGTCGGCATAGACCGGGCCTTTGTCGTGTCTGGGCGGGAGGAACCCGGTTCCGTCCGCCCGGACACGACGAGCAGCCGGCCGCGGGCCCCGGCAGTCACCCGCGGTCTTCGGTAGTTATGTGCGGTCTTCGGCCGTTATGTGCGGTCTTCGACCGCGTAAGCCTCCACCGACCACAGCGAGTACCCGAACCGGGTCGCCCGCTTGTCGCCCTGGATGCGGACGAAGCGGGCGTCCTTCGCGTCCATCCTGATCGACTCCCGGCCGCCCTTGCCGTCCCGTACGGTCGCGGCGGTACGCCAGCTGCGGCCGTCCGGTGAGACCTGGATGCGGTAGCGGGCGGCGTAGGCGTCCTGCCAGTGGAGGACGAGTCGGCCCAGGCGGGTCGGGTGGGCCAGCGCGAACTGCAGCCAGGCGCCGTCCTCGGCGGGGGAGGACCAGCGGGTACCGGGATTGCCGTCGGTGGCCGCGGACGCCGGGAAGTCGGGGGTCTCGTCGCCGGAGGACGTGGCGACCGTGCCGCGCGCCAGGTCCTTGCCGCCGGTGCGCGGATAGGCCCGTACGGTCAGGGTCTGCTCGGCGCCGTCGAACTCCACCGGGATCCGGTACGTGCCGGAGGGCGTGCCCTCGGGGACGTCGACGGTGAGCGGGACCGTAGTGGTGCCGCCGCGCGGCGCGGTGACCTCCTTGGGCGCGTGCACGGTGAAGCCCTTGGGGGCCTTGACCGTCAGCCTGCCGCGGACGTCGCCGGGGCGCCGGGAGAAGATCCGGGCGTCCACCCGGGCACTGCCGCCGGTCTGCGCGTCCGACTCCGTACGGGAGAGTTCCAGACCGGCCGCCGGGGTGTCCGCGAACCACGGGGTCAGGGCGTGCACGGACGGTGCCTCGGCGCCGTTCGCCCAGGTCAGCCGGACCCCGTCGGCCCGCAGCCGGGGGGTGGCGGCCTCCGTCCAGCCGGTCGCGGAGAGCCGGCCGAGGCGGCGCCAGCCCTCGCCGGGGACATGCGCCTCCAGGGAGACGGCGCCCGCGGACGGGCCGGGCTCGGTCAGTGCGGTGACCGCGGCCAGCGGGCGGACCCGGCCGAACGGCACGGTCAGCGCGGTCGGGTCGGCGCCCTCATTGGGGCGCGGGGTGTCGCGCCGCGCGCCGGTCCAGGCGTCGGCCTCGGTCATCGCCCGGTCCAGGAACGGGGCGAGCACCCCCTTGCCGACGGTCGCCGGACTGTGCGCGATCTCCTTGCGCAGCCGCTGCACCTCCCGCTGCGCCGACCAGGCGGCGTCCCCGTCGTCCCGGGCCTGCGCCAGCAGCGTGTCCACGGCCTGCTCGCCGGCCTGTCCGTAGCGGGCCAACTGCGCGGCCCACGGCCGGACTTCGGCGGCCAGGTCGGAACGGAGGTCGTCGGGTGCGGTGCTCATGGTGTGGAAGGCGGCCCGCAACGCCTTGGCCGCCTTGGCGTAGTCCGCGTCCTCGCCCGGCCGGCCGGAGTTGACCGCGGTCTCGCGGGTCTCCCAGAAGCGGTCGATCAGCGGCCGCAGATAGCCGGACTCGCTCGTGTTGAGCAGCGAGGACGCGGCGTTCCCGGCCAGGGCGCGCAGCGCCGCCCGGCCCCGCGGGGCGCCGCCCGCCAGGTCGTCGATGGCCGCGTCCCAGGATTCCGCCGGCTGGTAGGCGCGCGGGTTCCAGGCGTAGTCGGCGGCGGTGAACAGCGGGATGCGGGACGCCAGCGGCTGTTCCATCGCGTTGGCGAGCAGTGCCGCCGACCCGGTGGCCACGGCCGGTTCGCGGCCCCGGTACGGGCCGAGGAAGATCCGGTCCTGGGCGTAGTCGTTGACCGGGTAGTTGTCCATGGTCACCAGGGGGTGGCCGAACGCCTGGCGGGCGGTCACCAGCTCCCCGCCGGTGATGGTCCGCGGGACCACGCCGACGCCGGTCCAGGCCACCTCGACCCGGCCGCCGAGCGCCTCGGAGAGCGCGTCGCGGTACGCCGTCGAGCCGTTCTGGTAGTACTCCGTCGGCATCAGCGACAGCGGCGCGGCGTCCGGGTGCCGTTCGTGGAGGTGGTCGGCGAGCGCGTTCGCGACCTTGGCCTGGGCCCGGGCGGCGGCCCCCGGCCCGGTGCCGAAGGCGTCCTCGTCGGCGCCGCAGTGCCATTCGTCGTAGGCGACGTCCTGGAACTGGAGCTGGAAGGAACGCACGCCCAGCGCCCACATCGCGTCCACCTTGCGGCGCAGCGCCCGCAGGTCCTCCTGTGAGGAGAAGCACAGCGCCTGCCCGGGGGCGAGGGCCCAGCCGAGCGTGACGTGGTTGGCGCGGGCCCGCTCGGCCAGCGTCCGGAACGCGGCGCGCTCCTCCGCGGGGTACGGGTCGCGCCAGCGCGCCTGGCGGTAAGGGTCGTCGCCGGGCGCGTACAGGTAGCGGTTCTGCTTGGTGCGGCCCATGAAGTCCAGCTGGGCCAGGCGCTGCGCCTGGCTCCACGGCTGCCCGAAGAAGCCCTCCGTGGTGCCGCGCACGGCCGTGCCGGGCCAGTCCCGCACGACCACGGACGCCAGCTGCCGGTGGCCGGCCGGACCGTCCGTGACGAGCTGCCGGAGGGTCTGCGCGGCGTGGAAGAGGCCGTCCGGGGCGACGCCGTCCAGCGCCACCGTGTCGCGGCCGTCGACCTGGCCCACGGCGAGGCGGTAGCCGCCGGCGGGGAGGTCGCCGCGGGCCGGTGCGCGCAGGGCCCGCAGGGCGTCCTCGGCCTGGGCGCCGCCGATCCGGATCACCGGCCCGGCCGCGGGCAGCCGCTCGCCGGGCGCGACCTGGTGCACCGTGCGCACCCCGGCGTCCCGCAGCAGACCGCGCACCACGTCCAGTGCGTAGGGGTCGGTGTCGGGGGCGGCGACCATGACGGCCGCGTCGCCGAGCGGGACCGGGTCGCCGAGTTCGCGCAGCGACTGCGGCCGCGGCCAGACGGCGGGCAGCTGCCCCGCCCCGGCCGGCCGGTCCGGCTGGTCGGGGCTGCCGACGGCCGGGTCGGCCGGTGCCGCCTGGGCGCTGGGCACCCCGCCGAGCAGGCCCCCGATGACCGCGGCGGCCAGTGCGGTGGTCCCCGCCACCCGTGCCCGGGTGCCCGCGCCGCTCCCCCTGCCGTTCCTACCGATTTTTCCGACGCCCCACACGCCCCGGCCTCGCACGGCTGCTCCTCGTCCGCGTCCGCTGCTCGCCGGCTCGCGCCGGCCCCCCGTATGTCCCCTGAACAATCCGCTGGTCTCCCCGCCGAGGTCCGTTCGGACAGACCTTCGGCCGTGAGCCCACCATTGTGGCGGTGAGGGTGTCAACCGGGCGATGGCGGGGGCCCGGGACGGGCGGCTCCGCGCCGGTCACGGCGGCTGCCGCGGGACTGCTCCGCCGGGTCCGCGGGCCCGCAGAACTTCCTGCGCCGGGCCCGCTCGCACCGCGTTCTTCGCGCACCGCGGCGGCGTGCGCGGGGAAATCGCCTGCGTACGGCATACTGTGACCTGAGTCACGTTTCGTGGGAGATTGCGTCTGCGATCGTGCCGACTGGGTAGGGCCCACGTGTCCCACTACCGATGAACGGGAGGCCCTCGTGGCCGCATCCGCTCAGCTGCTCCTCGACGCCCTGTCCTCCAAACCGGGAGGTGCGACCGTGGAGCGCGATCTGTTCGCCGGGGTCTCCGACCCCGATTCCGGCCTGGACGGCTCCGGCTCCTACAGCTTCGCCGAGCCGCCCCTGACCAGCGAGCCGCCGCTCGCCGACGCCGCGCCCCTGACCAGCGAGGTCCCGATCGCCGCCGAGCTGCCGCTGACCAGCGAGCCGACAGCCGCCGGCCTGGGGACGGAGTCCATGGAGGTCTGACGACCCATGGGCCGCGCGCGGCTCGCCCGGTTGCACGGCGTCGCCACGTCGTACGAACCGGCACCGGGCAGAAGCGTCCAGATCACCGACGACACCGTCGTGGCCGTGCTCGCCGCACTGGGGGTCGACGCCTCGACCCCGCACGCCGTACGCGCCGCACTCGCCGCGTACGAGGACACCGCGGGCCGCGCCCTGCTCCCCCCTTCCGTCGTCGCCCGCCCGGGCCGGCCGCCCGACCTCACCGGCCTCCCCGAAGGCACCGCCCTGCGGGTGGAGGCCGAGGACGGGCAGTTCCACGACGTGCCACGGCAGCCCCACGACGGGCCGCACGAGGGCGCCGGGGCGGCGCTCGCCCGGCTGCCGCTGGGCCTGCACACACTGCACGCCGAGGCGCCCGACGGCCGCACCGCCCGCGCCCGGCTGATCGTCGCTCCCGATCGGGTGCCCGCACCACCCGCCCGTAGTCACGGTTTCCTGGTGCAGCTCTACTCCCTGCTGTCCCGGCACTCCTGGGGCATGGGCGACCTCGGTGACCTCGCCGACCTCGCCGCCTGGTCCGGACGCGCCCTGGGCAGCGGATTCGTCCAGCTCAACCCGCTGCACGCGGCCGTCCCCGGCCCGCCCACCGACCCCTCGCCCTACCGCCCCTCCTCGCGCCGCTTCCCCGACCCGGTCCACCTGCGGATCGAGCAGATCCCGGAGTACGCCCAGCTGACCGGCGCCGCCCGGTTACGCGCCGACGAACTGGCCGCGCAGGCCCACGCACTGCGCGACGGCGTACTGGAAGGGGGCGCGCTGATCGACCGGGACGCGGTCTGGGAGCTCAAGCGCGAGGCCCTGGAGCTGCTCTGCGCCCTCCCGCTCTCACCGGGCCGGCGGGCCGCGTACTGCGACTTCCTCGCCGAGCAGGGCCGGGCGCTGGAGGACCACGCCACCTGGTACGCGCTCGCCGAGCGGCACGGCCCCGACTGGCGGACCTGGCCGGCCGGGCTGCGCGACCCCCGGTCCGCCGACACCGCCCGGCTGCGGCCCCGGCTGATGGACCGGATCGACTTCCACTGCCGGCTCGCCTGGTTCACCGACCAGCAGCTCGCCGCCGCCCAACGGGCCGCCGAGGAGGCCGGGATGCCCGTCGGGCTGGTGCACGACCTCGCCGTCGGCGTGCACCCCTCCGGCGCCGACACCTGGGCCCAGCAGGACGCGTTCGCCGCCGGGATGTCCATCGGGGCGCCGCCGGACGCCTTCAACGCCCGCGGCCAGGACTGGGGCCTGCCGCCGTGGCGCCCGGACACACTGGCCGCCACCGGCTACGCCCCCTACCGCGAGCTGCTGCGCGGACTGCTGCGGCATGCCGGCGCGCTGCGCATCGACCACGTCATGGGACTGTTCCGGTTGTGGTGGGTCCCCGAGGGCCGGCCGCCGACCGAGGGCGCCTACGTGCGCTACGACGGGGAGGCGATGCTCTCGGTGCTGGCCCTGGAGGCGCACCGGGCCGGCGCCGCGGTGATCGGCGAGGACCTGGGCACCGTCGAACCGGGCGTGCGCGAGGCGCTCGCCGAGCGGGGTGTCCTCGGCACCTCGGTGCTGTGGTTCGAGCGGGACTACGCCGGTGTGGACCCGGCGACCGGCGGCGAGGCCCGCATCCTGGCCCCCGACGAGTGGCGCGGCGACTGCCTCGCCACCGTCACCACCCACGACCTGCCCAGCACCGCGGCCCGGCTGACCGGCGACGACCTCGCCCTGCGCGAGCGGCTCGGGCTGCTCGCCGGGCCGCCGGAGCGCGCCCGGTCCCGCGCGAAGTGCGAGCTCGCCGCCTGGTTCGGGGAGCTGACCCGCCGCGGCCTGCTGCCCGAGGGCACCGGCGACGAGGAGGCGGTCGTCAAGGCCGTGCACCGCTTCCTGCTGCGCACCCCGGCGCAGCTGGTCGGGGTCTGGCTGCCGGACGCGGTGGGGGACCGGCGCCCGCAGAACCTCCCGGGCACCTGGGAGGAATACCCGAACTGGCGGCTGCCGGTGGCCGGCCCGGACGGACGGCCGCAGACCCTGGAGGAGCTGGCCGCCTCTCCACGGCTGCACGCCTTGATGCGCGAACTGGCCGACGGCAAGCGGTAGCCCGGTTACCGCCAGGCCGTCGCCGCCGTCACCGGGCGCCGCACCCGGGGCCCGGGGGAGCCGGTGTGTGCCGATGCCCACCCCGGGCGCGCGGGGCGGCGGGGCGTCCGATACGTTGATGTTCGTGAGCAACAAGGTCAAGAAGAACGCCCTGCGCGCCGGAACCGTCACTGCCGGCACCGCGCTGATGCTGCTGATGTCGTCCCCCGCGTTTGCGCTCACCCGCGACGATGGTGACGACCCGGGTCCCGGTCTGAACGTCGCCCAGACGCTCGGCCTTTACGTCGCCGCCCCCATCGTGATCTTCCTCGTCATCGCCGGGCTGGTCATGCTGACCGACAAGTCCCGCAAGACGAAGTCCCAGGGCTGAGCCCCGGCCGTACCCCGGGCCCGCACGGGCCCCGGCGACCTCCCAGGGCGCCGCTCGGTTACAACAACCGAGCGGCGCCCTTTGTCGTACCCGGCTATTTCCGCAGGTGAAAAACGGGTTGCGAGGCGGCTATCGCGCGATTTTCGGCCGATTTGCGCGAACGGATCACTTAACCGGAGCACACCTACGATGACGTAACCTACGCAGCCGTAGGTTCAACCTACGGTCCCGTAGCTCATCGTCCCCAGGAGTTCCCCGTGACCATCGCCCCCGCCCACAACGGAGAGCTCGGCCAGGCCGCGTGGAGCGACGCCAAGCTGCTCTACGCACTCGAAGAGGTCGTCGAGAAGGAGCTCAACCGGCACCTGAAGGTCGCCAAGGAGTGGATGCCCCACCAGTACGTCCCCTGGAGCGACGGCCGGAACTTCCCCGGTGTGCTGGAGGACGGCGAGGAATGGGCGCCCGAGCAGTCCAAGGTCAGCGACATCGGCCGGACCGCCCTGGTGGTCAACCTCCTCACCGAGGACAACCTCCCCAGCTACCACCACGAGATCGCCACCCTCTTCGGGCGCGACGGCGCCTGGGGCACCTGGGTGCACCGCTGGACCGCCGAGGAGGGCCGGCACGGCATCGTGATGCGCGACTACCTGCTCACCAGCCGGGCCGTCGACCCGGACGAGCTGGAGCGGTTCCGCATGGCCCACATGTCGGAGGGCTTCGAGGCCGACAACTCGCACAGCATGCTGCACTCGGTGGCCTACGTCGCCTTCCAGGAGCTGGCCACCCGGATCTCGCACCGCAACACCGGCCACCACTCCGGTGACCCGGTCTGCGACCGGATGCTGGCCCGGATCGCCGCCGACGAGAACCTGCACATGCTCTTCTACCGCAACCTGCTCGGGGCGGCCTTCGAGATGGCCCCCGACCAGACCATGTGCGCGGTACGGGACGTGGTCACCGGCTTCCGGATGCCCGGCCACGGCATCCCCGGCTTCGAGCGGGCCGCCGCCCGGATGGCCCTCGGCGGGATCTACAACCTCCGGATCCACCACGACGACGTGCTGCAGCCCGTCCTGCGCTTCCTGAAGGTGCTGGAGATCGGCGGCCTGGGACCGGCAGGTCTGGCGGCCCAGGAGGAGCTGGGGCTCTTCATGGACGGCCTCGACGGCCAGGCCCGCAAGTTCGAGGAGCGGCAGGCGGCCATCCGCGCCCGCCGCGAGGCCCGCCGCTGAGGCGAGCCGGTCGAGGGGCGGGCTCGGGGCCCGGCAGACCTTTCAGATTTACTGCAAGGAATGATGGAAAATATTCGATGGACCTGATGGTTCTGGGGCTGTCACGGTGGAGATCCACCACCCCGAGGAGAGGAAACCGTGGCAGTTCTGGAACGGGTCCGCGACCGTCGTACGCCGCTGTCCGCGCAGGGAGCCGGGCTGGCGCTCGCCCTGACGGCGACCGTCGTCTGGTCCGGCAACTTCGTCATCGCCCGCGCCCTGCACGACACCGTCCCGCCCGTCCAGACCGCCTTCTGGCGGTGGGTCATCGCGCTGCTCGCGGTCGCGCCGTTCGCCGCCGGGCGGGTCAGCCGCGAGTGGCCGGTCATCCGCCGCCACCTCGGCTTCCTCACGCTGGCCGCGCTGCTCGGCGTCACCCTCTTCAACACCCTCATCTACCAAGCCGGACGCTCCACCTCGGCCACCAACATGGCCATGATCGCGGCCGCCTCGCCGGTGCTGATCGCCCTGTTCGCCCGCGGCGGGGAACGGCTCGGCGGGCGGCGGGCCGCCGGGATGGCCCTCGCGCTGGCCGGCGTGGTGACGCTGGTCGGCAAGGGCTCACCGGCCGCCGTCCTCGGTCTCGACTTCGCCGGCGGCGACCTGTGGATGCTCGCCGCGACGGCCACCTTCGCCGGCTACAGCGTCCTGCTGCGCCGCCGCCCCGAGGGGATCGGCGGGGTGTCGTTCCTCTTCATGACCTTCGCGCTGGGCGCCGCGATGCTGCTGCCCGCGTACGGCGTCAGCCTCGCCGCGGAGGGCGGCTTCGCGCCCACCGCGCAGACCGTCGGACCGCTGCTCTACGTAGGCGTCTTCTCGTCCGCCGTCGCCTACTTCACCTGGAACAAGGCCATCGCCCTGATAGGCGCCGCGCGGGCCGGGGTCGTCTACTACCTCCAGCCGGTCTGCGTCGCACTGCTGTCGTTCGCCGTTCTGAGTGAGGCCGTGACGCCCGTGCAACTGCTCTGCATGGTCCTGATCGTCGCGGGCGTCGCGCTCGGTGCCGGCGGCCGCCGCTGACTGCGTACGCTGCCGGCATGGCCGACTGGGACATCAAGAAGCTGCGGATCCTGCGCACCCTCCAGGAGCAGGGCACGGTCACCGCGACCGCCGAGGCGCTGCACATGACGCCCTCGGCGGTCTCCCAGCAGCTGACCGGGCTGGCCAAGGCGCTCGGGGTGACGCTCCTGGAGGCGCACGGCCGACGGGTGCGGCTGACCGGCGCCGCCCAGCTGGTGCTGCGGCACGCCGAAGCGGTCTTCGCCCAACTGGAGCGCGCCGACGCGGAGTTGCTCGGCTACCTCCAGGGCGACGCCGGCCAGGTGCGGGTCGGGGCCTTCTCCACCGCCATTCCCGCGCTGGTGGTCCCCGCCGTCCAGGAGCTGCGCCGTACGCATCCGGGACTGTCGGTCGTCGTACGGGAGGCGGAGGCGGAGGCCGCGTACGAGCTGCTGGCGGAGGGCAGCGTCGATCTGGCGCTCTCGCTGGCGGCGCACGCGCCCACCCCGCGCGACCCCAAGTTCAGCCGGGTCGCGCTGCTCGCCGATCCGCTGGACGTGGCGCTGCCGGCCGGGCATCCGCTGGCCGGCGAGCCCGGGCTGCGCCTCGCCGACCTGGCGGGCGAGCCGTGGATCTTCGGCAGCAGCGGGCCCTGGTCCCAGATCACCACCACCGCCTGTGAGAACGCCGGATTCGTGCCCGAGCGGGCGCATGCCGCGGCCGACTGGAACGCGATCTGGGCGATGGTCGCGGCCGGGATGGGGGTCGCGCTGGTGCCCCGGATGGCGATGGCGGGCGGTATCGGCGCCCTGGAGCGGGGCGGGCCCGGTGAACGGGAAAGGGGCGGGCCCGGCCCCGGGGTCGCGCTGCGGGTGCTCTCCGGCGACCAGCCGCGCCGCCATGTCGTCGCCGCCGTCCGGCGCGGCTCCGAAGGGGCGCCTGGGCTGGCCCGGGTGCTGGCCGCGCTGCGCCAGGCGGCGGTCGACCAGGCGCCGGGGGAGGCGGGCGACCACGGTCCCGGATGGCATACCCAGACCATTCAGCCGAGCTGAATATATTCCTCAAAAACTTTCGATGGACCTGTGGGGTGGTCGCTGCGACCGTGGAGTGGTCCGCATCTCGACGACCACGAAGGGCAACGATGACCGCCACCCCGGCCGCCCACTCCACTGATCCGCACGCCAACGACGCCCAGCCGTACGCCGGCGGCGACCCGTACGCCGACTACCGCGGCGGGGACTTCGCGTTCACCTCGCTCGTCGACCTCGCCGACCGCCGCTTCGGCGCCGGCGTGATCGCCGCGAACGACGAGTTCTTCGCCGAGCGTGAGAACCTGCTGAAGCCCACCCCGGCGGTCTTCGACCCCGAGCACTTCGGCCACAAGGGCAAGATCATGGACGGCTGGGAGACCCGGCGCCGGCGCGGTGCCGACGGCGACCACCCCTTCCCGACCGACGACGAGCACGACTGGGCGCTGATCCGCCTCGCCGCCCCCGGCGTGATCCGCGGCATCATCGTCGACACCGCCCACTTCCGCGGCAACTACCCCCAGCAGGTCACCGTCGAGGCCACCTCGCTCCCCGGCAGCCCCGGCCCCGAGGACCTGCTCGCGCCCGACGTGAAGTGGGAGGAGCTCGTCCCGCGCACCCCCGTCCGCGGGCACGCCGCCAACGGCTTCGAGGTCGGCGTCGAGCGCCGCTTCACCCACCTCCGCCTCAAGCAGCACCCCGACGGCGGCATAGCCCGCCTCCGGGTCCACGGCGAGGTCGTACCGGACCCGGAGTGGCTGGACGTGCTGGGCACCCTCGACCTGGCCTCCGTGATGCACGGCGGCACCGTCGAGGACGCCTCGGACCGCTTCTACTCCTCGCCCACCCAGATCATCCAGCCCGACCTGTCCCGCAAGATGGACGACGGCTGGGAGAACCGCCGCCGCCGGGTCAAGGGCACCAACGACTGGGTGCGCTTCCGCCTCGCCGCGCAGGGCGAGATACGCGCGGTGGAGATCGACACCGCGTACCTCAAGGGCAACTCCGCGGGCTGGGCCGCCCTGTCGGGCTGCGACGGCGACCCGGCCGACGAGTCCTCCTGGTTCGAGATCCTGCCGAAGACCAAGCTGCAGCCGGACACCCCGCACCGCTTCAAGCTGCCGCGGACGGTGACGGCCACCCACATCCGCCTGGACGTCTTCCCCGACGGCGGCCTCGCCCGCATGCGCGTACACGGCAGCCTCACCGAGACCGGCCGCGCCGAGCTCGGCCGCCGCTTCGACGCGCTCAACGGCTGAGCCGCACCTCTCCCGCCCACCGGGCCCGCAGGAGGGGAACGGGCCCGGTGGCCACGGCCCGCCCGGCGGACGGCAGCACAATCGGGCGCCGTCCGTCGGGCGTTCCCAACGGTGTGCCGTCAACTCCCGTACCAATATCAGGAGTTGACGGCATCGGTTGGTGGCTCCGGCCGGTTACGCCGCGCCGGCCGCCGCGTCCGCCGCCTGGGCCTTCAGCGCCCGCTCGATCCCGGCCCGGGACTCGGTGACCAGCCGGCGCAGCGCCGGGCTCGGCTCGGCCGCGTCCAGCCAGGCGTCCGTGGCGTCCAGCGTCTCCTGCGAGACGTGCAGCGACGGGTAGAGACCGACCGCGATCTGCTGGGCCATCTCGTGGCTGCGGGCCTCCCAGATCTCCTTCACCGCGGCGAAGTACTTCATGGTGTACGGCGCCAGCAGCTCCCGCTGGTCGGTCTGCACGAAGCCGCCGATGACGGCCTCCTGCACGGCGTTGGGCAGCTGGTCCGACTCCACGACCGACGCCCAGGCCTCGGCCTTCGCCTCCGCCGTCGGGCGCGCCGCGCGCGCCGCCGCGGCGTACCGCTCGCCCGCCGACGTCCGGTCCCGCTCCAGCTCCGCCGCGATGGCCTTCTCGTCCGCCCGGCCGGTCGCCGCCAGCCGGTGCAGCAGCGACCAGCGCAGCTCGGTGTCCACGGCCAGCCCGGGGATCTCCTCGGTACCGTCCAGCAGACCCTGCAGCAGGGCGAGCTGCTCGTCCGTGCGCGCCGCCGCGGCGAACGCCCGGGCCCACGCCAGCTGGTGGTCGCTGCCCGGCTCGGCCGCCCGCAGGTGAGCGAGCGCCGCCTCGGTCCAGGCCGCCAGACCTGTCTCGCGCCACTCCGGCGCCGCGTACAGGTCCAGCGCCAGCTTCACCTGGCGGTGCAGCGACTGCACCACGCCGATGTCGGACTCCTTGCCGACGCCCGACAGGACCAGCGACAGATAGTCACGGGTGGCCAGTTCGCCGTCCCGCGTCATGTCCCACGCCGACGCCCACGACAGCGCCCGCGGCAGCGACTCGGTGAAGTCCCCGAGGTGCTCGGTGACCACCTTCAGCGACTCCTCGTCGAGCCGCACCTTGGCGTACGACAGGTCGTCGTCGTTGAGCAGGACCACGGCCGGGCGCGGCTTGCCCACCAGCTGCGGGACGGCGGTCAGTTCGCCGTCCACGTCCAGCTCGATCCGCTCGGTGCGGACCAGCTTGCCGGAGCCGTCCAGCTCGTACGCGCCGATCGCGATCCGGTGCGGCCGGAGCACCGGCTCGCCCTTGGCGCCGGCCGGCAGCGCCGGGGCCTCCTGCCGGACCGCGAACGAGGTGATCACGCCGTCCGCGCCCACCTCGATCTCCGGCCGCAGGATGTTGATCCCCGCGGTCTCCAGCCACTTCTTCGACCAGGTCGCAAGGTCCCGGCCGGAGGTCTCCTCCAGCGCGCCCAGCAGATCGCTCAGCCGCGTGTTGCCGTAGGCGTGCCGCTTGAAGTAGGCCTGCACGCCCTTGAAGAACTCCTCCATCCCCACGTACGCGACCAGCTGCTTCAGGACCGAGGCGCCCTTCGCGTACGTGATCCCGTCGAAGTTCACCAGCACGTCGTCCAGATCACGGATCTCGGCCATGATCGGGTGGGTGGACGGCAGCTGGTCCTGCCGGTACGCCCAGGTCTTCATGGAGTTGGCGAACGTGGTCCACGAGTGCGGCCACCTCGAGCCCGGCGCGTACGCCTGGCAGGCGATCGACGTGTAGGTGGCGAACGACTCGTTCAGCCACAGGTCGTTCCACCACTCCATGGTGACCAGGTCGCCGAACCACATGTGCGCCAGCTCGTGCAGAATCGTCTCGGCGCGCACCTCGTAGGCCGCGTCGGTCACCTTCGAGCGGAAGACGTACTGGTCGCGGATGGTCACCGCGCCCGCGTTCTCCATCGCACCGGCGTTGAACTCCGGCACGAAGAGCTGGTCGTACTTCGCGAACGGGTACGCGTAGTCGAACTTCTCCTGGAACCAGTCGAAGCCCTGCCGGGTGACCTCGAAGATCGCGTCCTGGTCGAGGTGCTCGGCCAGCGACGGACGGCAGTAGATGCCCAGCGGCACCGTCCGCCCGTCCTTCTCGTACGTGCTGTGCACGCTGTGGTACGGGCCCACGATCAGGGCGGTGACATACGTCGAGATCCGCGGCGTCGGCTCGAACCGCCAGATGCTGTCGGCCGGTTCCGGCGTCGGCGAGTTCGAGATCACCGTCCAGCCCTCCGGGGCCTTCACGGTGAACTGGAACGTGGCCTTCAGGTCCGGCTGCTCGAACGAGGCGAACACCCGCCGGGCGTCCGGCACCTCGAACTGCGTGTACAGGTACGCCTGCTGGTCCACCGGGTCGACGAACCGGTGCAGGCCCTCGCCCGTGTTGGTGTAGGCGCAGTCCGCGACCACGACCAGCTCGTTGCGGCCGGCCCGCAGCCCCGGCAGCACGATCCGCGAGTCCTCGAACACCGAGGCCGGGTCCAGCAGCTCGCCGTTGAGCGCCACCTTGTGCACGGCCGGCGCCACCAGATCGATGAACGAGTCCGCGCCCGCCCGGGCGACGTCGAACCGCACCGTGGTCGTGGACCGGTACGTACCACCCTCCTGCGCGCCGGAGAGATCGAGATCGATCTCGTACCCGTCCACACTCAGCAGCTGCGCCCGCTGCTGCGCCTCGTCGCGGGTCAGATTCGTGCCAGGCACCCGTTCATCTCCTTCGCATTGATCAACGCATCGGACTCTTCGGCCATCCTTCCACGTGGGCCAAGCCGGACAGGGTGGCAATTCAGGTGGTGCACTGGTAGCCACCCGGGTAGCATCAAGGTATGAAAATTAGTGTCAGCCTGCCTCAGGAGGACCTCGCCTTCCTCGACGAGTACGCGACGAAAACCGAGGCCGAGTCGCGGTCCGCCGTGATACACGCGGCCATCGAGCTGCTGCGCGCCGCGGAGCTCGAAGCGGAGTACACGGAAGCGTTCGAGGAGTGGGACGCGAGCGAGGACGCGGCGCTCTGGGACCGCACGAGCGGGGACGGGCTCGCCGATGAGGCGTGGTGACATCTACCTGGTCGATCTGGAGCCGGCGCGCGGCAGCGAGGCCAACAAGGTTCGACCGGCCGTGATCGTGTCCAACAACGGCGCCAACCAGTCGGTCGAGCACAACCGCCGGGGTGTGGTCACGGTGGTTCCGCTGACGTCGAACACCTCCCGGGTCCTGACGTTCCAGGTTCTCCTCCGAGCCGACGAGTGCCGTCTGCCCAAGGACTCGAAGGCCCAGTGCGAACAGGTCCGCGCCGTCGCCCCGGACCGCATTCGCGAACGGGTCGGCTCGGTGCCCCGCCAGCGCATGACGGAGATCGACGTAGCGCTCCGGCGGCATCTGGCGCTCTGACCGCCGCGGACCGCGTCCGCTCCGCACCACGTCCGCTCTGACCGTGGCGGACCACGTCGTCCGATACCCGCCAGCGCCGGGCGCAGGCAGCGGGGACCGTGGACGCATGACGACCTACACCCCACTGCCCATTCCGCCCGCCGCGCTGAAGGAACTCCGCGTGACCGATGACGCCGGGCGGGCCGTCGAGCCGTACACCGCCCGGGAGGACGGCGTGCCCGTGGACTGTGTCGGCAGTCCGCTGCGGTGCTGTCTGCGCGGGATCCGGGCCGGGGAGCGGGTGGCGCTGGTGTCGTACGCGCCGCTGCGGCGGTGGGCCGCGGAGACCGGGGCCCGGCCCGGGGCCTACGACGAGCAGGGGCCGGTGTTCCTCCACGCGGACGAGTGCCAGGGCCCGGACCCCGGCGCGGACCGGTACCCCTTCGACCGGCCCGGCGCCCTGCGCACCCTGCGCCGCTACGACAAGGCCGGGCGGATCATCGGCGGGCGGCTCTTCGAGATCCCCGAGGACGCCACGGCGGGCTTCGACGCCGCCCTGGCCGAGGCGTTCGCCGACCCGGAAGTGGCGCTGGTGCACGTCCGGGCCGTGGAGTACGGGTGCTTCCAGTTCGAGGTGCGGCGCGGCTGACCCGCCCCAGGGGCGAGGCGACCCGGGCAACGCAACGGGCCGGGGCCCGTACGGAGGGTGCGAACTCCGTACGGGCCCCGGCCCGCGAGCAGCCGGGTCAGCCGCGCAGCTCCGCGGCGACCAGCTCCGCGATCTGCACGGCGTTCAGCGCCGCGCCCTTGCGGAGGTTGTCGTTGGAGACGAACAGCGCCAGGCCGTTCTCGACGGTCTCGTCGGCGCGGATCCGGCCCACGAAGGACGCGTCCTGGCCGGCGGCCTGGAGCGGGGTGGGAACCTCGGAGAGGGTCACACCGGGGGCGCCGGCCAGCAGCTCCTGCGCCCGGGCCGGGCTGATCGGCCGCGCGAAACGGGCGTTGATCTGCAGCGAGTGGCCGGTGAAGACCGGGACGCGGACGCAGGTGCCGGACACCTTCAGGTCCGGGATCTCCAGGATCTTGCGGCTCTCGTTGCGGAGCTTCTGCTCCTCGTCGGTCTCGCCCAGCCCGTCGTCGACGATCGAGCCGGCCATCGGCAGCACGTTGAAGGCGATCGGACGGACGTACTTGTCCGGCTCGGGGAACTCCACCGCCGAACCGTCGTGGGTGAGCTTGGTGGCGTCCTGGTCGATGACCTTGCGGACCTGCCCGTCCAGCTCCTCCACGCCCGCCAGACCGCTGCCGGACACCGCCTGGTACGTCGCGACGACCAGCGAGACCAGGCCGGCCTCGTCGTGCAGCGGGCGCAGCACGGGCATCGCGGCCATCGTCGTGCAGTTCGGGTTGGCGATGATGCCCTTGGGGCGGTCGGTGATCGCCTGCGGGTTGACCTCGGAGACGACCAGCGGGACCTCGGGGTCACGACGCCAGGCCGAGGAGTTGTCGATCACGACGGGACCGGCGGCGGCGACCTTCTCCGCCAGCGCCTTGGACGTCGCACCGCCGGCCGAGAAGAGGACGATGTCCAGCCCCGAGTAGTCGGCGGTCGCCGCGTCCTCGATGGTGATCTCGGTGTCCTGCCACGGCAGCGTCCGTCCGGCGGACCGGGCCGAAGCGAACAGCCGCAGCTGCTCGACCGGGAAGTTCCGCTCGGCGAGAATGCCCCGCATCACGCCGCCGACCTGTCCGGTGGCTCCGACGATTCCGACCCTCATGGGACTCCTTCTTTCTGACCTGACTTAGGTGTCTGTTCGGAACACCTGCTCAGTAGCTCCTCCATCATGTGTGTGACACCCGTCGCCTTGTCCAATCCATTCCATTCTGTGGCGGTCGAGGGACGGGGAGCGTGACGGAACGCATACCCACCGCGCGGTGCGTCGCGACTACGCAGCGTGTGGTACCCCGGTCGGCCCCGGCGCTCACGCACCGTGATACCCGCGTGCGCTGCGTGGCGGCGCCGGACGGTGATACCCCACGCGGTGAACGCGCGGTGACCGCCGGCCGCACCGCGGGACAGGGGCCCGTGGCGGTCCCGTGACCGGCAGATCCCTGTGCGGTGATGGGTTCCCGGCGTTGCGGTGGCGTTCACGCGCAGGTCATTCCCGCTGCCAACCATCCCTGGTGACAGGGCAGTTGTGCCGCCGGAGGCCGCGGGGAGTCCCACCCCGCCGGTCACCGGTCCCGGCCGCCTTCGCGTTCGCACCCGGGGAGCCCGCGCATGTCCCGCATCCGGTCCGCCACCGCCAGTATCGACCGCCGCACGTTCCTCGCCGCCACCGGAGCCGCCGGCGCCGCGACCGGACTCGGCCTCACCCTCGGCATCGGCCCCGACCGGGCGGCCCAGGCCGCCACCACGGTCACCCCGGGCCCGGCCCCGGCCGCACCGATCGCCGTCGAGGCCCCGGCCGTCCCGCGCGTCCCGTACACCAAGGGCACCACCCTCGGCGGCGTGGCCACCCCGCGCGGGAGCGGAGGCTACCGGCGGCTGGCCGACGGGCCCGGCTGGGGCCGGGTGGTCCGCACCGAGCTGGCCGGCGCCCACGGCGGACGCGAGCGGCGCCGGACCGCCCTGGCATCGTTCGTGCAGCTCACCGACCTTCACCTGGTCGACGTGCAGAACCCGCTGCGCTACGAGTACCTGCGCGCCCAGACGGCCAGCGCCTGGCGCCCGCAGGAGGCGCTGTCCGTGGCCGGGGTCGTCTCGCTGATCGAGCGGGTCAACGCCCTGCCGGGCGGGCCGGCCACCGGCGCCCCGCTGGCGTTCGTGATGACCACCGGCGACAACACCGACAACAACTCCAAGCTGGAACTGGAGTGGTTCCTCACCGCGATGAGCGGCGGCCGGATCACCCCCAACTCCGGCGACCCGCGCCGCTACGAAGGCGTCCAGGACAGCGGGCTCACCCTCTACTGGCAGCCCGACAGCCCGCTGCGCGACGCCGACAAGAAGCTCGGCTTCCCGCGCCTGCACGGCTTCCTCGACGCGGCGATCCGAACCGTCCACAGCCCCGGGCTGCGGCTGCCCTGGTACTCCACGGTCGGCAACCACGACTCGCTGCCCGGCGGCTGCTACGCCCCCGGTGATCCGTTCTGGACGGAGATCGCCACCGGGCACCGCAAGCTGGAGACGCTGCCCGCCGCCGAGGCCGCCAAGGTCTGGAAGGCCGTCAAGGACGGCCTCGACCCCAAGGGCGCGGACTTCAAGCGGCTGCTGAAGGCGCACGCGAAGCAGGCCAGGACGGTCACCCCCGACGAGCGCCGCGCCCCCTTCACCCGTGCCGAGTACCTCCGCGCCCACCTCGATCCGGCGCACACCGGCCACGGCCCGCACGGCCACGGCTACACCGCCGCGGCCCTGGAGGAGAACCGCCTCTACTACACCTTCCGGGTCTCCGACGACGTACTGGGCATCAGCCTGGACACCACCGACCCGGGCGGCCACTACACCGGCTCGATCGGCGAGACCCAACTGCGCTGGCTGGAGCGGACCCTGAAGGCGAACGAGCGGGGCGAGAAGGCGCACGTCCTGGTCTTCAGCCACCACACCGGCAAGACCATGACCAACACCCGGCCCGACCCGGCCCACCCGCACGAGAAGCGGCACGGCGGCGCCGAACTGGTCGAGCTGCTGGCCGCCCACCCCCGGGTCGTCGGCTGGATCAACGGCCACAGCCACAAGAACGAGATCGTCCCGCACGGCACCTTCTGGGAGGTCTCGACCGCCTCGCACATCGACTTCCCGCAGCTGGCCCGGGTCATCGAGCTGGTCGACAACCACGACGGCACGCTGTCGCTGATCGCCACCCTCGTCGAGTCGGCCGCCCCGCACCGCACGGACTTCACCGACCTCTCCCAGACCGGCCTGGCCGCCCTCTACCGCGAACTGTCCTTCAACGCCCCGGAGGCCCGCACGGACCTGGCAGGCACGGCCCGCGACCGCAATGTCGAGCTGCTGCTGAAGCGGAGGTGAGGGGCGGGGCCGGGGGCGGGGTGGCCGGTCGGGGCCGGGGGACGGCGGGCCTTGAGGGGGCGGGGCCGGGGCCGGGGTACCTAGGGGTTGATCGAACGGATCCCGTAGGGGTCGCGAGCACCCCCTGCGGGCCACAACGAGGCGGAGTGGGGCGGTTGTTCCGGGACTCGGGACGTGAACGAGGGAGGGCGCGGCGGGGCAGGGCGGGACAGTACAGGGCGGACATTTAGCCGTCCGAGCCGTCCGAGCCGTCCGAGCCGTCCGAGCCGTCCGAGCCGTCCGAGCCGTCCGAGCCGTATGACCCGTAGGGCCGGAACGGCCCTCAGCGTGGCAGTGCCACCACGTACGCGACCGGATCGCGGTCGGGGGCGGCCATGAGGGCCGTGCGGACGACGGCGGCCTGCTGGGCGGGGGCCTCGCGGAGGGTGCGGGGGAGGCAGCGGACGACGGTGATGCCGAGGCGCTCCAGGTGTTCGCGCTTGTGGTCGAAGGCCGAGTGCAGCGGGTCCTCCTCGGGGCGCGGCGCGCGGGTGTCGATCTCCAGGGCCACCCCGTACTCGGGCCAGAAGGCGTCCACCCCGCCCAGGTGCGGTCCGCCCGGCAGTCGCAGGTCGACGTTCCACAGCGGGTCCGGCAGGTCGTGGTCGTGCACCATCGCGTACAGCCGCTCCTCGGCCAGCGCCCGGCCCTCGGCCAGCAGGGTGTCGACCGCGTCCACCACGTGCGGCCGGGTCAGCAGCCGGGCCCGGCTCAGCTCGCGCACCACCGCCGGCGCCTCGCAGTGCCCGCCGCGCACCGCCTCGGTCAGCAGCCGGCGCACCGCCGAGGCGTCGGTGAGCCCGGCGACCGCGTCGGCCAGGGCGCGCGCGACCGGTGCGGTCGGCACTCCGGTGACCTGCTGCGGCACCGGCAGCTCCGCGGACCGGACGACCTGCGCGAAGCCGGTCGAGCGCAGCCGCCGGGTGCGGGCGACCAGCACCTCGATGCGGTCCAGGGCGAGCAGCGGCGGCGTCTCCGCGAAGCCGTGCAGGGCGAGCGCCGCCCGGCCGGTGATCATCGCCTCGGCGGGGGCGTCGGCCGAGCCCTGCCGAGGCACCGTCGGCCCCCGGTGGCTGGCGTACAGCAGCACCGCGTGCAGCCGTTCCTCGCTGGTGGGCGGCCCGGGATGGAGCAGATAGATACCGGGGAGCACCTGTTGCCAGCAGCCGCCGGGGCGGCAGCGCTCGGTCGTCTCGGCCGCCGTCACACCGTGCTGCCGGAGCTGACGGGTGGTCAGCACCTTGCAGCGGACATCGGCGAGGTGACGGAGGGGAAGGGGGGAGAGCGGGGTGTCGTGGTTCATGCCGTGGCGATTCCCGCGCCCGCTCCGCCCCCTAACCGCTGTTACACGCCCGTGCCAGGAACCGGACAATCCTGGGCTAAAGTACGGGCGTTCGACTGCCGAAAAGGGCTGGTCGGCCGGGAGGTTACGGCCTCGCCCCGGCCGCCTCGTCACAAGCCTGTGCGCGCAGCGCCCGGGCCAGATCGTCCCGCTCCTCCAGCACGATCCGGCGCAGCGCGGGCGCGGCCTGCGGATGCCCGTCCAGCCAGCCGTCCGCCGCCTCCAGGGTGGCGTGGTCCACCAGCCAGGCCGGGAACAGCCCGCGCACCACGTCCATCGCGATCTCGATGGACCGCTCGCGCCACACCCGCTCGATCGCGGCGAAGTAGCGCGCGGCGAACGGCGCCAGCAGCTCCCGCTGGTCCGGCTGTGCGAAGCCGGCGATGGTCGCCTCCACCAGGGCGTTGGACAGCGCGTCGGAGTCCACCACGTCCGCCCACGCCTGTTCCTTGACCTCCGCCGACGGCCGGGCCGCCAGGCACCGCACCTGGTGGCGCTTGCCCGACGCGGTGTCGTCGCGCGCCAGCTCCGCGGCGATCACCGCCTCGTCCGCCACCCCGTGCGCGGCCAGCGGCGCCAGCAGCGCCCAGCGCAGCTCCTGGTCCACCTCCAGCCCGTCGAGGGTCTCGGTGCCGTCGAGCAGCCCCTGGAGCAGTGCGAGGTCCGCGGGCGCGGCGGCCACCGCGGCGAAGTGCCGCACCCAGGACAGCTGGTGGCCGCCGCCCGGCTCGGCCCGCCGCAGCTCCACCAGCGCGCCCTCGGCCAGCTCGCGCCCGGCGGCCTCCTTGTGGTCCGGCGCGGTGTACTGCTCCAGCGCCGCCTGGGCCTGCCCGTGCAGCGACTGCAGTACGCCGATGTCGGTCTCCCGGCCGGCGAACCGCCGCACCAGGTCGAGGTAGTCCCGGGCCGGCAGCAGTCCGTCGCGGGTCAGCCCCCACAGCGCGGCCCAGCACAGCGCCCGCGCCATCGGGTCGGTCAGCCCGCCCAGCCGGCCCCGCAGCGTCGCCAGCGAGTCCGCGTCGAAGCGGACCTTGCAGTACGTCAGGTCGTCGTCGTTGACCAGGATCAGCTCGGGCCGCTCGGCGCCGGCCAGTTCCGGTACGGCCGTCCGCGGCCCGGCGACGTCCACCTCGGCCCGGGCGTACCGCACCAGCGCCGGGTGGCCGCTGCCGGACGAGGCGTCCTGCCGGCGGTAGAGGCCCACCGCGACCCGGTGCGGCCGCAGTTCGGGCTGCTCGGGCGCCGCCTCCTGGCGGACCGCCAGCTCCGCGATCCGCCCCTCGGCGTCGTAAGTGACCTCCGGGGTGAGGGAGTTGACGCCCGCGGTCTCCAGCCAGGCCCGCGACCAGGCCGCCATGTCCCGGCCCGAGGTCTCCTCCAGTACGGCCAGCAGGTCCGCGAGCCGGGTGTTGCCGTACGCGTGGCGCTTGAAGTAGCGCCGGGCGCCCTCCAGGAACGCCTCCTGCCCCACGTACGCCACCAGCTGCTTGAGCACCGCGGCGCCCTTGGCGTAGGTGATGCCGTCGAAGTTGAGCTTGGCGTCCTCCAGGTCACGGATGTCGGCGGTGACCGGGTGGGTGGACGGCAGCTGGTCCGCGCGGTACGCCCAGGCCTTGCGGCGGTTGGCGAAGGTGATCCAGCCGTTCGCGAACCGGGTGGCCTCCACCAGCGCGAAGGCGCCCATGAAGTCCGCGTAGGACTCCTTGAGCCACAGGTCGTCCCACCACTGCATGGTCACCAGGTCGCCGAACCACATGTGCGCCATCTCGTGCAGGATGACGTTGGCGCGCCGCTCGTAGGAGGCCTCGGTGACCTTGCCGCGGAAGATGAACTCCTCGCGGAAGGTGACGCAGCCCGGGTTCTCCATCGCGCCGAGGTTGTACTCGGGCACGAACGCGGTGTCGTACTTCCCGAAGGGGTACGGGTAGTCGAAGTGGTCGTGGAAGAAATCCAGGCCCTGCTTGGTGACGGTGAAGACGTCGTCCGCGTCGAAGTGCTTGGCCAGGCCCTTGCGGCAGAGCGCGCCCAGCGGGATCTCCAGCTCGGTGCCGTCGTCGAAGGTGCGGTGGTAGCTGTCGGAGACGTAGTGGTACGGCCCGGCGACCACGGCCGTGATGTAGGTGGAGATCGGCTTCGTCGTGGCGAACCGGTGCGTCCCTCCCTCGGCCTCGCCCTCCTGCGCGCCGTTGCTCAGGACCACCCATCCCTCGGGGGCGGTCACCTCGAAGGTGAACGGCGCCTTCAGGTCCGGCTGTTCGAAATTGGCGAAGACCCGGCGGGCGTCGGCCGGTTCGTACTGGGTGTAGAGGTAGACCTCGCCGTCCTCGGGGTCCACGAAGCGGTGCAGGCCCTCGCCGGTCCGGCTGTAGGCGCACTGCGCGTCGACGACGAGGGTGTTCTCGGCGGCCAGGCCGTCCAGGGCGATCCGGGTGCCGTCGAAGACCTCGGCGGGGTCCAGCTCCCGGCCGTTGAGGGTGACCGAGGTGACCTCCGGAGCCAGCAGGTCGGCGAAGGTGGCGGCGCCCGGCTCGGCGCAGCGGAAGCGGATCGTCGTGCGCGACCGGAACGTGGCCGCGGCGTCCCCCTCGGCGACCGCTGAGCGGACGTCCAGCGCCACGTCGTAGGCGTCGACGCTCAGCAGCCGGCCCCGCTGACGTGCCTCGTCCCGGGACAGATTCTCACCTGGCACGACGTGACTCCCTCGTCCTCGTCTCGAATATCGAACACGGGGAATCATGGCACGCCCACCCGCGGTTGAACCGTCCGCGGCAGAACACCACAGATACCCACCGCTCTCATGAGGAGACGACGACGTGTCCGACACCCCGAAGACCCCGGCAGACTTCTGGTTCGACCCGCTGTGCCCCTGGGCCTGGATGACCTCCCGCTGGATGCTGGAGGTGGAGAAGGTCCGCCCGGTGGAGGTGCGCTGGCACGTGATGAGCCTGGCGGTCCTCAACGAGGACAAGCTCGACACGCTGCCCGAGGAGTACGCCGAGAACATGCGCCCCGGCGGCAAGGCGTGGGGCCCGGTCCGCGTGGTGATCGCCGCGCAGCAGCTGCACGGCGACGAGGCCGTCGGCCGGCTCTACACCGCGCTCGGCACCCGTTTCCACAACGAGGGCCTCGGGGTGACGCCCGAGAGCATCGCCGCCGCGCTCGACGACGCGGGCCTGCCCGCCGAGCTGATCGAGTACGCCGACAAGGACACCTACGACAAGGAGCTGCGCGCCTCCCACAAGGCGGGCATCGACCTGGTCGGCCAGGAGGTCGGCACCCCGGTCATCGCCGTGCCCGGCTCCGACGGCGACCAGATCGCCTTCTTCGGCCCGGTCGTCACCCCCGCCCCCAAGGGCGAGGACGCCGCGAAGCTCTGGGACGGCACGCTGATGGTGGCGTCCATCCCCGGCTTCTACGAGATCAAGCGCACCCGCACGCAGGGGCCGATCTTCGACTGAGCGCGGTCGCCCGCACCCATGGGAGCGCCCCCGCACGTATCGGACGTGCGGGGGCGCTCCGTTCTTCCGCCTGCCAGGTGAAGGGTGAGAAGACGATCACGAGGCAGGACGCTCGGGCGGCGTCGTTACGGCGCCAGCAGCAGGTTGTGGGCGCGCTCCTTGGCCGACGCGTACCGCTTGGCCACGTCCTGCCAGTTCACGACCCGCCACATGGCCTCGATGAAGTCCACCTTCTGGTTCTTGTACTGCAGGTAGAACGCGTGCTCCCAGGCGTCGAAGACCAGGATCGGCACCGAGCCCTGACCGACGTTGCCCTGGTGGTCGTAGACCTGCTCGACGATCAGCCGGCCGGTGACCGGCTCGTAGGCCAGCACGCCCCAGCCGGAGCCCTGGGTGGTCGCCGAGGCCTTCGACAGCTGCGTCTTGAACTTGGCGAACGAGCCGAAGGACTCGGCGATCGCGTCGGCCAGCTCGCCCACACCGTCCTTCTCCAGCGGCTCACCGCCGCCGTCACCGGTCATGTTGTGCCAGTAGATGCTGTGCAGGATGTGGCCGGAGAGGTGGAACGCGAGGTTCTTCTCCAGGCCGTTGATGCTGCCCCACTGGTCCTTGTCGCGGGCCTCGGCGAGCTGTTCCAGGGTGTCGTTCGCGCCCTTGACGTAGGCCGCGTGGTGCTTGTCGTGGTGCAGCTCGATGATCTCGGGGCTGATGACCGGTGCCAGCGCCGCGTAGTCGTACGGAAGTTCAGGAAGTGTGTAGGTGGCCATGCCGATCCCGCCTCCAAGCTGCGTCAATGCAGTAGTTGCAATCGATGTGCAAGAGCACGCTACCAGCAGGAGCGATCTTCGGCCGGGCACGGGCACCGACCTGGTCCCAAAGACGTAAGGCGGGGCGGGACCTCGGATGGAGGTCCCGCCCCGCCTTACGGAGTGCCGGGAGGGGCGCCGGTGCGCGGCCCTCGGGCCGGCCGCCGCCGGCTAGTGGTCGGTCGGCTCGCTCTGCCTGCTGCCGAGCGACTGCTGCCGCAGCAGCCCGACCAGGGTCAGCACGACCCCGAAGCCGCCGGTGAACAGCAGCTGGAGGCGCTGGTTGTCGTCCCGCAGCATCAGCAGCAGCACCGCGACGATGCCCGCCAGCGCCACCCACGTCAGCACCGGGAAGGCCCACATCTTCACCACGAGCTTCTCCGGCGCCTCGCGCTCCAGCTGCCGGCGCATCCGCAGCTGGGCGACGGCGATGAAGCCCCACACCACCAGGACGGCGGCGCCGACCATGTTCAGCAGCCACTGGAAGACCGTGGTCGGCCACAGGAAGCTGAACAGCACCGCCAGGAAGCCGAACGCCGAGCACAGCAGCACCGCACGGCGCGGCACCCCGCTGCTGACCTTGCCCAGCACGGCCGGGCCCTGCCCGCGGGAGATCAGCGAGTACGCCATCCGCGAGGAGCCGTAGATGTTGGCGTTCACCGCGGACAGCAGCGCCACCAGGATGACCACGTTCATGATCTGGCCGGCCGCCGGGATCTTCAGGTAGTCCAGGACCGCCACGTACGGGCCGGACTTGGCGATCGACGGGGCGCTCCACGGGATGACGGTGACGATGACGGCCATCGAGCCGACGTAGAACAGGGCGATCCGCCACATCGCGGTGCGCACCGCGCGGGCCACCCCGCGCACCGGGTCCTTGGACTCGGCCGCCGCGATGGTCACCGTCTCCAGACCGCCGTACGCGAACACCGACGCCAGCAGACCGACCATCAGGCCGTCCACACCCTTGGGCAGGAAGCCGCCGTCACCGGTGAGGTGGGAGGCGCCGGGCGCCTGGGTGCCGGGCAGCACGCCGAGGATCGCCAGCACACCCAGGACCAGGAAGATGCCGATCGCGGCGACCTTCAGGGCGGCGAACCAGAACTCGAACTCACCGAAGTTGGAGACCGCGGCCAGGTTCGTCCCGGTGAAGATCACCATGAACAGCAGGACCCACATCCACGGTTCGGTGGACGGGAACCACTGGTGCATCACGTCCGCCGCGCCCAGCGCCTCGGCGGCCACCGCCACACAGAGCAGCGCGGTGAACATCCAGCCCACCGTGAAGCCGGCCCAGGAGCCGATCGACCGCTCGGCGTGCACGGAGAAGGAGCCGGAGGCCGGGTTGGCCGCGGCCATCTCGCCGAGCATCCGCATGACCAGCATGACCAGGGCGCCGGAGACGGCGTAGGCCAGCACGATCGAGGGGCCGGCCGCCGCGATGCCCTCGCGGGAGCCGACGAAGAGGCCGGCGCCGATGACGCCGCCCAGGGCGATCATCGAAAGGTGGCGCTGCTTGAGGCCGTTGGACAGCGAGGGGCCGCCGTCGGCGCCCGCCGCCAGGTCGGTCTGCTCGCGCGCGGGTGCGGCGGACGAGGGTGTCCGATTCATGTCGTACCTGTCCCAGTAGGTGAGAGCGGAGCAAGAGCGTTACTGCGTTCTCCCGGTGCCGCGACCGGCGCGACGGGCTGCCGGGCCCCGGGCGGGCCCCTGCCGGGGCAGGCGGTCGCGCAGGGGCCGCCGACGGCGGGGGCTCCGGGGTCCTCGGCAAAGCTGGCTCAGTTTGGGTGCCGGTGTCCGCTCAGGGCAACAGTCGTGCAGCGAATGTTCGGTATTCAGACGCGATCGTCACCGTGCGTGCCTGAATCAGCGTCGGTTCGCGACACCCGGTGATGCCGCGCCGGCCGCCGCCCGGTCCCGCCGACGCCGGTCCCGCAGCTCCCGGCCGCCGGCCACCAGCAGCACCGCCGCGGTCGCCCCGGCCGACCACAGCAGCTGCGGCCGGGCCGTGTCATCGGTCAGCATCAGCACCACGACCCCGCCCATGGCCAGCAGCGCCACCCACGTCAGGTACGGGAACGCCCACATCCGCAGGGCCAGCTTCTGCGGTGCCTCGCGCTCCAGCCGCCGGCGCAGCCGCAGCTGGGAGACGGCGATCAGCCCCCACACGAACAGCAGCACCGCACCGACCGCGTTGAGCATGTACAGGAAGACCGAATCCGGCCATTTCAGATTCAGCAGCACCGAGACGAAACCGAACGCCACCGACGCCAGCACGGCCCGGCGCGGCACCCCTCCGCCGGACACCGCCAGCAGCCCGCGCGGCGCCTCGCCCCGCTCGGCCAGCGAGAACACCATCCGCGACGAGCCGTAGAGGTTGGCGTTCAGCGCCGACAGCAGCGCCACGAACACCACCACGTTCATGATCTGCCCGGCGCCCGGCACCCCGATGTGGTCCAGCACCGCCACGTACGGGCTCTGCCCCGGCCGCATCGACGACCACGGCAGCAGCGCCACGATCACCAGCATCGAGCCCACGTAGAAGAACAGGATCCGCCACACCGCGCTGCGCACCGCCCGGCCCACCGCCCGCGCCGGGTCGTCCGACTCGGCCGCCGCGATGGTGACGACCTCCAGCCCGCCGAAGGCGAACACCACGGCCAATACCCCGGAGACCACCCCGGCCCAGCCGTGCGGCAGGAACCCGCCCTGCCCGGTGAGGTTGGCCGTGCCCACCGGCGCGGTACCGGGCAGCACCCCGAAGACCGCCAGCAGGCTCAGGACCAGGAACAGCACGATCGCGAAGACCTTCAGGGCCGCGAACCAGAACTCGAACTCGCCGAAGTTCTTCACCGCGGCGAGGTTGGCCCCGGTAAAGACGATCATGAAGAGCAGCACCCAGCCCCACTGCGGCACCGCCGGCGCCCAGCCGTGCGCGATCTGCGCCGCACCGGTCGCCTCCACGGCGAGCACCACCACCAGCAGGAACCAGTACAGCCAGCCCACGCTGAAGCCGGCCCAGCGCCCCAGCGCCCGCTCCGCGTGCACCGAGAACGCCCCCGACGCCGGCATCGCCGCCGACATCTCACCGAGCATCCGCATGACCAGCATCGCCAGCGCGCCCGCGATCAGGTACGACAGCACGATCCCCGGGCCGGCCACCGCGATCCCCGCACCGGACCCCACGAAGAGGCCCGCGCCGATCACCCCGCCCAGCCCCAGCATCGTCAGATGGCGCTGCTTGAGCCCGCCGGACAGGGGCTCCTTCTCGCCGGCGCCCGTGCCGGACGCGGTCGGCCCGGCGGTGGTCGGTGTCTCGTGCATGGGTGCGTAACTCTCACAGGGGCGAAGGCGGCCGGGCACAGGCTCCGGGCCGCCGGCGGGTTTGGGGGAACTCCACAGGTCACCGCGGGGCGGCACCAGTGTCGCCGCACCCCGCGCGCTACCACAAAACCGGCGCCCGGAAGCCGTCCGCTCCGTGATGAGCATCACGTGACCTGCAAAGACGCCGCGCACCCCAACTGAGGCGGGCATTCCGGCGGTTGTTCGGAAGTCTCCAAGCGGGCCACCGCGGCTTTGTCGCCGTCACACGATGATCAGCGGCCGCCCGCTGGACTAACGTCACACCGTCCCGACCCGTCCCGATCCCTCACACACCCGCGGAGTCCTGATGAGCACCGCCGCCCTCACCCGTACCGGTACCGTCCTGGCCGACCTGCTGCCGGCCACCACCGCCTCCCGCGCCCGCGTCCGCGACGCCGCGCTGGTCGCCGGCGGCGCCGTGCTCACCGGCCTCGCGGCGCAGATCGCCCTCCCGGTCCCGGGCTCCCCGGTCCCGGTCACCGGCCAGACCTTCGCCGCCCTCCTGGTCGGCACCGCGCTCGGCGCCCGCCGCGGTCTGCTCTCCCTGGCCCTGTACGCCCTGGCGGGCATGGCCGGCATGCCCTGGTTCGCCGGCGGCGCCTCCGGCTTCGCCAGCCCCACCTTCGGCTACATCGTCGGCATGCTGCTCGCCTCCGGCCTGGTCGGTGCGCTGGCCCGGCGCGGCGGGGACCGCGGGGCGCTGCGCACCGCCGCCACGATGGCCGCCGGCACCGCCGTGATCTACGCCCTCGGTGTGCCCTACCTCGCGCTGAGCACCGGCATGTCGCTCGACCAGGCCGTCGCCCTCGGCCTGGTCCCCTTCCTGGTCGGCGACGCCCTCAAGGCCGCGCTGGCCATGGGCGCGCTGCCGGCCGCGTGGAAGCTCGCCGGCCGCCGCGACTGACCGCCGGCCGGACGACGACGAAGGGCGGGGCCCGCACCGATCCCGGTGCGGGCCCCGCCCTTGCCCATTCGTCCCGCCGTTACGCGCGGTCGGCAGTCCCGACGGCCTCGGCGGGCTCCACCGCCTGCTTCTCCCGCCCCCGTCGCCGCTCCAGCACCAGCCCGACCGCCAGCACCACCACGGCCGCGACCACCGACAGCACCATCTGCTCCCGGCCGTCCGGGTCGTAGAACATGTAGCCCACGACGAACACGATCAGCGCGATCGTCGCGTACGTCAGCCAGGGGTACAGCCACATCCGCACGGTCAGCCGCTCCGGCGTCTCCCGCTCCAGCGTCCGGCGCATCCGCAGCTGCGAGAAGCAGATGACCAGCCACACGAACAGCGCGACCGCGCCCGAGGAGTTCAGCAGGAACTGGAAGACGGTGTCCTTCGACGTGTAGCTGAAGATCGTCGCGATGAAGCCGAAGGCGACCGACGCCCAGATCGCCACCGCCGGCACCCCGCCCTTGTTGACCCTCGCGAACGACTTCGGCGCGTCGCCCCGCTGGCCGAGCGAGAACGCCATCCGCGAGGCGGTGTACAGCCCGGAGTTCAGACAGGACAGCACCGCGGTCAGCACCACGACGTCCATCACGGTGCCCGCGTACGGGATGTCCAGCGACTTGAGCACCGCCACGTACGGGCTCTTGGCCACCGCGGGGTCGTTCCACGGCAGCAGCGTCACGATCACCGCGATCGAGCCCAGGTAGAACAGCGCGATCCGCCAGATGACGCTGTTGACGGCCTTGCGTACGGCCTGCACCGGGTTGGGCGACTCGCCCGCCGCCAGCGTGACGATCTCGCTGCCCATGAAGGAGAAGACCACCAGCAGCATGCCGGAGAGGATCGCGCCCGGGCCGTGCGGCAGGAACCCGCCGTGCCCGGTCAGGTTCGTCGTCCCCACCGCGCCGTCCCCCGGCGGCAGCCCGAAGATCGCCAGCGCGCCGACCACGATGAACACCACGATCGCCACGACCTTGATCCCGGCGAACCAGAACTCGAACTCGCCGAACGAGCCCACCGAGACCAGGTTGGTGCCGGTCAGCACGATCATCACCAGCAGCGCCCAGGCCCACTGCGGGACGGCCGGGACCCAGCCGGTGAGGATCGCGCCGGCCGCGGTCGCCTCGACGGCCAGCACCACCGACCAGAAGAACCAGTACAGCCAGCCGATCGTGAATCCCGCCCAGCGGCCCAGCGCCCGGTCCGCGTACGCCGAGAACGACCCCGACGTCGGTGAGGCCGCGGCCATCTCGCCCAGCATCCGCATCACCAGCACGACCAGCAGCCCGGTCAGCGCGTAGGAGAGCAGGATGCCCGGCCCGGCGGCCGCGATACCGGCCCCGGAGCCGACGAACAGCCCGGCACCGATCACCCCGCCGATGGCGATCATCGACAAATGGCGGTTCTTCAGACCTGCCTGCAGCCCGTCCGGCGGGTGCGCACCCATGTGCACCGTCCTTTGTGGTTCGGGGAAGGAACTCCCCCATGAGATCTCCGTCAGCCCAATGATTGGAAGGTCCAATCCAGGTTTGTTGCTCGAATCACTGGACAGTGACGTCTCTCACATGCGGACGGAAGGCACCCGCGGCTCCCCGGGAGGATCCGGAGCCACCGCCACCGGCGGACCCGGCGGCGCCTACCCCGGGCGGTGCGTGTCACACTCATCGCATGCGCGTGTACCTCGGTTCCGACCATGCCGGCTTTGAACTCAAGAACCACCTCGTCGAGTGGCTCAAGGCCCACGGCCACGAGCCCGTCGACTGCGGTCCCCACATCTACGACGCCCAGGACGACTACCCGCCGTTCTGCCTCCGCGCCGCGGAGCGGACCGCCGCCGACCCGGACAGCCTCGGCATCGTGATCGGCGGCTCCGGCAACGGCGAGCAGATCGCCGCCAACAAGGTCAAGGGCGTACGGGCCGCGCTGGCCTGGAGCGAGGAGACCGCGAAGCTCGGCCGCGAGCACAACAACGCCAACGTCATCTCCGTCGGCGGCCGGATGCACACCCAGGACGAGGCGACCAGGTTCATCGAGGTGTTCCTGGACACCCCCTACTCCGGTGAGGAGCGGCACACCCGCCGCATCGAGATGCTCTCCGCGTACGAGACCACCGGCGACCTCCCGGCCATCCCCGCACACCACCCGCAGGGCTGACCCCACCCGTTCGTCGCCGCCGCCCGCCCGCCCCGCCGCCCCGGGGCCGGCGGGCGCGCCCACCGGAGGACCCCCCGTGCCCGAGGGCCACACCATCCACCGCCTCGCCGCGGACTACGCCGAGCGCTTCCAGGGGCAGCAGGTCCGGGCCACCAGCCCCCAGGGCAAGTTCTCCGACGGCGCGGCCCTCGTCGACCACCAGGTGCTCGAAACCACCGAGGCGCACGGCAAACACCTCTTCCTCGGCTTCGGCATGGACCGCTGGATCCACATCCACCTCGGCCTCTTCGGCAAGCTCGGCTTCGGCACCGCCCCGGCCCCACCGCCCACCGACACCGTCCGGCTGCGGCTGGCGAACACCGGCTTCTACGCCGACCTGCGCGGCCCCACCACCTGCGCACTGATCACCGACGCCGAGAAGCACGCCATACACGACCGGCTCGGCCCCGACCCGCTGCGCCCCGAGGACGACGGCGGCCGCGCCTGGCAGCGGATCTCCCGCAGCCGGACGACCATCGCGGCGCTGCTCCTCGACCAGAAGATCATCGCCGGGGTCGGCAACGTCTACCGCGCGGAGGTCCTCTTCCGCCACGGCATCGACCCGTACCGCGCCGGCCGCGACCTCACCCGCACACAGTGGGACGCCATCTGGTCCGACCTGGTCGCCCTCATGCGCGAAGGCGTCCGCCACAACCGCATCGACACCGTCCGCCCGGAGCACACCCCCGAGGCCATGGGCCGCCCGCCCCGGGTCGACGACCACGGCGGCGAGGTCTACGTCTACCGCCGCGCCCTGCAGGACTGCCACATCTGCGGCACCGAGATCCGCACCGCCGGCCTCGCCGCCCGCAACCTCTTCTGGTGCCCGGGCTGCCAACCGACCGGCGGCGCCGCGTAATACCCGCGACCGCGCCGCCCCACACCCCCTCCCACCACGGCTCATCGGACGTTCCCCGGCCGCGCGACCGCATTTCGAACAGGGTTTCCGCGCAATTGGCCGGGGCGACGTGCGGCGAATCGACGCGCCGCCGAACGGGTGGATAAGGTCCCAGAGCGATGACGAGTGGCCCGGGAACCGAAACCCTGACGGCCCGGGTGCACAAAGGTCTGCACCGGGCCCGCGTCGGCGTGCGCAAGGCCGGGGTCGACTACTTCCGCGGCGAGGGCTCCGACCTCTTCGCGCTGGCCGCCCTGCTGTTCGCCATCCCCGCCATCGCCGCCGGCACCCTCTGGCGCCCCGAATGGATCGCCCCGGCCGCCCTGGTCCTCCCCGTCATCGCCGGCGGCCTGCTCCTCCGCCCCGCCAACCTCCTTGTGCTGTACGGCGCCTCCGCCGCCGCCCTCGTCGTCGAGGCCGCGCTCTTCGGCCCGTACGAGGAAGGTCCCGACCGGATCACCCCGGGCACCGTCCTGGTCGTCGCCGCCGTCGGGCTCTTCGGCCTGCTCATCGCCCAGTTCCGCAGCCGCGTCGGCGTGCCCTGGCGGCGCGGCGGCACCATGCTCTTCGACCTGCGTGAACGCATCCGGGTACAGAGCAAACTGCCCCGGCTCCCCAAGGGCTGGCACCACGAGATGGCGCTGCGCCCGGCCGGCGGCCAGTCCTTCTCCGGCGACTTCGTCGTGGCCTCCCGCACCCACGGCGGCAACATCCTCGAAGTCGTCCTCACCGACGTCTCCGGCAAGGGCATGGACGCCGCCTCCCGCGCCCTGCTGCTCTCCGGCGCCTTCGGCGGTCTGCTCGGCTCCCTCCCGCCGCACGGCTTCCTCCCGGCGGCCAACGGCTATCTCCTCCGCCAGGACTGGGACGAGGGTTTCGCCACCTCCATCCACCTCGTCCTCGACCTCGAATCCGGCGACTACGAACTCCTCTCCGCGGGCCATCTGCCGGCCCTCCAGCTCAGCGCCGGCAGCGGCCGCTGGGAGGAGAAGCCGGGGGACGGGCCGCTGCTCGGCGTCTACGACGGCGCCCAGTTCGACCCGGTCAAGGGCACCCTGCGGCCCGGCGACGTCCTGATGCTCTTCACCGACGGCCTGGTCGAGGCCGCCGACCGCGACATCGCCGAGGGCATCGACCGCCTCACCGGCGAGGCGGACCGCTACGTCGCCGGCGGCTTCGCCGGCGCCGCCTGGCACCTGATCGAGGCCGTCGCCAAGGACGTCAACGACGACCGCGCCCTGCTCCTGATCTGCCGCGACGCCTGACACCCACGAGGGCCGGCCGGGACCTTCCGGTGGGGTTTCCCCCAGCCCGGCCCTGCGGCCCTCCCCATGGCCCGGCAGGTCCCCGGCTCCCTACCGTGAAACCGACGCCACCGGCCGCACGGCGGCCCGGGCCGAGCACCCACCGGACACCACGGAGCGCCCCGCCATGCCCCCGACCGCACCCCCGCCCACCTCCGCACCCGCCGTCGAACTGCGCGGCGTACGGCGCCGGTACGGCCGCGGCCCGGCCGCCGTCCACGCCCTGCGCGGTATCGACCTGACGCTGCCGCGCGGCTCGTTCACCGCCGTCACGGGCCCCTCGGGATCCGGCAAATCGACCCTCCTGCAGTGCGCGGCCGGCCTGGACCGCCCCACGTCCGGGTCCGTACGACTCGCCGGCACGGAAATCAGCCGAATGAGTGAGCGCCGCCTCACCGCCCTGCGCCGCAGCCGACTGGGCTTCGTCTTCCAGGGATACAACCTGCTGCCGGCCCTCACCGTCGAGGACAACGTCCTGCTGCCGATGCGCCTGGCCGGACAGCGCCCGGACCGCCGCCGGGCGGCCGACGTCCTCGCCCGGGTCGGCCTGGCCGACCACGCCCACCGCCGCCCGGGCCGGCTCTCCGGGGGGCAGCAGCAGCGCGTCGCGCTCGCCCGTGCCCTGGTCACCGCACCCGACGTGCTCTTCGCCGACGAGCCCACCGGCGCCCTGGACACCGCCACCGCCGCCGAGGTGCTCGGCCTGCTCCGGCACGCCGCCGACACCCTCGGCACCACGGTCGTCATGGTCACCCACGACCCGGTGGCCGCCGCCCGCGCCGACCAGATCCTCGTCCTCACCGGGGGCATGCTCACCGAGCGCCTGCTCCCCGAGGCGCGTCAGGCGGGGGACTGAGGCTGCTGCTGCCGGGGCACCGCGGGCGCCGGCCGGTCGGCCGGCCTGCGGAACGCCCAGTCCATGGTCGGTTCCATCGCGAACCGGAAGACCTTGCGGACCGGCGGCGTGCACAGCGCCGTCACGATGCCGCCCGCGAGCAGCGTGACCGCGATCTCGCCGAGCGGCGAGTGCAGCCAGGCGTAGTCGTCGAACCAGCCCCAGAACCGCGAGCCCTTCGCCAGGAAGCCGTGCAGCAGATAGCCGTACAGCGTCCCGGCGCCCAGCACCGTGAACCAGGTCCGCCGCGTCGGCACCCAGGAGAAGAAGCAGCCCACCAGCACCATCGAGCAGCCGAAGAGCGCCAACGTCATCACGATGCCGACCCACCAGGTGGTGCCCAGTTCCTGGGCGCTGTCGCGGTGGTAGAACCACGCCGAGCTCATCCGCGGCGCCGCCCAGTAGGCCATCACCAGCGCCGCCGCGAAGATCGGCACGGACGCGATCCGGACCGCCCGCCGCTGGACGAGCCGGAAGTGCTCCGGCCGCAGCGACAGCCCCAGCACGAAGAACGGCAGGAACTGCAGCACCCGCTGGAGGTCCAGGTCGTCACCGATGTCCGGCGAGATCGACGCGAGGACGGCGATGACCACCGCGAGCGGAATCGGCCAGCGCACGACCTTCCACAGCGGCGTGGTCAGCCGCCAGATGAACAGGGCGATCAGGAACCAGGTCAGGAACCAGGGGTCGAGCAGGCTGATCGGATGCCCCGGATCGTCGTCCGCCCAGCGCTTGAAGAACGCGTAGGCGGTCTCGAAGAGCACATACGGCACCGCGACCCCGGTGACCAGCCGCTGCAGCCGGTCCCGGCGCATGTCGAAGCTGCGCGAGAAGTAGCCGGAGATGATGATGAAGGCCGGCATGTGGAAGGTGTAGACGGTCATGTAGAGCGCCTCGGCGGCGCGGCTGCCGTCGGCCAGCGGCTCCCAGGCGTGCCCCATCGCCACCAGCACGATGGCCAGGTACTTCGCGTTGTCGAAGAAGGGGTTGCGCCCCTCGCTCTTCGCCGGGGGCGCCGGTGCCCCCGCCGGCTGCTCGGCGGACTCCGTACGGCCGGACCCGTCCGTACCCGCGGCCTCCCGGGCAGGCGGGAGCACGCGTCGCGGTGTGGGGGCAGCGGGAAACATTCCAGGCACGATAGCGGTGCCCGGCGAATGCGTAAAACCGTCGCCACACCCTTCGCTATTTCATCCGACGGGCCCATCGATATGACCTGGATAAACACCGCAAGGGGAGGGTCGTTGACGGGACGCCGTCACCGCTCCGCCGCCCCTTTTGCCGCACTTGATACCCTCAAATCTGGTCATATCCCCTGAGAACGACGCCGAGGAAATGTCCACTTTCATGGTGCTGTGCGGCGCCGCCCTGTACCCCGTAGTGATGCTCTCCGCCACGCCCGTAAAACAGTGGCGGAACTCACGGATAAACAATTGCCGGAGGGCGCGGAGAGTGATCGCGAATGATCGCGGATTCCCGCGGCCCGGAAATTGCGGGGGAGGAGCGGCGGGGAGGGGGAAGGCGGGAGGCGGTCGGAGGCCGGTACGCGGCCCGGCCCGTGCGGCCCCGACGGCCGGAATCGGGCAAAGCGTTGGCCGATGATTCGTCACCGGCCTGCAGTGGGCATGGAGTTGGTGGCACGATGGGTGCCGGGGGGTGTGCGCGGCATGCTCCCGGGCCGGTGAGGCGTTCCGACCAAGGGTGTGATCAGTGTGGCTCTGTCGCTGTCAGTTGTGCTGCTGTTGGGGATCATCCTGATCGTGCTGATCAGAGGAAAGTCGATCAAGGCGGGCCCGGCGCTCGTCGCCATACTGTTCGGCTTCTTCCTCGCCTCCACCGGCATGGCGCCGTCCATCAACAGGTTCCTCAACTCCCTGGCGGACACCATCAACCACATCACCTTCTAGGCGTCCGGACGCCCGGACGTCAGCCGGCCGGCCGCCCGGACGTCCCTCGCGACCCAAGCCCCTCAAGGCCCACAAGGCCCCTCAAGGCTCACGACGTTCAGAGGTCCCCTTCGCCCCCGGTCCGCGCCATCGCCTCGCGTACGGCCTCCTCGCTGCGGCCCACCACCGCCGAACCGTCGTCCGCGGTGATGATCGGCCGCTGGATCAGCCGGGGATGACCCGCCAGCGCCGCGATCCACCGCTCGCGCGCGCCCTCGGTGCGCTCCCACCCGCCGAGCCCCAGCTCCTTCGCCTCGGCCTCCTGGGTGCGGGTGATGTCCCACGGTTCCAGGCCCAGCCGGGCCAGGACCGCGCGGAGTTCCTCCGCGCTCGGCGGATCGTCGAGGTACCGGCGGACCGTGTACTGCGCGCCTTCCTCGTTCAGGATGTCGACCGCGGAGCGGCACTTGGAACATGCGGGATTGAGCCAGATCTCCATCCGGCCACTTTATTGAAGCCGCCGCGCCGGTCGCGTAAAGCCCCGGCCGTTCCGGAATGCGGAAAGCGAAAAGCCCCGGGCCGAGCGGTCCGGGGCTTTTCCTCACGAGCGGGCGACGGGAATCGAACCCGCGTAGCTAGTTTGGAAGACTAGGGCTCTACCATTGAGCTACGCCCGCGGGCGCCGCAGGTCGTCGGACCTCGGCACGCAGTGCATCCTAGCGGGTCGCGGCGGTGTCCCGCACACCCCTTCCCGCGGACGGCGCCCCGTGCCGCGTACGCCGGCGCAGGTGTTCCGCGCGCCGACCGCCGGCCGTGCCCCCGCTACTGCTCCGGCCTCGCAATAACTGGCAGCCGTACCGCGTCCGGCCATGTACCCTACGTGTCGCACCGACGGGGTGTGGCGCAGCTTGGTAGCGCGTCCGCTTTGGGAGCGGAAGGTCGTCGGTTCGAATCCGGCCACCCCGACCAGCAGGACCTCTGTCCGACCGGGCCCGTCCGGTGGAGCCCGGCCCCCTGTGGGCCCGCCCGGACCGCCGGGCATTCAAGATCCCGTTGTCGGCGTCATCCTCCTTGCGGTTACTATGCAAACTGCGTGCCCGTGTGTCTGTGTACCGGGCGGATCGGCAGGGCCCGGATCAGCCGGGTGCCGGCGGATCTCAAGCAGAACCCCAGAAGTCAGCCCCAAGGAGACCGAACCGTGAAGAGCGCCGTGGAGACCCTGAACCCGACTCGGGTTCGGCTCACTGTCGAGGTGCCCTTCGAGGAGCTCAAGCCCAGCCTCGACGCGGCGTACAAGAAGATCAACCAGCAGGTCACGGTGAAGGGCTTCCGCCAGGGCAAGATCCCGGCGCGCGTCATCGACCAGCGGTTCGGCCGTGGCGCAGTGCTGGAGGAGGCCGTCAACGACGCGCTCCCGAAGTTCTACACCGAAGCGGTCAACGAGGCCGAGCTGAACGTCCTCGGCCAGCCCGAGGTCGACATCACCGAGCTGAAGGACGGCGAGACGCTGAACTTCACCGCCGAGGTCGACATCCGCCCCGCCCTGGAGATCCCGGACTACTCCGGCATCGAGGTCGAGGTCGACGCCGTCGAGGTGTCGGACGAGGACGTCGACAAGTCGGTCGAGCAGCTGCGTGAGCGCTTCGCGACCACCAGCCCGGTCGAGCGCGCCGCCCAGGACGGCGACGTGCTGACCGTCAACCTCGAGGCGAAGGTCGACGGCGAGGTCCTGGAGGACGGCGTCGCCGAGGGCGTCACGTACACCGTCGGCTCCGGCGAGCTGCTCGACGGCATCGACGACGCGGTCAAGGGCCTGGAGGCCGGCGGCAGCGCCACCTTCACCTCCGAGCTCAAGGGCGGCTCCGCCCAGGGCAAGGAGGCCGAGGTCACCGTCGAGGTCACCGAGGTCAAGGCCCGCGAACTCCCCGAGCTGGACGACGACTTCGCCCAGCTGGCCAGCGAGTTCGACACCCTTGAGGACCTCAAGGCGGACAGCCGCAAGCGCCTCGCGCAGATGAAGAAGTACGACCAGGCCACCCAGGCCCAGGAGAAGGTCCTGGACGAGCTGCTGAAGCTCGTCGAGGTGCCGATGCCGGAGAAGCTGCTCGCGGACGAGATCCAGACCCGCAAGCACAACCTGGAGCACCACCAGCTCGGCCAGATGGGTCTCGACCTCGCGAAGTACCTGGAGATCCAGGGCAAGACCGAGGAAGAGTTCGACGCCGAGACCAAGGAGCAGGCGGAGAAGGGCATCAAGACCCAGTTCATCCTGGACGAGCTGGTCAACAAGGAGAAGCTGAACGTCAGCCAGGAGGAGCTCACCGAGCACCTCATGCGCCGCGCCCAGTCCTCCGGCATGTCCCCCGACCAGTTCGCCCAGGCCGTCGTCGAGGGCGGCCAGGTGCCGATGCTCGTCGGTGAGGTCGCCCGCGGCAAGGCCCTCGCGGTCGTCGTCGAGGCCGCCACGGTCAAGGACACCAACGGCGAGGTCGTCGACCTCGACGACGAGGACGAGACGGCCGAGACCGTCGAGGCCGAGGGTGCCGAGGCCGAGGGTGCCGAGGCCGAGGCTGCGGACGAGAAGCCCGAGGCGTAGGCCCCGGCCGTCCCGCGACCCGCGCAGAACGACTGATCAACGGGCCCGAACACGCACGTCCGCGTGTTCGGGCCCGTCCGTCGTACCGGCCGGTGAGCCTGCGCTCACAGCGAACAGTTGACAATGCGGGATGGCGTTGTCCGACCTGCGCGTTAGGGTCCGTAGATACGAGGGCAGGGGAGTCCCTGAAACCGCGCCGGGGCGACATACGGCGCCCGATCCCCGCGCCCCAGAAGACGACGCTGTGACGGCCACGGGCCGTCCGACAACGAGCAGGTGGACACGTGACGATCCCGATGCCTTCCGCCGCCGCTGAGCCGACCTTCGGTGGCCTCGGCGACCAGGTCTACAACCGGCTGCTCGGCGAGCGGATCATCTTCCTCGGCCAGCCGGTCGACGACGACATCGCCAACAAGATCACCGCGCAGCTGCTTCTCCTCGCCGCGGACCCGGACAAGGACATCTTCCTCTACATCAACTCCCCGGGCGGCTCGATCTCGGCCGGCTTGGCGATCTACGACACCATGCAGTACATCAAGAACGACGTGGTGACGATCGCGATGGGCCTCGCGGCCTCCATGGGCCAGTTCCTGCTGAGCGCCGGCACGCCGGGCAAGCGCTTCGCGCTGCCGAACGCCGAGATCCTCATCCACCAGCCCTCCGCGGGCCTGGCCGGCTCCGCGTCGGACATCAAGATCCACGCCGAGCGGCTGCTGCACACCAAGAAGCGGATGGCGGAGCTGACGGCCTTCCACACCGGCCAGACGGTCGAGCGGATCACCCAGGACTCCGACCGCGACCGCTGGTTCTCCGCCGATGAGGCCAAGGAGTACGGCCTCATCGACGAGGTGATGACCTCCGCCGCCGGCGTTCCGGGCGGGGGCGGCACCGGGGCCTGAGCCCCGCACCACTCGCCCCTCAGCCACCCCAGCCCACTTGATCGCCACCAGGACGGTGAACACCACGATGAACAACTTCCCCGGCAGCGGCCTCTACCAGCGCCCGGAGTCAGAGTTTTCCGGCCCCCGCGCGGAGTCCCGCTACATCGTCCCGCGCTTCGTCGAGCGCACGTCGCAGGGCGTGCGCGAGTACGACCCGTACGCGAAGCTGTTCGAGGAGCGAGTGATCTTCCTCGGCGTGCAGATCGACGACGCCTCGGCCAACGACGTCATGGCGCAGCTGCTGTGCCTGGAGTCGATGGACCCGGACCGCGACATCTCGATCTACATCAACAGCCCCGGCGGCTCGTTCACGGCGCTCACGGCCATCTACGACACGATGCAGTTCGTGAAGCCGGACATCCAGACGGTCTGCATGGGCCAGGCGGCCTCCGCCGCGGCCGTGCTGCTCGCGGCCGGTACGCCCGGCAAGCGGATGGCGCTGCCGAACGCCCGGGTGCTGATCCACCAGCCGTACAGCGAGACCGGCCGCGGTCAGGTCTCCGACCTGGAGATCGCCGCCAACGAGATCCTGCGGATGCGCACCCAGCTGGAGGACCTGCTGGCCAAGCACTCCTCGACGCCCATCGAGAAGATCCGCGATGACATCGAGCGTGACAAGATTCTGACCGCCGAGGAGTCCCTGGCGTACGGTCTGGTCGACCAGATCGTCTCGACGCGCAAGTCGTCCGTCTCGATCGGCTAGCGGTTTCGCGCACAACGCGCCGGAGCGTTGCCTCCTTGGACCGGTTCGGGATCGAGTGAACCGAGTCGGTCCAAGGGGGGCCCGTACGGGGGGCCCGGCAAGGTACCGTCGATAGGCAAGCACCCGGGTCCGTAGGAGCAATGCGGATCCCAGGCGAAGGGGAAGCACCTCGTGGCACGCATCGGTGACGGCGGCGACCTGCTCAAGTGCTCATTCTGCGGAAAGAGCCAGAAGCAGGTGAAGAAGCTCATCGCGGGACCTGGTGTGTACATCTGCGACGAGTGCATCGATCTCTGCAACGAGATCATCGAGGAGGAGCTCGCCGAGACCTCCGAGGTGCGCTGGGAAGAGCTTCCCAAGCCCCGGGAGATCTACGAGTTCCTGAACGGCTACGTCGTCGGCCAGGAGCCCGCCAAGAAGGCGCTGTCGGTCGCCGTCTACAACCACTACAAGCGGGTCCAGGCGGGCGAGAACGGCCCCGGCCGCGGCGACGACGGCATCGAGCTCGCCAAGTCCAACATCCTGCTGCTCGGCCCCACCGGCTCCGGCAAGACCCTGCTCGCGCAGACCCTCGCCCGGATGCTGAACGTCCCCTTCGCGTTCGCCGACGCCACCGCCCTGACGGAGGCCGGTTACGTCGGCGAGGACGTCGAGAACATCCTCCTCAAGCTGATCCAGGCCGCGGACTTCGACATCAAGAAGGCCGAGACCGGCATCATCTACATCGACGAGATCGACAAGGTCGCCCGGAAGAGCGAAAACCCGTCGATCACCCGTGACGTCTCCGGTGAGGGCGTCCAGCAGGCCCTCCTGAAGATCCTGGAGGGCACCACCGCCTCGGTCCCGCCCCAGGGCGGCCGTAAGCACCCGCACCAGGAATTCATCCAGATCGACACGACGAACGTGCTGTTCATCGTGGGCGGTGCGTTCGCCGGCCTGGAGAAGATCATCGAGGCCCGGTCCGGCGCCAAGGGCATCGGCTTCGGCGCGACGATCCGCTCCAAGCGGGAGATCGAGTCCAAGGACCAGCTCCAGGACGTCATGCCGGAGGACCTGGTCAAGTTCGGCATGATCCCCGAGTTCATCGGCCGCCTCCCGGTCCTCACCTCGGTCCACAACCTCGACCGCGAGGCGCTCCTGCAGATCCTCGTCGAGCCGCGCAACGCGCTCGTCAAGCAGTACAAGCGCCTCTTCGAACTCGACGGTGTGGAGCTCGACTTCGACCGCCCGGCCCTGGAGGCCATCGCCGACCAGGCCATCCTCCGCGGCACCGGCGCCCGCGGCCTGCGCGCCATCATGGAGGAGGTCCTCCAGGCGGTGATGTATGAGATCCCGTCCCGCAAGGACGTCGCCCGCGTCGTCATCACCGAGGACGTCGTCCACTCCAACGTGAACCCCACCCTCGTCCCCCGCACCCGAGGCGACTCGGGCGAGCCCCAGGAGAAGAGCGCGTAGGCGGCGCCCTTCCACTAGGGACATACGAGAGCCGCCCGGCAGCGAACCTTCGCTGCCGGGCGGCTCTTGTGTGTAACGGGCGCGCTTCCGTGCCGCCGTCCCCCACAAACGGCGCACGGGGCGTCGGCTACTTCTCCCTGCGGACCTCGTTGCGGACCTTGGCGGTCTTCTCGGACAGTTCCTCGGCGCCGGGGGTGGTGGCGGTGGTGGCGCCGGAGGGGGAGGGGCTGGCGGCCATCGTGACGGCGCCGATGGCGCTGTTGTCGCCCCAGATGCAGGTGGAGACGGTGACGGGCACGGACATGCCGGCCTGCGACACCGTGAACTTCTGTGTGCGGCACTTCATCACCGCGCCGTCGAAGTCGTCCGGCGAGTACTCGGTCGTCGAAGTGACGTCCTCGACCTTGGCGTTCCCCATGGTCTTCTTCTGGTTCTCGTCGACCTTGGCGAACATCTGGCTCACCGTGCCCTCGGGATCGGCGATCTCGCCGTAGACGCCGTGCAGGCTCAGGCTCAGCCCGCCCTCGGCCTTGTAGCTGGCTCCGACCCCCTTGGCGTTGGTGATGCCCATCGCCTTGGCTTCCTTGTCGTTGGCGAGGTCCTCGGTGCCCCGGGCGCCAGGAGTCGGCACCTTCGAGAACTGCCCGCTCAGCAGCTTCTCCGGCAGCGAGATCGTGTAAGGCTTCACGTCCCCGCCCGAGCCGAAGACGAAGTAGGCGCCGACGCCGATGGCTGCGACGACGGCGACGGCGCCGATGATCAGGCCGATCTTCTTGCCGTTGCCGCCGGACTCCTCGGGGCCCTGGGGGATGACGCCGTAGGGGGTCTGCTGGCCGCCGTACGGGGGCTGCTGGCCGTAGGCGGGCTGCTGGGGGTAGCCGTAACCGGGCTGGGGCGCCTGGGGCGCCTGGGGCGGCTGGGGGTAGCCGTAACCCTGCTGCGGAGGCACCTGGCCGCCCTGCTGCGGATAGCCGTAACCGGGCTGGGGGGCCGGCGGCTGCTGCGGCTGGCCGTACGGACCGGGCTGCTGGGGCTGCTGGCCGTACGGGCCGGGAGGCGGCTGGTTGAAGCTCATGGAGCGGTTCCCCTCGTGACAACTGAGAACAGTTGAAGTCCTGCGATGTTTATGCGCTGCCGACATCCTGTACGACGCCACCGACAGCCGTTGCCCCGGGGGCGAAACCGATTCGAAGCTGGTACATGGGCGCCCGTACACTGTCCGTCGTGACCGAGAACACTCAGCAGAGCAAGCACAGCGACCCCGAACTGCCGACTCAGTACACGCCGGCCGATGTAGAGGGGCCGCTGTACGAGCGCTGGGTAGAGCGGGGCTACTTCGAGGCGGACGAGAAGAGCGACAAGCCGCCGTACACGATCGTCATCCCGCCGCCGAACGTCACCGGCAGCCTCCACCTGGGCCACGCCTTCGAGCACACGCTGATCGACGCCCTCACCCGCCGCAAGCGGATGCAGGGCTACGAGACGCTGTGGCAGCCGGGCATGGACCACGCCGGTATCGCCACCCAGAACGTCGTCGAGCGCGAGCTCGCCAAGGAGGGCGTCTCACGGCACGACCTCGGGCGCGAGGCGTTCGTCGAGCGGGTCTGGCAGTGGAAGAACGAGTCCGGTGGGCAGATCAGCGGTCAGATGCGGCGGCTCGGCGACGGCGTTGCCTGGTCGCGTGAGCGGTTCACGATGGACGAGGGCCTGTCCAAGGCCGTCCAGACGATCTTCAAGCGGCTCTACGACGACGAGCTGATCTACCGCGCCGAGCGCATCATCAACTGGTGCCCGCGCTGTCTGACCGCCATCTCGGACATCGAGGTGGAGTACCAGGACGACGACGGCGAGCTCGTCTCCATCCGCTACGGCGAGGGTGACGCGTCGATCGTCGTCGCGACCACCCGCGCCGAGACGATGCTCGGTGACACCGCGGTCGCCGTCCACCCCGACGACGAGCGGTACGCCCATCTCGTCGGCACCGAGATCGAGTTGCCGCTGACCGGTCGCCGCATCCCGGTCGTCGCGGACGAGCACGTCGACCCGGAGTTCGGCACGGGTGCAGTGAAGGTCACGCCGGCGCACGACCCGAACGACTTCGAGATCGGGCGGCGGCACGGCCTCGCGAACCTGGCCGTCCTCGACGAGCGGGGCGTCATCACGGCGCACGGCCCGTTCCAGGGCCTGGACCGCTTCGAGGCCCGCTCCGCGATCGTCGGGGCGCTGCGCGCCGAGGGCCGGATCGTCGCCGAGAAGCGTCCGTACACCCACTCCGTCGGGCACTGCTCGCGCTGCAAGACGACCATCGAGCCGCGGCTGTCGATGCAGTGGTGGGTCAAGGTCGGCCCGCTGGCGCAGGCGGCCGGGGACGCGGTCCGGGACGGCAAGGTCGCGATCCACCCCAAGGAGATGGAGTCGCGGTACTTCGGCTGGGTGGACAACCTCCACGACTGGTGCATTTCCCGGCAGTTGTGGTGGGGTCACCGCATTCCGGTCTGGTACGGGCCGAACGGCGAGGTCGTCTGCGTCGGACCGGACGAGGAGCCGCCGAGCGGTGCGGGCTGGCACCAGGACACCGACGTCCTGGACACCTGGTTCTCGTCGGGCCTGTGGCCGTTCTCCACGCTCGGCTGGCCCGAACGGACCCCCAGCGTCGAGAAGTTCTACCCGAACTCCGTCCTGGTCACCGGCTACGACATCCTGTTCTTCTGGGTCGCCCGGATGATGATGTTCGGGCTGTACGCGATGGACGGCACCCCGCCGTTCCACACCATCGCGCTGCACGGCATGGTCCGTGACCAGTTCGGCAAGAAGATGTCCAAGTCCTTCGGAAATGCGGTCAATCCGCTGGACTGGATGGACGCCTACGGATCGGACGCGGTCCGGTTCACCCTCGCCCGTGGCGCCAACCCGGGTGTCGACGTGCCGATCGGCGAGGAATGGGTCCAGGGCTCCCGCAACTTCGCCAACAAGATCTGGAACGCCACCCGCTTCGCGCTCATGAACGGCGCGACCGTGGAGGGCGAACTCCCGCCCGCGGAAGCGCTGTCGGCGACCGACCGGTGGATCCTCTCCCGGCTGAACTCGGTCGTCGCCGAGGTCGACGCCTACTACGACGACTACCAGTTCGCGAAGCTGTCGGACACCCTCTTCCACTTCGCCTGGGACGAGGTCTTCGACTGGTACGTCGAGCTGTCCAAGACCACCTTCATGGCCGGCGGGCCGGCCGCCGACGCGTCGCGCCGGGTCCTGGGCGAGGTCCTGGACGTCACGCTGCGGCTGCTGCACCCGATCGTCCCGTTCGTCACCGAGACGCTGTGGACGACGCTGACCGGCGGCGAGTCGCTCGTCATCGCCGAGTGGCCCGCGGACTCGGGCTTCCGCGACGCGGCCGCGGAGCAGGAGATCGAGACCGTTCAGCAGGTCGTCACCGAGGTCCGCCGGTTCCGCTCCGACCAGGGGCTGCAGCCCGGCCAGAAGGTCCCGGCCCGGCTGGACCTGTCCGGTACGGCGCTGGCGCCGCACGAGGCCGCGATGCGGGCGCTGCTGCGCCTGCAGCCGGCCGGTGACGGCTTCCACGCCACCGCCTCGCTCCCGATCGCGGGCGCCACGGTCGCGCTGGACCTGTCCGGCGCCATCGACGTCGAGGCGGAGCGCAAGCGGCTGACGAAGGACCTGGCCGCCGCCGAGAAGGAGAAGGCGCAGGCCACCGCCAAGCTCGGCAACGAGGCGTTCCTCGCCAAGGCGCCCGAGAAGGTCGTGGACAAGATCCGCGGCCGGCTGGGGACCGCGGAGGCCGACATCGAGCGGATCACCGCGCAGCTGGCGGCTCTGCCCCAGGCGTAGCACCGTTCCACACCGCAGGCCCCTCGTCCGTACGGGCGTGGGGCCTGCGCCGTCCCCGCCCCCGTCCGCGCTCCCCCCGTTCGCGGACCGGCCAGAGCAGCACATACGCCGTGGAGAGGGCCACGAAGCCCAGGCGGATCAGGCCGCGGGCCGAGTCGTCGGGGACCGCGAAGACGCTGCCGTAGAGGATCAGCAGCGCGAGCCAGCTCCACCAGGGCACCAGGCGGCGCTGGCCGATCACGTCCCACAACAGGGTGCCGAGCAGCACCGACGCCGTGTAGTACGTGTAGACGCTGGGGTCGAGGACGATCCGGGCGTTGGCACCGAGCAGCACCACGGCCGCCCAGCGGCCCCGCCAGACGGCGATCGCGCCCAGCGTCAGCCCGAGGGCGGCCTGCGCCGGACGGTCCCAGCCAGGGGTCTCCGGATCGCCGACGCCCAGCCAGCGCAGCGCGGACGCCGGATGGTTGGGGATGGCGAACTTCGCCGCGGCGAACGACTGCGGATCGCCGAGGAAGAACGGCAGCCAGGCGACGGCCACCAGGCCCGCGCACCACAGGCCGGCCCGCAGCCACTTCTCCCGCGGCAGCGCGAGCAGCAGCGGGACGAAGGCCAGGGCGGTGGGCTTGGAATCCATCGCCAGGGCCAGGAAAGCGCCGGTGAGGGCGGCGTCGCCGCGGGTGACGGCGCGGACCGCGAGGGCGGTGAAGAACAGGGCGAGGACGTCGTCGAGGTGCCCGAAGCGGACCGCGACCTCGATCCACATCGGGATGAAGGCCAGCCCGGCGATCAGGACGCGCTGCCGCAGCCGCTGGTGGTTGGTGCCGGTGCCCAGGAAGTGGTGGGCCGCGCTGCGCCCGGCCAGGACCACTATGACCAGACCGAGCAGCGACATCAGGGCCGCGGCGAGGAACTGGCCGGTGGCCTCGGGGAACGGGTTGAACAGCCCGGCGGTCAGGAAGCTGATCGGGCCCATCTGGAGCTCGGGGTGGTGCGCGTAGAGGTTGAGGCCGCCGGTGCCGTCGCCCGCGGTGCCCTGGTAGATCAGCTCGCCGCCGGTGCGCAGGTAGTGCCAGGAGAACCCGCCGTGCGGTTCGACGACCGCGAACCACAGGGCGGTCCAGGCGGTGAGCAGCACCAAATGCATCCGCTGACTGATTGCCGGCACGCCTGTTCAGCTCCTGCTTTCCCGTTCGCCGTCGTCCTGTCGCGCGCTCCCGTGGGCCGTGCTGGCGCCGCCGGGGTGCGGGGGAGCCGCACAGCCCGCCGTGGAAGAGGGCGAAGCGGGGCAGAAAGTTGTCCCGGCCGGGCAGGTCCGGTCGATTCGGCCCGTTAAGACCGTTCTCATCGCGTTCTCATGAAGGCGAGGCACGGTGGACCGGAATGCCCGATGCCGGATGCCGGAGCGCCGGATTGCCGGAGTCCGGCGGAAACCGCCCGCCCCTTCCCAGGAGCCGCGCCCCATGAACAAGCCACTGCGCCGGGTCTCGGTGTTCTGCCTCGCCCTGATAGTCGCACTGATGGGCTGGGCCACCTGGATCCAGGGCGCGAAGGCCAGCGACTACAAGGAGGACTCGCACAACCCTCGGGTGGCCATCGGCAAGTACGCGGCGCCGCTGGGCAACATCCTCGTCGGTGGCGAGCCGGTCACCGGCTCCGCCGCCACCTCTTCCACCCTCAAGTACAAGCGCACCTACAAGGACGGCTCGCTCTACGCCCCCGTGACCGGCTTCACCTCGCAGATCTTCGGCAGCAACCAGCTGGAGAGCCTCTACGGCGACCTCCTCGACGGCTCCGACAGCCGGCTGCAGAGCCCCGCCGACGCGCTGACCCGCACCCGGGCCAAGGGCGGCGACGTGGCCACCACCATCGACGCCAAGGTGCAGAAGGCCGGCTATCAGGCGCTGGACGGCAAGAAGGGCGCAGCCGTCGCCCTCGACCCGGCCACCGGGCGGATCCTCGGCATGGTCAGCACCCCGTCGTACGACCCGGGGAAGTTCGCCGGGTCCTCCGCCGCCGACCAGAAGGCGTGGCAGCGGATGTCCGGCGACCCGGACCACCCCGAGGTCAACCGGGCGCTGCGGCAGCCGCTGCCGCCCGGCTCCACCTTCAAGCTGGTGGTCGCCGCGGCCGCGCTGGAGAACGGCCGGTACTCCTCGGTCGACGAGCACACCGACAGCCCCGACCCGTACACCCTCCCGCACACCCACACCACGCTGAAGAACGAGAACACCGCCGCGCCCTGCAAGAACGCGACCATCCGCACCGCGCTGCGCTACTCCTGCAACACCGTCTTCGCGAAGATGGCCGTCGACCTGGGCAAGGACAAGGTCAAGGCACAGGCCGAGAAGTTCGGCTTCAACGACGGCAAGGTGGACACCCCGGTGCGCGCCGCCAAGAGCATCTACCCGGACGACATGGACCAGGCGCAGACCGCGCTGTCGGGGATCGGCCAGTTCAACGACCAGGCGACCCCCCTCCAGATGGCGATGGTCGCCTCGGCCATCGCCAACGGGGGCGAGCTGAAGAGCCCGCAGCTGGTCGACCGGCTGACCGACGGCGGCGGCAACACCGTCCAGCAGAACGAACCGGCGGCCTACCGGGACGGCCGGACCATGTCGGGCCGCACCGCCGCCCAGCTGCGGTCCGCGATGCAGACGGTGGTGGACCAGGGCACCGGCACGAACGCGAAGATCGGCGGACTGACCGTCGGCGGCAAGACCGGCACCGCCCAGCACGGCGTCGACAACAGCGGTACGCCCTACGCCTGGTTCGTCTCGTACGCGGAGGACGGCAACGGCCACCAGGTGGCGGTGGCCGTGATGGTCGAGGACGGCCACGCCGCCCGCAACGAGGTCTCCGGCAACGACCTGGCGGCCCCGGTGGCGCGGGCGATGATGAAGGCGGCACTGGGCTAGCCGGGGAGCTACCGGCGGGCCGGCGCGGCGCGCGGCGGGCGGGGGCGACGCAGCGCGGCGCTGTCACAGGTGCCTCGTAGACTTGTCGTCGTGAGCGAGCGCCCCCGAAACGACGACCCCGACCCGACCGACGCCTTCGACGAACTGGTCGAGGCGGAGACCGACAGAGACCCCGACCTGGCGGTGATCGAGGCCGGCAGCCGAACCCTGCGCGCCCAGGCGGGACCGCCGCAGGGGGACCCGATCCCCGCCCGGCCGGCCGATCCCGAGGTCGACCGCGCGCTGCGGGCCGTCGAGGAGGAGCTGGCGGGCCGCTGGGGCGAGACCAAGCTCGACCCGTCGGTGAAGCGGATCGTGGCGCTGCTGGACGTCCTGGGCTCGCCCCAGCGGGCGTACCCGTCCATCCACATCACCGGCACGAACGGCAAGACCAGCACCGCCCGCATGATCGAGGCGCTGCTGGGCGCCTTCGACCTGCGCACCGGCCGGTACACCAGCCCGCACGTCCAGTCGATCACCGAGCGGATCAGCCTGGACGGCAGCCCGGTCTCCGCCGAGCGCTTCATCGAGACGTACCGGGACATCGCGCCCTACCTGGAGATGATCGACGGCCAGCAGGAGTACCGCCTGTCGTTCTTCGAGGTGCTGACGGCCATGGCCTTCGCCGCCTTCGCGGACGCCCCGGTGGACGTCGCGGTCGTCGAGGTCGGCATGGGCGGCACCTGGGACGCGACGAACGTGATCGACGGCGACGTCGCCGTGATCACCCCCATCTCCCTGGACCACACCGACCGCCTCGGCGAGACGCCCGAGCAGATCGCCGGTGAGAAGTCCGGGATCATCAAGAAGGACGCCACGGTCGTGCTGGCCCAGCAGCCGGTCGACGCGGCGTCGGTGATGCTCAAGCGCGCGGTCGAGGTGGACGCCACGGTCGCGCGTGAGGGCATGGAGTTCGGGGTGCTCTCCCGTGAGGTCGCGGTCGGCGGGCAGATGCTGACGCTGCGCGGCCTGGGCGGCGAGTACCCGGAGATCTTCCTCCCGCTGTACGGCGCCCACCAGGCGCACAACGCCGCGGTGGCGCTCGCCGCGGTCGAGGCGTTCTTCGGCGTGGGCTCGGACCACGCCCGCACGCTCGACATCGACACCATCCGCTCCGCGTTCGCCGCGGTCGCCTCGCCGGGCCGGATGGAGGTCGTCCGCCGCAGCCCCACGGTCGTGCTGGACGCCGCGCACAACCCCGCGGGCGCCCGGGCCGCGGCCGAGGCGGTCACCGAGGCGTTCGGCTTCAGCCGGCTGATCGGCGTCGTCGGCACCAGCGACGACAAGGACGTCCGCGGAGTCCTGGAGGCGTTCGAGCCGATCTTCGCCGAGATCGTCGTGACGCGTAATTCCAGCCATCGTGCGATGGATCCGGACGAGCTTGCGGCCGTCGCGGTGGAGGTCTTCGGCGCCGAGCGGGTCCAGGTCGAGCCACGGCTCGACGACGCCCTGGAGGCGGCGATCACCCTCGCGGAGGAAGAGGGCGAGTTCTCCGGCGCGGGCGTGCTGGTCGCGGGCTCGGTGATCACGGTCGGCGAGGCCCGACTGTTGCTGGGAAGGGGCTGACCATGCGCACGCTCTGCGCGGGCACTCTGATAGGCGAATTCTTCGTGATCGGCTTCGCCGGCCTGGTCGCGATGCAGCTGACGGACATCCCGACGGCCACGATCTGGACGGTCAGCGGCATCGCGATGCTGTTCAGCCTCCTGCTGTGCGGCATGCTGACCCGCCCCGGCGGCGTCCAGCTCGGCTGGGCCCTCCAGATCGCCCTCATCGCCAGCGGCTTCGTCATCCCCACGATGTTCTTCCTCGGCGCCGTCTTCGCCGCCCTGTGGTGGGCCTCGGTCCACTTCGGCCGCAAGGTGGACGCGGCGAAGGCCGCTGCCGCTGCCTGATTTGCCCACGTACTCGGCTGCAGCGCCGTGGTCGTTGCCCGCCGTTGCGCGCTTTGCGGCGCCCCGCACGTAGCCGTCTGCTGCGCCGCGGGTCGTCTCGCCGTTGCGCTTTGCGGCGCCGCGTACGTAGCTGTCTGCGGCGTCGCGGGTCGTCTCGCCGTTGCGCCTGCGGCGGGCGGGGTTGTTGTTGGGTGCGGTGACGGGCCTCCGGGGCCTTGTTCGTGGACTGCTGTCGCTTTACGTCCACGAACAAGGCCCCTCCGGCCCGTCCCCTCCCGTTGGGGGAGTGTGCGGGTGCGTGGGGGCGCGCGTCGTCGAGGACGCATCTCGCCGTCGTAGCCCTCGGGAATAGGGCTCCGGGCGCGTCGAGTTGTGGCCCTGCAGGGGGCCCTCGCGACCCTTACGGGATCTGTTCGACCGTCCCCTACGGGTCCCAACGACCCCTTGCATCCCCAACGCCCACCCCCACCCACCGCATTCCCACCCCCCAACGGGAGGGGACGGGCCGGAGGGGCCGGTGTTTGGGACGTAAAGCGAAGCAGTCC